>NZ_JBHYJC010000048.1:47159-55169 GCF_042749045.1 Streptomyces sp. NPDC059008 | reverse complement strand
CCACTGTCGGACCGGTGGACTTCCGGCCCGACAGCGCCCGTCCGCGTTGCGCGAGGTGCGGCCGCCTACATCGGTCCCGCCAGTGCCGCCACCGGCTTCGCCAGGGGCACTCCCGAGCCGTCCCGTCGCGGATCGACGTCCGGCAGCGTGACCGGGGCGCCCTTGGCGTCCGCGGCGCGCACCGGTGTCGGCCCCGCCCATGCCTGGGTCAGACAGTCCTCGCCCTTCAGGAAGCGCTGGCAGCGCACGCCGCCCGTGGCCCTGCCCTTGCGCGGGTACTGGTCGAACGGGGTGAGCTTGGCCGTGGCCACCGAGTCGTCGAGCGTGCCGTGCGAGCCGGCGACGGTGAACACCATGGCGTCGGAGGCCGGATCGACCGCCGAGAACGAGATCACCTTTGCGCCCTCGCCCAGCTTGATGCCCGCCATACCGCCGGCCGGGCGGCCCTGCGGCCGCACCTGCGACGCCTGATAGCGCAGCAGCTGCGCCTCGTTGGTGATGAAGACCAGGTCCTCCTCACCGGTGCGCAGCTCGGCGGCGCCCACGATGCGGTCGCCCTCCTTGAGGGTGATGACCTCCAACTCCTCCTTGTTGGAGGGGTAGTCGGGCACCACCCGCTTGACGACGCCCTGCTCCGTGCCGAGGGCCAGGCCCGGCGAGGACTCGTCCAGTGTGGTCAGGCAGATCAGCTCCTCGCCGTCCTGCAGTGTCAGGAACTCCGAGATCTGGGCGCCACCGGAGAGGTTGGGTGCCGCCGCCGTCTCCGGGAGCTGCGGCAGATCGATCACGGAGAGCCGCAGCAGCCGGCCCAGGGACGTCACCGCGCCCACCTCCCCGCGGGTCGTCGCCGGCACCGCCGAGACGATCACATCGTGCTTGACCCGCTTGGCGTCGACGTCGAAGGGCACCTCGCCGGTGACCGTGCGCGCCAGCAGGCCCGTAGAGGACAGCAGCACCCGGCACGGGTCGTCGGAGACCTCCAGCGGCACCGCGCCGACCGAGGGGCCCGCCGACTCCAGCAGGACCGTGCGCCGGTCCGTGCTGTACTTCTTGGCGACCGCGGCCAGCTCGTTGGAGACCAGCTTGCGCAGCTCGGCGTCCGACTCCAGGATCCGGGTCAGCTTCTCGATCTCGTCCTGCAGCCGGTCGCGCTCGGACTCCAGCTCGATACGGTCGAACTTGGTCAGCCGGCGCAGCGGCGTGTCGAGGATGTACTGCGTCTGGATGTCGCTCAGCGAGAAGCGCTCGATCAGCCGCTCCTTGGCCTGCGCGCTGTTCTCGCTGGAGCGGATCAGGCGGATCACCTCGTCGATGTCCACCAGGGCCGTCAGCAGGCCCTCGACCAGATGGAGCCGGTCGCGCCGCTTGCCGCGCCGGAACTCGCTGCGCCGGCGCACCACCTCGAAGCGGTGATCGACGTAGACCTCCAGCAGCTCCTTCAGCCCCAGCGTCAGCGGCTGGCCGTCCACCAGCGCGACGTTGTTGATGCCGAAGGACTCCTCCATCGGCGTGAGCTTGTAGAGCTGCTCGAGGACGGCCTCGGGGTTGAAGCCGTTCTTGACCTCGATCACCAGCCGCAGGCCGTGCTCACGGTCGGTGAGGTCCTTGACGTCCGCGATGCCCTGGAGCTTCTTCGAGCCGACCAGGTCCTTGATCTTGGAGATGACCTTCTCGGGGCCGACCGTGAAGGGGAGTTCGGTGACGACCAGGCCCTTGCGACGGGCGGTGACGTTCTCCACCGTCACCGTCGCGCGGATCTTGAACGTGCCGCGGCCCTTCTCGTACGCGTCCCGTACGCCGCCCAGGCCCACGATCCGGCCGCCCGTCGGCAGGTCGGGACCGGGCACGAAGCGCATCAGCGTGTCCAGGTCGGCGTTGGGGTGCTTGATCAGATGGCGGGCCGCGGCGATGACTTCGCCCAGGTTGTGCGGCGGCATGTTCGTGGCCATACCGACCGCGATACCGGACGAGCCGTTGACGAGGAGGTTCGGGTACGCGGCGGGCAGGGCGACCGGCTCCCGCTCCTGGCCGTCGTAGTTGGGCGCGAAGTCGACGGTGTCCTCGTCGATCGACTCCGTCATCAGGGACGTCGCGGACGCCATCCGGCACTCGGTGTACCGCATGGCCGCGGGCGGGTCGTCGTTGCCCAGCGAGCCGAAGTTGCCGTGCCCGTCCACCAGCGGCACCCGCATCGAGAACGGCTGCGCCATGCGCACCAGCGCGTCGTAGATCGACGCGTCGCCGTGCGGGTGAAGCTTACCCATGACCTCGCCGACGACCCGGGCGCACTTGACGTAGCCGCGGTCGGGGCGCAGGCCCATCTCGTTCATCTGGTAGAGGATGCGGCGGTGCACGGGCTTGAGACCGTCGCGGGCGTCCGGCAGGGCGCGCGAGTAGATGACCGAATACGCGTACTCGAGGAAGGAACCCTGCATCTCGTCGACGACGTCGATGTCGAGGATCCTCTCCTCGAAGTCGTCCGGCGGCGGGGTCTTCGTGCTGCGGCGGGCCATCGCGGCTGCGGCTCCTTCTGCTGCGTCTACTGCCGATGTCGGGCTGCGACGTCAGGGCGACGTCGGTCAATCAGTCGGGTCAATCAGCTGGGGGATCAACCGGCGAGTATCTCTGAGTCTGACGCGGACCATTGTGGACCGCCCTACTGACAACGCCCACCGCGACTCCCCCTTCGCCTCCCGAGGGCCCCGGGCACGACGCTCGATCGGGGCCGGTCGCACGGGAACTTCGCCAGATGCCGACGCGCTTGCATACAGTGACAGAACTTCCTCGCAAGCGGATCGAAGGGACGTACATGCCCATGGGTCACACGGCCACAGAACAAGCCGGCTCCGGCGGCCTGACAGCGACCGAGCACCGGCTGGCCAACGGCCTGCGCGTGGTGCTCTCCGAAGACCACCTGACCCCGGTCGCAGCGGTGTGCCTGTGGTACGACGTCGGCTCCCGCCACGAGGTCAAGGGCCGTACGGGCCTGGCTCACCTCTTCGAGCACCTGATGTTCCAGGGCTCCGCGCAGGTGAAGGGCAACGGCCACTTCGAGCTGGTGCAGGGCGCCGGCGGCTCGCTCAACGGCACCACGAGCTTCGAGCGCACCAACTACTTCGAGACCATGCCCACCCATGAGCTGGAGCTCGCGCTCTGGCTGGAGGCGGACCGGATGGGCTCGCTGCTGACCGCGCTCGACGAAGAGTCCCTGGAGAACCAGCGCGACGTCGTCAAGAACGAGCGCCGCCAGCGCTACGACAACGTCCCCTACGGCACGGCCTTCGAGAAGCTGACGGCCATGGCGTACCCGGAGGGCCACCCGTACCACCACACGCCCATCGGGTCGATGGCCGACCTGGACGCCGCCTCGCTGGAGGACGCCCGGGCGTTCTTCCGTACGTACTACGCGCCCAACAACGCCGTCCTGTCGGTCGTCGGCGACATCGACTCCGCGCAGACGCTGGCCTGGATCGAGAAGTACTTCGGTTCGATCCCCTCGCACGACGGCAAGCAGCCGCCCCGGGACGGCGCGCTGCCCGACGTCATGGGCGGCCAGCTGCGCGAGGTCGTCGAGGAGGACGTGCCCTCCCGCGCCCTGATGGCGGCCTACCGTCTGCCGCACGACGGCACCCGTGAGGCGGACGCCACGGACCTGGCGCTGACCGTCCTGGGCGGCGGCGAGTCCTCCCGCCTGTACAACCGGCTGGTGCGCCGTGACCGCAGCGCCGTGGCGGCCGGCTTCGGCCTGCTGCGGCTGGCCGGCGCGCCGTCGCTGGGCTGGCTGGACGTGAAGACGTCCGGCGGCGTGGAGGTCCCCGACATCGAGCGCGCCGTTGACGAGGAGCTGGCCCGCTTCGCCGCCGAGGGCCCGACCCCGGAGGAGATGGAGCGCGCGCAGGCCCAGCTGGAGCGCGAATGGCTGGACCGTCTCGCCACGGTCAGCGGCCGCGCCGACGAACTGTGCCGCTTCGCCGTCCTGTTCGGCGACCCGCAGCTCGCGCTGTCCGCCGTGCAGCGCGTCCTGGACATCAGCGCCGAGGAGGTGCAGGCGGTCGCCAAGGCCCGGCTGCGCCCCGACAACCGCGCGGTGCTGGTCTACGAACCCACCGAGCCGACCGACGCCGCCGACACCGAGGAAGGGGAGGCGGACCAGTGAGCGACGCCACCAACCGCGCAGGGTCCCCCATGAGCACCATGGACTTCCACCCCCAGCCCCGGGGCGGCGCGCCCAAGCCGTGGGCCTTCCCGGCCCCCGACCGCAGCCAACTCCCCAACGGGCTCACCCTGCTGACCAGCCACCGCCCCGGCCAGCAGGTCGTCGCCGTCGAGGTCAACCTCGTCGCGCCGCTGGACGCCGAGCCCGAGGGGCTGGACGGCGTCGCCACGATCATGGCGCGTGCGCTGTCGGAGGGCACCGACAAGTACGACGCCGAGGAGTTCGCCGCCGAGCTGGAGCGCTGCGGCGCCACGCTGGACGCCCACGCCGACCACCCCGGTGTACGGGTCTCCCTGGAGGTCCCGGCCTCCCGGCTGCCGCGCGCGCTCGGCCTGCTCGCCGACGCGCTGCGCGCCCCCGCCTTCCCGGACAGCGAGGTCGAGCGGCTGGTGCGCAACCGCCTCGACGAGATCCCGCACGAGCTCGCCAACCCGGCCCGGCGCGCCGCCATGGCGCTGTCCAAGGAGCTGTTCCCGGCCACCGCGCGCATGTCGCGGCCCAGGCAGGGCACCGAGGAGACCGTGGCCCGCATCGACGCGGCGGCCGTCCGGGCCTTCTACGACGCCCATGTGCGGCCGGCCACGGCCACCGCCGTCATCGTCGGCGACTTCACCGGTGTCGACCTGGACGCGGCGCTCGCCGAGACCCTCGGCGCCTGGAGCGGCTCGACGGCCGAGCCGCTGAAGGCGGCGCCGATCGTCGCCGACGACACCGGCCGTGTGGTGATCGTGGACCGCCCCGGAGCCGTCCAGACGCAGCTGCTCATCGGCCGGATCGGCGCCGACCGGCACGACCGGGTGTGGCCGGCGCAGGTCCTCGGCACGTACTGCCTCGGCGGCACCCTCACCTCCCGGCTGGACCGTGTGCTGCGGGAGGAGAAGGGCTACACCTACGGGGTGCGCGCCTTCGGCCAGGTACTGCGCTCCACCGCCCCCGGCTCCCCCGAGGGGGCGACGGGCGCGGCCCTGCTGGCCATCAGCGGCTCGGTGGACACCGCCTCCACCGTCCCGGCGCTCCAGGACCTGTGGCAGGTGCTGCGGACCCTCGCGGCAGAGGGGCTGACGGACGAGGAGCGCGATGTCGCCGTCCAGAACCTCGTCGGGGTCGCGCCGCTGAAGTACGAGACCGCGGCGGCCGTCGCGGGCACGCTGGCCGACCAGGTGGAGCAGCAGCTCCCGGACGACTTCCAGGCGCAGTTGTACGCCCGGCTCGCGGAGACCGGCACGGTCGAGGCGACCGCGGCGGCGGTCAGCGCCTTCCCGGTGGACCGGCTGGTGACGGTCCTGGTGGGTGACGCGGCCCAGATCGCCGAGCCCGTCAAGGCGCTGGGGTTGGGCGAGGTGACGGTCGTCGGCGGCTAGGGCCGATCCGAAAGGCACGCCCTGACCGCTGCGTATGACGGCGGATCAGTTTCGAGCGACGGCTCCCGTGGTGCTCTCTGCCACGGGAGCCGCCGTATGTCCGGTTTGTGATGACTGGCTGCGCCGCTTCTTGTGGCATCCCGCACAAAAAAGCGGTTCTGTTTGGCGATCGAAAGTTGCCCCGATTAGCGTCGGTCCGGCTGTTCGTCACAACTCCGCCACAACAGTGGCACCGGACAGTCATCGCCGAGTCCCCGTACGGCGCGAGCCAGGGGAGCCGGGGACCCACACGTCCCTGGGGTGAATCGGACCCCTCTTCGGAGGAGCCCGTAGGAGACCTTCCTGCTCCGAACCCGTCAGCTAACCCGGTAGGCGAGAAGGAAGGAAAGGACAAGCCAGTACATGGCGTTCATACGTGCCACCGGGAAGCACCGTCGTGCGAGCCGCACCGCCCGCTCGACCCGCAACATCGCAGGCATAGCCACCCTCGCGGCCTCCGGCGTTGTCGCCTCGGTGGCCTCGCCGGCGCTGGCCGCCACGGACGAGGCGCGCACCCACGACACCGGTCTGCAGCAGGCCGTCGTCCTCGGTGACGAGCTCGCCAACCGCATCGAGGCCCAGGCCGACGCGCAGCAGGCCGACGCCGAGGCCGCCGCCGCGAGGGCGAAGGCCGAGGCCGTCGCCAAGAAGCAGGCCGAGGAGGCCCAGCGGCGCGCCGAGGCGGCCCGGAAGAAGGCCAAGGCCGAGCGCGAGGCCAAGGAGCGCGCCGCCCGCGAGGCCGAGCGCAAGCGCCTCAACACCTTCGTCGCCCCGATCGCCGGCTCGTACGTGTCCACCGCCTACAAGGCGTCCAGCAGCCTGTGGTCCTCGGGCAGCCACACCGGCATCGACTTCCACGCCGCCTCCGGGACCTCCGTCCACGCCGTCGGCGCGGGCACCGTCGTCGAGGCCGGCTGGGGCGGCTCGTACGGCAACAACGTCGTGATCAAGATGAACGACGGTACGTACACCCAGTACGGCCACCTGTCGTCGATCTCCGTCTCGGTCGGCGAGAGCGTCACCCCCGGCAAGCAGATCGGGCTCTCCGGTGCCACCGGCAACGTCACCGGCCCGCACCTGCACTTCGAGGCCCGCACCACTGCCGACTACGGCTCGGACATCGACCCGGTCGCGTATCTGCGCGCGCACGGCGTCAACGTCTGATGCACCGCAGCCGCCTCCGCATCGTCTGACACACCGCTTCGCCCGATGCCGGCGCCGTCCGTTGGCTAAAAAATATCCATGGATAAGCGGAGTCCGTCGGAAAAGCCGTCCCGGTCGAATAGAGTCACGGAAAAGTCGTCAACCGGCGGCTTTTCCAGGGGATTACGGCGGAGGCACGGACGATGCGAGGCCATATTTCCGCGCATGCGGTGTGCACGGCGATTCGCGAGGACATTGTCTCCGGTGCGCTGGCGCCGGGGAGCCGGCTGATCGAGGAGATCCTGGCGGCGCGTTACGGCGTCTCCAGGGTGCCGGTCCGCGAAGCGCTGCGCACCCTGCAGTCGGAGGGCTTCGTCACCACCCGCCATCACGCGGGCGCCTGTGTCGCCGAGCCCACCGAGCAGGAGGCCGCCGACCTGCTGGACATCCGCGCGCTGCTGGAGCCGCTGGGGGCCGCCCGCGCGGCCGCCCGCCGCAGCCCGGCCCACCTCAAGGTGCTGCGCGGACTGGTGCGGCTCGGACGTGAGCGGGCGCGCCACGGCAACGCCGCGGACCTGCGCCAATTGGACGGCTGGTTCCACGAGACGCTCGCCCAGGCGGCCGGCAGCCCCAGCCTGACCGCGCTGCTGACCCAGCTGCGGCGCAAGATCGAGTGGATGTACGCGGTGGAGCCGCCGGCCAGGGCCGGCGAGTCCTGGGACGATCACGGCGCGGTGCTGGACGCGGTGGCCCGGGGGGACGCCGAACGCGCCCGCGCCCTGATGGCGGCCCATATCGAGCGTTCGCTGCCGGTCTACCGGCTGCGGCGCCCGGCCAAGGTCGAGGTGAGGGATCCGAAACGGCCCGTCAACACAGCGCGTGCCCGCTCTTAACAGGGGCCCCGTATACAAAGAGGTGTGCGGGGGAATGGCACGCGCAGGGGAATGGGCGCGAAGGCCGCATGGCGACTTTTCCCGTAAGGGCGCCGTTATTCCGCCCGGCGTGCACCCGTATTCGGATTTCCTGTGCTTCCGGACCGGGCGCTGAACCGTACGGCCTTTTCTGAAGAATTGATTCAGTCGCGGCGGCGCATGGTGCCCTGGTAGGGCAATTCAGGCGGGATACCGGCCGGGGTGAGGAACCGCGATCGCAGCGAAACGGCCCCGCCGCGGCGACCGGTTTCCGGTGTCCGCGGCGGGGGCGCCGCCGTGAGAGGGTGGGGGGGTCTCAGACGGGGGAGGGGGGGGGCGA
>NZ_JBHYJC010000048.1:0-47149 GCF_042749045.1 Streptomyces sp. NPDC059008 | reverse complement strand
CCTGGCGGGGCGGCGCTGGGGGCCGTGTTTGGTAATTCCCGGGGGGACCCGGGCGGGGGTTTTTACCCGCGACCGCCCCACACCGCCCCCGCGGGGGCGACGGTTCCCGGACCCCGGGGGGGGGGCCGCCGCATGCAGAGGGTCCTGGGGACTCAGACGGTCTCGGGGAGCTCCTCGAGACCGTCGGCGACGAGCTTCGCCAGGCGGTCGAGCGCGGCCTCGGCGCCCTCGGCGTCGGAGGCCAGCACGATCTCCTCGCCGCCCTGCGCGCCCAGGCCCAGCACCGCGAGCATGGAGGCCGCGTTGACGGGGTTGCCATCAGCCTTGGCGATCGTCATCGGGACGCCGGAGGCGGTGGCCGCACGGACGAAGATCGACGCGGGGCGGGCGTGCAGGCCCTCGGCCCAACCGACATTGACGCGGCGCTCTGCCATGGTGTTGCCCTTCAAAGTCGTGACAGTTGTCTAGACCAGTCTCTCACGCGGTCGGGAGTGCTCCAGCAGCCCCGAGTCCTGTCCCGAGCGTACGCGCGCGGGCCGGTTGTCAGTGCCCGGCCGTACTCTGTCCGCATGCAGAAGCCGCCGGATCATGCATACCCGACCCACTGGGAAGCCGACGTGGTGCTGCGCGACGGCGGCACGGCGCGGATCCGCCCCATCACCCCCGATGACGCCGAGCGGCTGGTCTCCTTCTACGAACAGGTCTCGGACGAGTCGAAGTACTACCGCTTCTTCGCCCCCTACCCGCGGCTGTCCGACCGCGATGTGCACCGCTTCACCCACCACGACTACGTCGACCGCGTCGGACTGGCCGCCATGGTCGGCGGCGAGTTCATCGCCACCGTCCGCTACGACCGGATCAACGACCAGGGACTGCCCGCCAAGGACCCCGAGGACGACCAGGCCGAGGTCGCCTTCCTCGTCCAGGACGCCCATCAGGGGCGCGGGGTGGCCTCCGCACTCCTGGAGCACATCGCGGCGGTCGCCCGTGAGCGCGGCATCAGGCGGTTCGCCGCCGAGGTGCTGCCCGCCAACTCCAAAATGATCAAGGTCTTCACGGACGCCGGGTACACCCAGAAGCGGACGTTCGAAGACGGCGTGGTCCGGCTGGAGTTCGACCTGGAGCCCACCGAGCAGTCCGTGGCCGTGATGCGCGGCCGCGAGCAGCGCGCCGAAGCCCGCTCGGTGCAGCGGCTGCTGGCCCCCGGCTCGGTCGCCGTCATCGGGACCGGCCGCGCCCCCGGCGGCATCGGCCGCACCGCGCTGCGCAACATCCTCACCTGCGGCTTCACGGGCCGGGTGCACGCCGTCAACCACGCCTTCCCCCAGGACATGCGGCGGCTGGACCCCGAAGGGGTGCCGGCGGTCCGTGCGCTCGCCGAGATCCACGAGCCGGTCGACCTCGCGGTCATCGCCGTCCCCGCCGACAGCGTCCCCGACGTCATCCGGGACTGCGGCGAACACGGCGTCCAAGGGGTGCTGATCCTGTCCTCCGGCTACGCCGAGTCGGGCCCCGAGGGCAGGGAACGGCAGCGCGCCCTGCTCCGGCAGGCCCGCTCGTACGGCATGCGGCTCATCGGGCCGAACGCCTTCGGCCTGATCAACACCGCTGCCGACGTCCGGCTGAACGCCTCCCTCGCCCCCCGGATGCCCGGCTCCGGCCACATCGGCCTGTTCACCCAGTCCGGCGCCATCGGCATCGCCCTGCTCAGCGGACTGCACGCACGCGGCCCCGGTGACGGCGGCATCGCCGGCATCTCCGCCTTCGTCTCGGCCGGCAACCGCGCCGACGTCTCGGGCAACGACCTGCTCCAGTACTGGCACGACGACCCGGACACCGATGTCGTCATCCTCTATCTGGAGTCCATCGGCAACCCCCGCAAGTTCGCCCGGCTCGCCCGCCGCACCGCCGCCGTCAAGCCGGTCGTGGTCGCCAAGGGAGCCCGGCACAACGGCACCGCCCCGCTCGGCCACGCCGTCCCCACCGTCCGCGTCCCCGACAGCACGGTCGCCGCCCTGATGCGCCAGGCCGGGGTGATCCGCGTCGACACGGTCACCGAGCTGATCGACGCCGGGCTGCTGCTGGCCTCCCAGCCGCTGCCGGCCGGCCCGCGCATCGCCATCCTCGGCAACTCCGAGTCGCTGGCGCTGCTGGCCTACGACGCCTGCCTGACCGAGCGGCTGCGTCCGCTGCGCCCCCGCGTGCTGGCCTCCGCGGCCACGCCGGAGGACTTCCGCGTGGCGCTCGCCGAGACGCTCTCCGGCGACGGCTGCGACGCCGTGATCGTCACGGCCATCCCCTGGGTGGGGGAGCAGGACGGCGCCTCCCCGGGCGCCGGCGAGGGCATCGCGCTCGCCGCCGCCCTGCGGAGCGCGGCCGCGGCCCATCCGCACAAGCCCGTCACGGTCGTCCACCTGGCGATGGACGACCTGGCCGAGACGCTGGCGGCACCGGCGGCGTCCCCCGAGCCCCATGAGCCCCCGGCATCCGCCGCCCCCGCCTCCCAGGCTGCCGGCCCCCAGGCCCCGCCCCCGGACGCCGCCCTGGCCGAGCCCCGCCCCGCACCGGCCCCGCCGAACCCGCCAGCCCCACCGATCCCACCGATCCCATCGGCCCCGCCCGCCCCGGCGCACCGGGTGGGCTCCACCCGCCCCCCGATCCCTCCTGGCCCGCCCCCCGCCGCCCGCACCGCGCCTGCGCCGCCCGCCCGCGTCGCCGAGACCGAGGCCGCACGCCGCACCGCCCCGCTCCGCATCCCCGCCTACCCCGCCGCCGAGCGCGCCGTACGCTCCCTCGCCGAGGCCGTGCGCTACGCCGCCTGGCGCCGCGAGGCCGCCGAGCCGGGCCGGGTGCCCGAGTACGACGACATCCAGGAGGCGGCGGCCGGCGCCGACATCGAGCGCCTCCTCGACCGGCTCGCCCCCGACGTCCCCAGCGGCCGTTCGGTCCCGGTGCCGCCCGAGGACGCCGCCGACCTCCTCGCCCGCTACGGCATCCACACCCGCCCCGTCCTGCCGGCCCCCGACCCGGACGCCGCCGTGCGCGCGGCCGCCCGCCTCGGCTACCCGGTGGCCCTCAAGACCACCGCCCCTCATCTACGCCACCGCGCCGACCTCGGCGGGGTCCGCCTGGACATCGCGGGCGAGGCCGAACTCCGCCGCACATACGCCGAGTTGACCGATTTCCTCGGCTCTCCCGAGGAGCTGCGCCCGGTCGTGCAGGCGATGGTGCCGCGCGGTGTCGACACGATCGTCCGCGCCGCCATCGACCCGGCCGCGGGTGCCGTGCTCTCCTTCGGCCTGGCCGGCGCGCCCTCCCAGCTGCTCGGCGACATCGCCCACCGCCTCATCCCCGCCACCGACAAAGAGGTCGCCGAGCAGATCCGCTCGATCCGCGCCGCCCCGCTGCTGTTCGGCTGGCGAGGCTCCCAGCCCGTCGACACCGCCGCGCTGGCGGACCTGCTGCTGCGGGTCTCCCGGCTCGTCGACGACCACCCTGAGGTCGTCGGCGTGGACCTCGAACCGGTCGTGGTCGCCCCGCAGGGCCTCTCCGTCCTGGGAGCCGCCGTCCGCCTGGCCCGGCCCCCCGCCACCACCGACCTGGGCCCGCGCCGTCTGCCCGCGTACTGAGCGGCCCCTCGGCCCCCACTGGGCCCGTGGCGCCCGGCAGGCCCCGTAGGATGGACCCCATGGCGAAGACCGGTACGACGACCCAGGGGCTGCGCGCGGCGATCGAGCGCAGTGGCTACTACCCGACGCTCGTGGCCGAGGCGGTGCAGGCAGCAGTCGGCAGTGAGCCGGTGGTGTCGTACCTCGTCCATCAGGAGACGACCTTCGACGCCAACGAGGTCCGCCGCCATGTCACGGTCCTGGTCCTGACCGGCACCCGCTTCATCGTCAGCCACACCGACGAGCAGGCCGCCGACGCCACCTCCCCCTCGCCGTACGCCACCACCTCCACCGAGTCCGTCAAGCTGGGCCGGATCTCCTCCGTGGTGCTCAGCCGCGTGGTCGCCAACCCCGAGTCCTACACCCCGGGCCAGCTGCCCCGCGAGGTCGTGCTGACCATCGGCTGGGGTGCCGTCGCGCGCCTGGACCTGGAGCCCGCCGCCTGCGGCGACCCCAACTGCGAGGCCGACCACGGCTACACCGGCTCCTCCACCGCCGACGACCTCTCGCTGCGGGTCAGCGAGGCCGGCGACGGTCCGGACTCGGTCCGCGAGACGCTCACCTTCGCCCAGGCGCTCTCCGAGGCCACCGCGGCCACCACGAACCCGCGCTGATGGTCGACATCGCCCCCGTCTGGCCGGAACCCGAACCGCTCGACCCGCTCGGCGCCCCGGTGCCCCTCTACGGCACCGGATCGCTCGCCGATCTGCTGCCCACCGTCGCCGCCGGCCTCGGCGTTCCCGGCCTCGCCTCGACCATGGAGCTGGCCCCCGCCGACCGGGTCTGCGTCTTCCTGATCGACGGCCTGGGCTGGGAGCTGCTGCGGGCCCACCCGGAGGAGGCGCCGTTCCTCACCTCGCTCCTGGGCACGTCGTTCAACGGCAGCGGCCGCCCGCTGACCGCGGGCTTCCCCTCCACCACCGCCACCTCGCTCGCCTCGGTCGGCACCGGCCTGCCGCCGGGCGCCCACGGCCTGCCCGGATACACCTGTGAGGACCCGGCCACCGGCGAGCTGATGAACCAGCTGCGCTGGTACCCGTGGACCGACCCGTATGTCTGGCAGCCGTACCCGACGGTCTTCCAGCTCGCCGACGCCGCCGGCGTCCACACCTGCCAGGTCTCGGCGCCGAACTTCGAGCAGACACCGCTCACCAAGGTCGCGCTCAGCGGCGGCACCTTCCACGGCCGGCTCTCCGGCGAGGACCGGATGGACCTCGCCGCGGAGCAGCTCGCCGCCGGCGACCGCTCGCTGGTCTATACCTACTACTCCGAGGTGGACGGCAAGGGGCACCGCTACGGCGTCGACTCCGACGCCTGGCGCGGCCAGTTGATGTACGTCGACCGGCTCGCCCAGCGGCTGGCCGAGCAGCTGCCGCCGCGCAGCGCCCTCTACGTCACCGCCGACCACGGCATGATCGACATCCCCTTCGACCCCGAGTCCCGGATCGACTTCGACGAGGACTGGGAACTGCGCGCCGGCGTACGCCTGTTGGGCGGCGAGGGCCGGGCCCGGCATGTCTACGCACACCGGGGCGCGGCGGCCGATGTGCTCGCCGTATGGCGCGAGGTGGTCGGCGAGCAGATGTGGGTCGCGAGCCGCGAAGAGGCCATCGCGGCCGGATGGTTCGGGCCGCATGTCGACGACCGGGTGCGGGCCCGGATCGGCGATGTCGTCGCGGCCGCGCACGCCGACATGGTGATCATCGCGAGTGAACGAGAGCCCCGTGAATCGGAGATGGTCGGGATGCACGGCTCGATGACCCCCATGGAGCAGCTGGTACCGCTCCTGGAAGTCCGTACCTGACCCGTACGTCCGCACCCCGTACCGCAAGCACCCCGTACGTCCGCACCCCGTACCCGACCCGCACGCCCGACGGCGCCGCCTGCGGCTCCGTGCCCGCTGCCACGCCTCCGACCGCCACGAAAGGCCACCCCACAGCCGTGTCCGAATTGGTATTTTTCTCCGGAACCATGGATTGCGGGAAGAGCACTCTGGCCCTGCAGATCGGGCACAACCGCTCGGCCCGGGGCCTGCAAGGAGTGATCTTCACCCGCGACGACCGGGCGGGCGAGGGCCGGCTGTCCTCGCGGCTGGGGTTGGTGACCGACGCGGTGGAGGCCGACGAGGGGATGGATCTCTACGCCTACCTCGTCGACCACCTCTCCCAAGGAGGCCGGGCGGACTACGTCATCGTCGACGAGGCCCAGTTCCTCGCCCCCGAGCAGATAGACCAGCTCGCGCGGATCGTCGACGATCTCGACCTGGACGTCTTCGCGTTCGGGATTACCACCGACTTCCGGACACATCTGTTCCCCGGCTCCCGGCGCCTGATCGAGCTGGCCGACCGGATCGAGTCGCTTCAGGTCGAAGCGCTGTGCTGGTGCGGTGCGCGGGCCACGCACAACGCCCGTACGGTGGGCGGGGAGATGGTGGTCGAGGGCGCCCAGGTGGTGGTCGGCGACGTCAACCACGCGATGGGGGAGGTGGGTTACGAGGTGTTGTGCCGGCGCCACCATCTGCGCCGGATGACCAGTGCGACGGCCCACGCCGGTGCGCTGTCGCCGGATGTCCTGCCGGTGTCGGCCGACACCCCCGGGTAGGCGGGGCCGGCGTCAACGCGCGGGCGTTCACCTCACCCCTTCGCGTCATCGCGCCGGCTGTCCGGTGGACGGGGGACCGGTCGATCAGTGACCTTCCGGGGCTTGTTCGCGTCGAACGGCCCCCGGAAGCGGCGCCCCGCTCAGTCCCGCGCGGAAGACGGTCCGCCCGCCCTGGACTCCGGTGACCTGGACCGCGAGCGGTCCGGCCGCGGAACGGGGCAGCAACTCGGTCTCGATCCAGCAGGGTTCGTCGAACTCGACATAGCGCGCGAAACTGCTGGTGAAGACGGCGGGGTCGAACCCCGCGGGCGCGATGGTGGCATGGGCGGCCTGGTAGGCGGCCTCCAGCAGCGCCAGGCCCGGTACATGGTCGACCGGGTGGTCGAAGAGCAGGGTGTTGCCGGTGTCGTTGCGCAGCTGCCAGCGGCGCGGTCGGTCGCTCGCTGCGAGCACCACATCGGCCGCGCTGGACCGTCCGACCAGCTCGGGGGCGACCGGCGCGGGGAGCGTCCAACTTCCCCAGTCCACGCCGAGGTGCGCGCCGCGCAGCCGCCGGTACGCCGCCGGCGAGGACCATGCGCACTGGAAGTCCGCGTGCGCCACGGTGGTCTGGCCCTGGCGGATGTGCAGTTTCATGTCCAGTGCGCTGCCGACGCGTCCGCTGGGTCCGGTGCCCGAGACCGTGACATCGATGTCCAGATCCGTAGGCCGATTCTGCGGAAGGTTGAATTCCGGATTGACGGTGAAGTTGAAGTCATGCAACAACATCTGATGGGACAGCGGCACGCCGTACTCGGCATGGGTGATGACCAGACCGCTCTGCCGGATGGTCTGGGCGAGCACCCGGGGGTCGCACCGTCGCCCGCCGTGGACGGCAGGCCACTGGGCGGTGAGCGAGAATTCGCCGGATCCGCGACTGTTCCAGCCGGTGACGAAGAGCCTGTCCGAGTTCTTGAGGTGAGCGTATTCCTGGAGATTCCCGCCCGGTGAGTCGGGCAGGGCACCGGAAGAGCCATCGGATCGAAGCGGGGACCTGCGGTCATGTTGCGGCGTATCTATGCGTGCGGCGGCTTCGGCCATCAAGTCCCCCTGGGTGCGGCCCATCTGACAGAAGTTGACGCTGATAAAATAAACCGGGTCCGCGGTCTTTTTCAACATAGCCGTAAATACTTGGCACGGGAGACGTGAGTTGGCGAAACAGGAACGGGCGATCCGGACGCGCAGGGCCTGCCTGGTGGCTGCCGCAGAGATTTTCAACGAATGCGGCTACGAGGCCGCCACGATCGCCGCCATCATCGACCGCGCCCAACTCACCCGTGGGGCGCTGTACTTCCACTTCACGTCGAAGGAGGAGCTGGCGCGCGGAGTGCTCGCCGAGGCGGTGACCACCGAAGGTCTGGTGCCGCAACCGCTCAAACTCCAGGAGTGGGCGGACATAGCGCTCCTGTTGGCGCACCGGCTGCCCAGAGAGCCACTGCTCAGCGCCTCCATACGACTGTCCGTCGACTCCAAGGCGCGCCGCATGTTCGGCACCCGCTGGCCCGACTGGATCGAGCTGGTCGGCAAGGTGCTCCTGGAGGCCAAGGAGCGCGGGGAGCTGTTACCGCATGTCGACCCGGCCGACACCGCCCGGCTGTTCGTCGGCGCCTGGACGGGTGTCCAGCTCGTGTCCGAGGTCATGCCGGAGGGGCGGGACCTGTCCCGCGAAATCTCCCGGCTCCTGGAGCTGATACTCCCCAATATCGCCGTTCCCGGTGTGCTGGCGAGGCTGGACACCTCGCCCTTCCGCGCCGAACGCCTCCTGGGAGCGGAACGCTCCACCGCGGTCTCGTAGGCGTCGCGGGCGTCACGTTTCTCCGTGCCGGTGAATGCCGGCGGGTATTACGCGGGCAGCCCCGGCCTGTACCCCACTAACAAGTGGACCGTTCGGTATGTTTTGCCTTGGCGGCACACCTCCCGGCCCCGAAATCCCTTTTCGTCGACGGTTTTGTCGCCGATGTGCACCGAATTCCGCAGAAGCCCCCGCGAGAAACAGGGCGGGTGGTTTCCCGGAGCAATCGGAAAACGCACCAAAAGTGCACCGAACGCACGCCGGGGCCCGCGCCGCAGCGGGATTGCGTCCCGTGCGCCTCGACTTCCGCGGAAATCCGGGGCGCACCCGCGGGGCGGGGTGAGCGGAGGCGCTCAGCCCCGTTCGACGATGCTGAAGACCGCCCCCTCGGTGTCCGCGACCGTCGCCTCGCGGCCGTGGAGCGCATCGTGGGCCGGCTGGAGCACATGGCCGCCCAGATCGGTGACCCGTCGGGCGGCCGCGTCCGCATGGGGCACGGCAAAGTACGTCATCCAGTGCGGGCCCCGGTCACGGGGCAGCGCGCTGCCCACGCCGTGGATGCCGGCCACCGCTTGGCCCTTGAGATGCAGCGTCAGATAGTCGGCGCCGGACGGGTCGGACGAGGGCGGGGCCTCCGCCTCGAAGCCGAAGACATGCTCGTAGAACGGGCCGACGGACTCGGTGTCCTGGGTGACCAACTCGTTCCACACCGGAGTGCCCGGTTCGCCGGTGATCGCGGTGCCCATCATCGACTTGCCCTGCCAGATACCGAAGATCGCGCCCTGCGGGTCGGAGGCGATCGCCATCCGCCCCGCGTCGTCGTCCGCGTCCAGCGGTCCGACGCCCACCGTCCCTCCGCAGCAACGAATCTGCTCCGCGGTCACATCCGCGTCGTCGCTGGCCAGATAGGTCGTCCAGGCGACCGGCAGGTTGCGGTCGGGCGCCAGCTCGCCGAGCCCGGCGACCTCCCGGCCGTCGAGGAAGGCCCGGGAGTACGGACCGAAGTGCTGCGGCCCCGGGCGGAACTCCCAGCCGAACAACGCACCGTAGAACTCCTGCGTCACGGGCAGGCTGTGGGCCAGGAGGCTCACCCAGCAGGGCGCCCCGGGCTTCCGCCGAGTCGCGGCCTCGGTCGTCATTGTCACTCTCTCCTCGGAGCGTCGGTGTGCGGACCCTGTGCGCTGTGTGCGGTACGGGCGCGGGTCCCGAGCAGATGCTCGCACCCGGTGACCTGGTGTGCGCCCCGGCCGCGCCGTCCACGGCGCGTTCGCGAGGGAGAATGCCCGTTTTGATGTTTCTCATCCGTTTCGGCGACGTTGCGGCAGGCAGCAACTGCGCCATACGGAGGGTGGGCACCCGCCTTCTGTACGTAGTCATCGCTACGCAAGGATGAGTCCCATGAATGCCATCATCACCGCTACCGAACTCGCGAGCGAGTTGGCGAAGCCCACCCCTCCGGTGCTCCTGGACGTCCGCTACCAGCTCGGTGGTCCGCCCGGCCGCCCCGAGTACGCGGCCGGCCATCTGCCCGGCGCGGTCTATGTCGACCTCGACAGTGAGCTGGCCGCACCCCCCGGCAAGGCCGGCCGGCACCCGCTCCCCGACCTCACGGTCTTCGCCGAGGCCATGCGGGCCGCCGGCGTACGGACGGACCGCCCCGTGGTCGTCTACGACGGCGGCCAGGGCTGGGCGGCCGCCCGCGCCTGGTGGCTGCTGCGCTGGAGCGGTCACCCGGACGTGCGGGTGCTGGACGGCGGCCTCGCCGCCTGGCGGGCGACCGGCGGCGCCCTGAGCACCGACCAACCACAGCCGCCGGCGGGTGACTTCACTCCGGTGCCCGGCGCACTGCGGCTGCTGACGGCCGACGACGCCGCCGCGCTCGCCCGTCGGGGCGTTCTGCTGGACGCGCGGGCCGGCGAGCGCTACCGGGGCGAGGTCGAGCCCATCGACCCGGTCGCCGGCCATATCCCCGGGGCGGTCTCCGCGCCGACGACCGAGAACGTCGCCGAGGGCGGCACGGTCTTCCGCGCCGCCGGGGAGCTGGCCGAGCGGTTCGCGGCGCTGGGTGCCACGGCGGACGCGGAGGTGGGCGTCTACTGCGGCTCCGGGGTCTCCGCGGCCCATGAGGTGCTGGCCCTCGCGGTCGCGGGCGTCCCCGCCGCGCTCTACGTCGGCTCCTGGAGCGAATGGACCGCCGACCCGTCCCGTCCGGTCGCCACCGGCCCGCAACCCGGCTGAGCCCCCGCCACGGGGCCGTACGACGCCGTCCGCCCGCCCCCTGGGAGCCAGGGAGCGGGCGGACGGATGGTGTGCGTGGCCGGAGCGTTACTCCGGCTTCTTCCTCCGGGTGCCGAAGACGATCTCGTCCCAGCTGGGCACCGCCGCCCGGCGCCCGGGCCGTACGCCGTCCGCCTCGGCCTGCCGGTCCGTCGTCCCGGTCAGCCGGTCGCGGTGGCCGGCCACGGCACGCGGCATCAGCACATCGGCGTACGCGGAACCCGCGCCTGCGCTGGCGGCCGGTGCCGGCGGCTCCTCGACCTCGGCCTCCGGCTCCTCGTCGACCTGCGGTGCCTTGGCGCTCTCGGGGACGACCATGTCGCCGCGGAAGCTGGGCACCGCCTCCAGCAGGCTGGTCAGCGAATCCCGCTCCCGCTCGCCGACGGCCTCCTCGTTGCCGCGCTGCTCGCTGTCCTCACCACCGGACTGCGCGCGCTCGGACGTCTGCCGGTCCAGCGTGCGGTCCAGCGGCCGGTCGCGCGGCAGCCGGGCGATGCGCGGGACGAACGGGAAGCTCGGCTCGGGCGTGTCGTCACTCTCGCCGATCAGCGCACGGGCCTCGTCGTCCACGGCCTGCACCAGGCGCCGCGGCGGGTCGTAGGTCCAGCTCGCCGAGTGCGGCTCGGTCGCGACGCGGTAGACCAGCAGCACCTCCCAGGTGCCGTCGTCCCGGCGCCAGGAGTCCCACTGGACGCTCTCCTTGTCGGCGCCGCGCAGCAGCAGCCGCTCCGCGACCGCCTCGCCGAGCTGCGGACCGGTGTTCTCGCCGGGGCGCCGTACGGGTGTCTTGCGGGCCCGCTCGGCCATGAAGGCGCGCTCGGCGAGGACCGGGCCCTCGAAGCGGCGCACCCGGTCGACGGGGATGCCGGCGAGCTGGGCGACCTCTTCGGCGGAGGCACCTGCTCTTATCCGCGCCTGGATGTCCCGCGGCCGCAGATGGCTCTCGACCTCGATCTCGATCTGGCCGAGCCGTGCGCGGTCATTGCGGACGGCGGCGCGCAGCCGTTCGTCGATCGGAAGCGTGTACTCGGTGCTGTCCGCAGCTTTGAGCACCAGCCGTGTGCCGTCGTTGGAGACGGCCACGACACGCAGTTCGGGCATGGGGACCTCCCGGGTGGTGCCTGCCGACGTCACGTGCGTCGCTGCTTCCGCTAGTCGAGTGTGGCCTGCCCGGGTGCAGCCTGCCACAACATTGCCGAGTTGCCCGGCGTGTCGAGGCTTGGCCCTCAAACGCCGTTATGACACGGTTACCAGTTTGCAACGCTCAGTGACCATGCCGCTTGCCCTGTCGCCGATCACCCGTGCCGAGCGGCGGCGCCCCAGGGTGAGTGCCGCCTTGAAGGCCCCTCCCGCGGGTTCCGGGCAGCCGGACGGGAACCGGGGCCAGGGTTCGCCACAGTACTCCATTCGGGCCACTGAGGTGGACCGCCGCGCCGCTGAACTTCTGGGCGGTCAGCGGAGTTCGGTCGCCTTGTCGATCTCTCTACCTGCCGCGCGGGTGGCGAGTTTCACAGATTCCCCAAATTCGGAACTGTTGACTCCGCCAATTGGTCACTTCTCCATGCAAGATGGATCGAAGGGGCTACCAAAGGTTGGAGATGGACGAAGAAACCGAAACCGCCACGAAGAAGAAGGAGAAGCGGATCGACCTGAGCATCGCTCAGGTGGCCGGCAGCGCACTCGCTGCGGCCGTCGCCGCGTACCTCGCGGGGCAGCTCGGTGTTTACGGAACCATCATCGGCGCGGGTGTGGTCAGTGTCGTGGCCACGACCGGCGGTTCGATATTCCAGCACCTGTTCCGGCGCACCGGCGAACAGATCAAGGAGGCATCGGTCGCCACCCGGCCGAAGCCGCGCCGTTCTTCTCTCCACGCTCGATCCACCACCCAGCAGGCACGGCAGGCCGACCCGACCATGGTGCTGCCGACCTTCGACAAGCAGGGCACGGAGGACAAGGTCACCTCCGTCGCCGCCAGAACCCCCGGGCCCGCCACGGCCCGTACCCAGCTGGTCCCGCGGGCCGAACAGGCCCGGCGCCGCGACCCGGCGAGCGCCCACCCGGCGGAGCGGACCCAGCTCGTACCGCGGCTGGAGCAGCCGACCATGGCGCCGGGCCGGGTGGACGCCCGCCCCGCCGAGGCCCCTTTCGCGGCACCCCGCCCGGCCGGGCGGCCCGAGGAAGTCAGCAGCACGACGTACGGCACCCGGCTGCGCGGCTGGAAGCGGCCGGCGCTGGGCGCGCTCGTGGTCTTCGTGCTCGCCATGGGCGGGGTCACCGCCACCGAGCTGCTGGCCGGGCAGACGGCGAGCGGCGACAAGGGCACCACGCTGGGCAACATCACCCACACCGGTGGCGCGAGCCGGCACCGGCCCGATACCCCGCAGTCGCCCGGGACCGGCCACTCACCCGGTGACGGCGGCCAGAAGGGCGGCGACGAGCCGACCCCGCCTCCGGGGAAGTCCGACGAGGACCGCACCGGCGAGGGCGCGGACAACGGCACCCCCGCGCCGACCCCGAGCCCGTCCGACGGCGGCCAGACCTCGCCGGACCCGGACACGTCACCGTCCACGAAGCCGTCTCCCGACGGCTCCACCGGCAGCGACGGCGACACCGGCTCCGGTGACGGCTCGACCGGTGGTGAACACCAGGAGAGCGGGCAGCGGCCCGAAGGACAGACGCCCGCCCCGGGCGCTTCCTGACCCCGGCGGACCCGTGACGGCCGCGCCCGGTGCCCGAAGACGGCCACCGGGCGCGGCCGCCGAGGTCAGTCGCCCAGGACCCGCCGCAGGTACGCGTTGGTGAACCGGCGTTCCGGGTCCAGCCGGTCGCGTACCGCGGTGAACTCGCCGAACCGCGGATAGACGTCGGCGAGATAGGCGGCGTCGCGGGTGTGCAGCTTGCCCCAGTGCGGGCGCCCCTCGTGCGCCGTCATGATCCGCTCGGCGGCCGCGAAGTACGCCTCGTACGGCGTCCCGCGGTACATGTGCACGGCGATGTAGACCGTGTCCCGGCCCGACGCGGTGGACAGCGCGAGGTCGTCGGCCGGCGCGGTGCGCACCTCCACCGGGAAGCTGACCTTGAAGCCCGCGCGTTCCACCTGCGCCTTCAGCTCACCCAGCGCCGTGACCGCGGCCGCGCGGGGCAGGGCGTACTCCATCTCCACGAACCGCACCCGCCGCGGCGAGGTGAACACCTTGTAGGGGATGTCGGTGTACGTACGGGCCGACAGTGCGCGGCTGGAGATCTTGGCGATGCCCGGTACCGCGGCCGGCACCGCCCGCCCGACGGCGCAGGCGACCTGGAAGACCCCGTTGGACAGCAGCTCGTCCTCGACCCAGCCGCTGACCCTGCCGGGGGGCGCCGCCGGGCCCTGGCTGCGGTTGTTGCGCTTGGTGTTGCAGCTGCCGGTGTGCGGGAACCAGTAGAACTCGAAGTGCTCGTTCTCGGTGACCAGCTCCTCGAACCGGTCGGTCACCTCGTCGAAGGGCATCGGCTCCTCGCGGGCGGTCAGCAGGAACTCCGGCTCCACGGCGAAGGTGAGTTCGCTGATCACGCCCAGTGCGCCCAGGCCCAGCCGGGCCGCGGCGAAGACGTCCGGGTTCTCCTCGGCGGAGCAGGTCAGCACCGAGCCGTCCGCGGTGACCAGTTCCAGGGCGGTGATCTGGGCGGCGGTCGACGCCGAGTCGCGGCCGGTGCCGTGGGTGCCGGTGCTGGTCGCCCCGGAGACCGTCTGCTCCATGATGTCGCCCATGTTGGTCAGCGACAGCCCGTGCGCGGCGAGCGTACGGTTCAGCTGCTTGAGGGGCGTACCGGCGGCGACCGTCACCGTCCCGGCCTCGCGGTCGATCCCGCGGACGCCGGTCAGCCGCTCGGGGCGGATCAGCAGCCCGTCGGTGGCGGCCGCCGGGGTGAAGGAGTGGCCGGTGCCGACCGCCTTGACCGTCAGCCCGTCCGCGGCGGCGGCGCGGACCGCGGCCGCCAGCTCCTCGGTGTTCGCCGGGGCCACGCTCCGGGCGGGGCGGGCGGTGACGTTGCCCGCCCAGTTGCGCCACGGTCCGGTTGCCGTGCCGCGCCCTCCCGAGCCGCCGACGGCGCTGCTGACTGCCATGGTGACGCCCCCTCCCTCCACGCCCGGCCGGGCGTCGGTGTGAGCGCATGATGTCAGTCGCCGACGCGTCGTCCACAGGGGGTGACGGGAATCACATGATCAAGGAATCGGCCGGAATCGCCCGACTCCCGGACAACTCGTACCGGCGGTAACAGTGTGGGGTCGCGGCCGGCGGCGCCTCACGCGACGCTCTCCTCGTCCCGGCGCTCCACGGGTGCGACAACATGGCCCGCCGTGCCGGTCCCGCCCGCCGCCGCGGGAGCCGACTGCGGACGGAGCCTGCGGTAGCCCGCGAACGCGACGAGCATGGCCAGCACTCCCGCCGCCCCCGGCACCAGATAGCCCCGGGCGGCACCGGCGGCGTCCACCACCCAGCCGGCCGCCGACGAACCCAGCGCGACCCCCACCGCCAGTCCGGTGCTGGTCCACGTCATGCCCTCGGTCAGCTTCGCCCTCGGCACATGCTCCTCGACCAGCGCCATCGTGGTCACCATCGTCGGGGCGATGGACAGCCCCGCGAGGAACAGCGCGCCGGCCAGCAGCGGCAGCGAACCCACCAGCTGCAGCGGCACCATGCTCACCGCCATCGCGCAGACCCCCACCGTCCAGCGCCGGGCGGGGTGGCCCTTGAGGTGCAGCAGCCCGAAGACGGCGCCGGCCACGCACGAGCCGAGCGCGTAGACCGCCAGCACCAGGCTGGCCGCGGCCTTGTGCCCCTCCTCCTCGGCGAACGCCACGGTCACCACGTCGATCGCCCCGAAGATCGCCCCCGTCGCCACGAACGTCACCACCAGCACCTGTAGCCCCCGCGAGCGCAGCGCCGAGCCCTTCGCCTCGTGCTCCCGTGGGTGCGGCACCGGCTCCGTCGTACGCTGCGCCGTCAGCCAGAAGACACCGACCGCCAGGAAACCGCCGGCCAGCAGCGGGCCGGCCTCCGGGAACCATGCGGTGGACAGCCCGATCGACAGGATCGGGCCGACGATGAAGCACATCTCGTCGACGATCGACTCCCACGAGTACGCGGTGTGCAGCTCACGCGGGGAGCCCCGGTAGAGCTCGGCCCAGCGTGCCCGGATCATCGAGCCCACGCTCGGCACACACCCCACGCAGGCCGCGAAGACGAACAGGATCCAGTCCGGCCAGCGCTGCTGCGCGCTCAGCAGCAGACCGGCCACCGCGGCGAGCGACACCAGCGTGGCCGGGCGCATCACCCGGCGCTGGCCGTGCAGGTCCACCAGCCGGGAGATCTGCGGGCCGATGACCGCGGCGGACAGCGCGAGGGTCGCCGACAGCGCGCCCGCCAGGCCGTAGCGTCCGGTCAGCTGGGAGATCATCGTGACGACGCCGATGCCCATCATCGACAGCGGCATCCGCCCCAGCAGGCCGGCGGCGGAGAAGGACTTGGTGCCGGGCCGGCCGAATATGGCGCGGTAGGGACTGGGCAACGGGGGCGCTCCGCCGGATGAGGACCGAAGATCGGTAAGGAATGTATGTGGCCGATACAGCTTACGGCGGGTGCGGTGCCGTCCGCCTCCGGATTTTCGCCGGCGCCGAAGCGACCCGGTGGCCCCCTGTGCACACCGGGCCTGCCCGCCGCATCCGGACGGAGGGTGGCAGGATCGACGCATGCCCGAACAGTGCGATCCCAGCCCCTATGACGCCCTGCTGCTGCTGTCCTTCGGAGGCCCCGAAGGCCCCGACGACGTCGTCCCGTTCCTGGAGAACGTCACCCGCGGCCGTGGCATCCCCCGCGAGCGGCTCAAGGAGGTGGGTCAGCACTACTTCCTCTTCGGCGGCGTGAGCCCCATCAACGCCCAGAACCGCGACCTGCTGGACGCGCTGCGCGCGGACTTCGCCGACCACGGCCTGGACCTGCCCGTCTACTGGGGCAACCGCAACTGGGCGCCCTACCTGACCGACACCCTGCGCACGATGGTGGGCGACGGCCACCGCCGGATCGCCGTCCTGGCGACCAGCGCCTACGCCTCGTACTCGGGCTGCCGGCAGTACCGGGAGAACCTCGCCGACGCGCTCGCCGTCCTGCGGGCCGAGGGACTGCCGGTGCCGCGGGTCGACAAGCTGCGGCACTACTTCAACCACCCCGGCTTCCTCCGCCCGATGATCGACGGTGTGCTGGCGTCGCTGGAGGCCCTGCCCGCGGCGGTCCGCGACGGCGCCCACATCGCCTTCACCACCCACTCCATCCCCACCGCCGCCGCCGACACCTCCGGCACGCCCGCGGACCACACCCAGGACGGCGAGGGCGGCGCCTATGTCGCCCAGCACCTCGACGCGGCCCGGGTGATCGCGGACGCGGTACGCGAGGAGACCGGTGTGGACCACCCCTGGCAGCTCGTCTACCAGTCCCGCAGCGGCGCCCCGCACATCCCCTGGCTGGAGCCGGACATCTGCGACCACCTGGAGGAGCGGCACGCGGCCGGCGTCCCCGCCGTGGTCATGGCCCCCATCGGGTTCGTCTCGGACCACATGGAGGTCAAGTACGACCTGGACACCGAGGCCACCGCCAAGGCCGCCGAGCTGGGCCTGCCGGTCGCCAGGTCGGCCACCGTCGGCGCCGACCCCCGGTTCGCGGCCGCCGTCCGCGACCTCGTCCTGGAGCGCGCGGCGACCGAACGGGGCGGCACCCCGGAGCGCTGCGCCCTGGGCTCCCTGGGCGCCGGCCACGACCTGTGCCCGGTCGGCTGCTGCCCGGCGCGCGCCCCGCGCCCGGCCGCCGCCGGCGCCGACTGGCGCGGCCCCGTCGCACAAGCCCCCGCGTAGACCCCGCACGCCCGCCCGGCCCGTACGCCCGCGCAGGCCGTACGCCCGACCGACCACCGCTCGTTCGAGCAAGGAGCATCGTGCCCGACCCGCTGCACCCCGACCCGACGCCGACCGACGCGCTCCACGACGAGCTTCTCGGACTCGCCCTGGAGGCGGCCCGCCGCGCAGGAGCGCTGCTGCGCGACGGCCGGCCCGCCGACCTCGGCGTGGCCGCGACGAAGACCAGTCCCATCGACGTCGTCACCGAGATGGACATCGCCTCCGAGAAGCTGATCACCGCCTTCATCGGGGAGGCCCGACCCGACGACGGCTTCCTGGGGGAGGAGGGCGCCAGCATCGAGGGCACCAGCGGTATCCGCTGGGTCATCGACCCCGTCGACGGCACCGTCAACTACCTCTACGGCCTGCCGTCCTGGGCGGTGTCCATCGCGGCGGAGCAGGACGGCGAGGCGGTCATCGGGGTGGTGGCCGCCCCGATGCGCGGCGAGACCTACCAGGCCGTCCTGGGTCGTGGCGCGTTCAACAACGGCGAGCGCATCCGCCACCGGCCCGCACCGCCGCTCTCCCAGGCGCTGCTGGGCACCGGCTTCGGCTATCTGGCCGAGCGCCGGGCGGCCCAGGCGGAGGTGGTGCGCACCCTGCTGCCGCAGGTGCGCGACATCCGGCGCGGCGGCTCGGCCGCGATCGACCTGTGCGATGTGGCCTGCGGCCGGCTCGACGCCTACTTCGAGCGGGGCCTGAACCCCTGGGACCTGGCCGCCGGGGCCCTGATCGCCCGCGAGGCCGGCGCGCTGACCGGCGGCCGCCCCGGCGAGGCCGCCTCCCACGAGCTGACCCTCGCGGCCTCCCCGGCCCTCTTCGCCGAGCTCCAGCCGCTGCTGGACGAGCTCGGGGCCTGGCACGACTGATCCGCGCCGGAAACGGACACGGCAGCGCCCCGGCACCCTTGAGGGGGTGCCGGGGCGCTGCCGTCGTACGCCGGCGCGGGGTCAGGCGTTGCTGACCGCCCCGTAGCGCACACCGTGCTCGTTCGCCAGTCGTTGCAGGTCCTCGAGCTCGGCCTGCTCGACCTCGGCGAGGAAGTCATCGCCCGCAGCGCGGGCCTGGTCCAGATCCTCTTCGGTCTTCTCTATGCGCTGCAGAATGCCTGCGGTGAACGCGTCCATGTGCGCCCCCTCGTCGTGGGTCGGTGGCACGGGGGTGTGCCGACGGGTGGGTGATCACGGCGTGGTCCCTGCGATGGAACAGTTCATGGCGGGTCGCCGAAGAAACAGGGCGTGATCGCGGGTGTGCAGTCGTCCTCCCCACGAGCAACCTCAGGGAAACCTCAACCCGCCCGGGAATCCTGCCCGTAGGGCTCCGCGGGCCCCCTCGCCGCCGCCCGGCACCCCGTCTTACCTCCGGTTTATGGCTCTTCGGGGCAGGATGGAAGGGCTCCCAGACATTGTTTGTGCTGCCCGAAAGGGCCCTGAGGAAGGACTAGCGACGTGCGTGTTCTCGTCGTCGAGGACGAGCAGCTGCTCGCCGATGCGGTGGCCACCGGACTGCGCCGGGAGGCCATGGCCGTCGACGTGGTCTACGACGGCGCTGCCGCCCTGGAACGGATCGCGGTCAACGACTACGACGTCGTCGTGCTCGACCGCGACCTGCCGGTCGTCCACGGCGACGATGTCTGCCGCAAGATCGTCGAGCTGGGGATGCCCACCCGCGTCCTGATGCTCACCGCCTCCGGCGACGTCAGCGACCGCGTCGAGGGCCTGGAGATCGGCGCCGACGACTACCTCCCCAAGCCGTTCGCCTTCACCGAGCTCACGGCCCGGGTACGGGCCCTGGGGCGGCGTACGACCGTCGCGCTGCCGCCCGTCCTGGAGCGGGCCGGCATCAAGCTCGACCCCAATCGCCGCGAGGTGTTCCGCGACGGCAAGGAGGTCCAGCTCGCCCCGAAGGAGTTCGCGGTGCTGGAGGTCCTGATGCGCAGCGAGGGCACGGTCGTCTCGGCCGAGCAGCTCCTGGAGAAGGCCTGGGACGAGAACACCGACCCGTTCACAAACGTCGTACGGGTCACCGTCATGACCCTGCGCCGCAAGCTCGGCGAGCCCGCGGTGATCGTCACCGTCCCCGGCTCGGGATACCGGATCTGACCGGCGATGCCTTCCCTGCCCTCGTTCTCCAAGCCGGCGACCCCACCGCCGCCGATGCCTCCCAAGCCCACCTGGGACCCCCGGCCGGTCAACATCCGGCCGTTCCCGTGGCTGCGGCCGACCATCCGGATACGGCTGACGCTGCTGTACGGCGGCATGTTCCTGATGGCCGGGATCGTGCTGCTGACGATCATCTACATGCTGGCCGCGGACGCCCTGCACGACGGCAGCGCGCTGCCGCTGAAGATCCTCGGCGGCAAGTTCGAGTCGACCAGCGACATCTGCGACCTGCCCACCCAGACGTCCGGGCCGCTGCTCCAGGAAGCCGTCAACCAGTGCCTCCAGCAACAGCGCGCGGTGGCCCTCAACAGCCTCCTCAACCGCTCCCTGCTGGCCCTGCTGGGTCTGACGGTGGTGGCGTTCGCGTTCGGTTATGCGATGGCGGGGCGGGTGCTGGCGCCGTTGGGGCGGATCACGCGGACGGCGCAGCGGGTGGCGGGTTCGGATCTGCATCGCAGGATCGAGTTGGGTGGGCCGGATGACGAGCTCAAGGAGCTCGCGGACACCTTCGATGAGATGTTGGACCGGTTGGACCGGGCGTTTGAGTCGCAGCGGCGGTTCGTGGCGAATGCGTCGCATGAGTTGCGGACGCCGCTGGCGATCAATCGGACGTTGTTGGAGGTGCAGCTGGCCGATCCGGAGGCGTCGGCGGAGTTGGCGCAGCTGGGCAAGACGTTGCTGGCGACCAATGAGCGCAGTGAGCAGTTGGTGGAGGGGCTGTTGTTGCTGGCTCGCAGTGAGAACAAGGTCGTGGACAAGCGGCCGGTGGATCTGTCGGAGGTGGCCGCGCAGGCGGTGGATCAGATGCGGGGGGAGGCGCAGGCCAAGGGCGTTGCGCTGCGGGGGGTGCGGCAGCAGGTCTTCGTGCAGGGCAATGGTGTGCTGCTGGAGCGGATCGCGCTGAATCTGGTGCAGAACGCGGTGCGCTACAACGTCGCCGAGGACGGCTGGGTGGAGGTCACCACCGAGCCCGGTCCGGGGTGTGCGGTGCTGGTGGTGGCCAACACCGGGCCGGTGGTCCCCGCCTATGAGGTGGAGAACCTCTTCGAGCCCTTCCGGCGGCTGCGCACCGAGCGCACCGGCAGCGACAAGGGCGTCGGTCTGGGCCTGTCCATCGTCCGCTCGGTGGTGCGCGCCCACGACGGCAGCATCACCGCCGAACCCCGCGAGGGTGGCGGCCTGACCATGCGCGTCGTCCTGCCGCTCTGACGCCGGCCGCAGGGCGGTTGTACGGCCGCTGGAGCGACGGGCACCCCCGTCGGCGACGGTCGGACATCAGTGCGTACGATCGCCCGTCTCGCGGCCGTACACCGTCTCGCCTCCCGGTTTGACGAAAAGGGGGTCGGGCGGGGATCCTTCGCCAAGTTCGCTTTGCGCGGAATTACACCGGTCCGACCGCCGGTCTGCGCGTGTGTGATCGCTCACAGGCGCGAATTTCCAGCCATCTACGCTCCGTGATCGAAATGCCATGCGGAATGCCGGGGAAGTCCGGGTTTCCGGGGGGCCGGATTACGGGAAGTACAGGTGATGGGCTGCGCGAGGTGCGACATTCGGACCGTGTACGGTCCTGATCGCCATCCAAACCGATCACCTCTTCAGGGGTGCGGTTGGGTGTCGATTGAGTAACAGACCTTGATGTGAGGCAAAATCTCCGCCTCAGGTCGGGCACAAGTCCGGCCTCTCACGCGTTACGAGCGCTGAGACACCGCAGACACCCAGAGGGGGAGAGCGAAAATGGCTACGGATTACGACACTCCACGCAAGACCGATGACGACCTCAACGAGGACAGCATCGAGGAACTGAAGTCGCGGCGGAACGACAAGTCCGCCTCTGCCGTCGACGTCGACGAGTTCGAGCAGGCCGAGGGCCTGGAGCTGCCCGGCGCCGACCTGTCCAACGAAGAGCTCGCCGTGCGCGTGCTGCCCAAGCAGCAGGACGAGTTCACGTGCATGAGCTGCTTCCTGGTGCACCACCGCAGCCAGCTCGCCGCGGAGGACAAGAACGGGCAGCCGATCTGCCGCGACTGCGCGGCCTGAGACCGGCCTACGCCGTGGCAGGCGTGAACCCGTTCCGCAAGGGCCCCAAGGGCGACAGCGGCCCGGCGGCCGGCGCACGACCACGCGAGGAAACCGCGCCCGTGCCCGCCGATCCGACCGCCCTTCCCACGGAGCGGACGACCGGTGCACCGCGGGAGCGAGGCCGCAGGGCCTCGCTCGCGGCCCTGGCCGGCCCCGCGGGCCGAGCAGGCGGCCGGCTGCGGCTGGGGATCGCCGCGATCGCCGATCGCCTCATCGCCACCGCCCCGCGGATCCCGGTCCGCGACCTCGCCACGCTGCGCGCCCAGTTCCCCGGCCTGACCCCCGAGGAGCTGGCCGACAAGCTGGTCGCGGGCGCCTGCGCGGGCACCGCCGCCGTCGGCGCGGGCGTCGGCGCGGCGGCGATGCTGCCCGCTCCGCCCGCCATGCCGGCCGAGCTGGCCGCCGAGATCACCGGCGTGGCCTCGGTCGAGATCAAACTGATCGCCGAGCTGCACGAGGTCTACGGGCTGCGCCCCGCGGGCAACCTCCGGCAGCGCGCGACGGCCTGTCTGACGTCCTGGTCCGAGGAGCGGGGCATCGACATCGCCGCACCGGCCTCACTGAACATCGCGCTCGGCGGTCAGATGAGACGCGAACTGCGCCAGCAGATCATGAAGCGCACGCTGCGCAACCTGCCCAACCTCATGCCGTTCATGATCGGCGCCGCCGTCGGCGCGTTCATGAACCGCCGCGCCACCAGAAGACTCGCCGAGAAGATTCGCCGGGACCTGCGCGCGAAGCAGGTCCCCTGGGACGCCCTTCCCACGCCTGACGGCTGACGGGGCGCCCCGCGGCGCCGGTCAGCCCCGTACGGCCGTCAGCGCCGCCACCAGACGCTCCGGCTGCCGCGTCGAGAGGTACGCGTAGGGCGTCGGGTCGTCCGGATCCGTGATCTCCACCCGCACCGCGGTGCGGACGTAGCTGCGCAGCAGCATGAACGCGCGGGCGTCGGCCTTGTGCGTACGCCACGCCAGCGCCTCGTCCGCGTCCAGCGCCCTGGCCTCGCCCAGCGCCGCCGCCGGGATCTTCGCGTCGCCGGCGATCAGCGCGCCGCCCACCACCCGGATCCGCGCCGAGCCGTACGAGCTCACCGCCACCGCGGACAGCGCCGCACCGCCGATCAGCCCGCCGAGCATCGGGAGCGTCCCCAGGGGGAGCAGCATCAGTGCGCAGGCGATGCCGATCAGCGCGGCGATCACCCACCAGGACCGGGGCGCGGTGAGACGTTCTTCGTACGACTGCATGAACCCAGCTTGGCACGGCGGCGCGGGCCCCTTACGCGCGCGGGTAGGGTCTGCACTCGTGAGTGGAACTGACAGAACGAGGACGGAGTCGCCGCGGCTGACGCCGCCGAAGGACGCCGTCGCGCCGGTCCGGCACCCCGACGGTCCGGCGCCCGGAGAACTCCTCGGCGCGCACTACGACCGGTGCTTCGGCTGCGGCACGGGCCAGCCGCACGGTCTGCACCTGGAGGCGCGGGCCGGGGACGGCGTCAGCGTACGGGCCGAGTTCACCGTCAAGGAGGCCCACCAGGGCGCGCCCGGTCTGGCGCACGGCGGAGTGCTGGCCACCGCGCTGGACGAGACGCTCGGCTCGCTGAACTGGCTGCTGCGGGTGATCGCGGTGACCGGCCGGCTGGAGACCGACTTCCTGCGACCGGTGCCGCTCGGCACGGTGCTGCATCTGGACGCGCGGGTCACCGCGGTGCACGGGCGGAAGATCTACTCGACGGCCGTGGGCCGGATAGGCGGCCCGGACGGCCCGGTCGCCGTACGCGCCGAGGCCGTCTTCATCGAGGTGAAGGTCGACCACTTCATCGACAACGGAAGGACCGAGGAGATCCAGGCGGCGATGGCCGACCCGGACCAGGTCAAACGAGCGCGTGCCTTCGAGGTGAACCCGTGAGTCAGGTACGGAATCCGGTGGATGTACTGCTGCGGCGGCTGGACCCGGACGTGCCCGTTCCGTCGTACGGACATCCCGGCGACGCGGGCGTGGATCTGGTGACCACCGAGGCCGCCGAGCTGGCGCCGGGGGAGCGCGCCGTGCTGCCCACCGGGGTGTCGATCGCGCTGCCCGACGGGTACGCGGCGTTCGTGCACCCGCGGTCCGGGCTCGCAGCGCGCTGCGGACTGGCGCTGGTCAATGCCCCCGGGACGGTGGATGCCGGGTACCGTGGAGAGATCAAGGTGATCGTGGTCAATCTGGACCCGCGCGAGAGCGTGCGGTTCGAGAGGTTCGACCGGATCGCCCAACTGGTCGTCCAGCAGGTCGAGAAGGTGCGCTTCCACGAGGTGGCGGAACTTCCCGGCTCGGCGCGGGCCGAGGGGGGATTCGGTTCCACCGGCGGTCATGCGGCGGTGGGCGGCTCCACGGGCGGGAATGAATACGCATCGGTCGGTGCCGACCGGGAAGGACAGTGACGTGTTCGGACGTCGCAAGAAGAACGAGGCTCCTGAAGAGTCGGCCAAGGACACCACGCTCGCCGGCGAGCACGCGGTGAACGGTGCCGACGAGGGCGAGGCGACGCCGGCGCGGCTCAACCTTCCGCCCGCGCCGCGCCCCGACGGCCCCTGGGACTCGTCGGAGGTCAAGGAGCCCGGTGAGGGCCGGGTGGACCTCGGCGGCCTGTACGTGCCCGGTGTCGAGGGCATGGAGCTGCGGGTGGAGGTCGCCGGTGACGCGATCGTCGCCGCGACGGTGGTGCTGCAGGACAGCGCCGTACAGCTGCAGGCCTTCGCCGCTCCCAGGAACGAGGGCATCTGGGGCGAGGTGCGCGAGGAGATCGCCGCCGGCATCACCCAGCAGGGCGGGGTCATCGACGAGGTCGAGGGCCCGCTGGGCTGGGAGCTGCGCGCCCAGGTACCCGTACAGCTGCCGGACGGCACCAACGGTGTGCAGGTCGTGCGCTTCGTCGGTGTCGACGGCCCCCGGTGGTTCCTGCGCGGGGTGATCTCCGGCCAGGGCGCGGTGCAGCCGCAGGCCGCGGGCGTGCTGGAGCACATCTTCCGGGACACCGTCATCGTCCGCGGTGACGGCCCGATGGCGCCGCGTGACCCGATCGTGCTGAAGCTGCCGGACGACGCCCAGATGGTGCCGGACGGCGTGCAGCAGGAGTCGGCCGAGCAGTCCCGCTTCGGCGGCGGTGTGGAGCGCCTGGAGCGCGGACCGGAGATCACCGAGATCCGCTGACCGGATCGCGCGGCGAAGCGGCGCGAAGACGTCCGCATCTCGGCCGGATCGCGAGGGTCGAAAGGGCCCGGACCCCCTGTGAGGGGGTCCGGGCCCTTGGCGTTTGCGCAGGTCACAAACGGGCGCGTATGAGTTCCGTCAACGGAGCGCTAATGGCCGTAAGGGAGGCGTCAACAGAGTTCGAGCCGCGGGGGAAGGACGCTTTGCTGTGGAGGTCCTCATCTCCCCAGTCATCTAGGAGCACACGATGGCCGACGTGGCCTTCGTCGTCGTCACGATCGCGGTCTTCGCGTTGGTGGCCCTCGTCGCCAAGGGGGTGACGAAGCTGTGACCATCGAGAACATCGTCGGCCTGATCGTTGCCGTCGCCCTGCTCGGATACCTGGTCCTCGCGCTCGTCTTCCCGGAGAGGTTCTGACGTGTCCATAGCTGCTGCCGCAGCGGGCGACATGAGCCCCATCCTCGCAGGCGTGCTCCAGTTGATAGCGCTCATCGCGGCGCTGGCCCTGGCGTACCGGCCCCTCGGCGACTACATGGCCGCCGTCTACAGCTCCCCCAAGCACCTCCGGATCGAAAAGGTCGTCTACCGCTGCATCGGCGCCAACGCGGACGCCGAGATGCGCTGGCCCGCCTATCTGCGCGGCGTCCTGGCGTTCTCCGCGGCGGGTGTGCTCCTTCTGTACCTGCTACAGCGCGTCCAGGGCGGTATGCCGCTGTCCCTCGGGTTCGCGTCGATCAGCCCCGACCAGGCGTTCAACACCGCGGCGTCCTTCGTCGCCAACACCAACTGGCAGTCCTACAGCGGCGAGCAGGCCATGGGCCACGTCGTGCAGACCGCCGGCCTGGCGGTGCAGAACTTCGTCTCCGCCGCCACCGGCATGGCCGTGGCCGTCGCCCTGGTCCGCGGCTTCGCCCGGTCCCGCACCGGCGACCTCGGCAACTTCTGGGCCGACCTGGTCCGCGGCACCATCCGGGTGCTCGTCCCGATCGCCGTCGTCGGCGCCCTCGTCCTGGTCGCCTGCGGCGCCGTGCAGAACTTCTCCGGCATCCACGAGGTCGGCCAGTTCATGGGCGGCTCCCAGCAGACCAACGGCGGCGCGGTGGCCTCCCAGGAGGTCATCAAGGAACTGGGCACCAACGGAGGCGGCTACTTCAACGCCAACTCCGCCCACCCCTTCGAGAACCCCGACGCCTTCACCAACCTCTTCGAGATCTTCCTGATCCTCGTCATCCCGTTCGCGCTGACCCGCACCTTCGGCAAGCTCGTCGGGAACGTGAAGCAGGGCCACGCGATCCTGGCCACGATGGGCGTCATCTGGCTCGGCTTCACCGCGCTGATGATGTGGACCGAGTTCGCCCACGGCGGCCCGGCCCTGCAGGCCGCGGGCGCCGCCATGGAAGGCAAGGAGACCCGCTTCGGCGTCGGCTCCTCGGCGATCTTCTCGGTGGCCACCACCCTGACCTCCACCGGAGCCGTGGACTCCTTCCACTCCTCCTTCACCGCGTTCGGCGGCGGCATCCAGCTGCTCGGCATGATGCTCGGTGAGATCGCACCCGGTGGAGTGGGCTCCGGCCTCTACGGCATGCTCGTGATGGCGATCATCGCGGTGTTCATCGCCGGCCTGATGGTGGGCCGTACGCCCGAGTACCTCGGCAAGAAGATCGGCACCCGCGAGATCAAGCTCGCCGCCTGCTACATCCTCATCACCCCGACGCTGGTCCTCGGCTTCACCGCCGCCTCGATGGTGCTGCCGGACGCACTGGGCTCGATGCTCAACACCAAGGCGCTGGGCGCCGGTTCGCACGGCTTCTCCGAGGTGCTGTACGCGTTCACCTCCGGCGCCAACAACAACGGCTCCGCCTTCGGCGGCCTGAACGCCAACACGCCCTGGTACAACACCGCGATCGGTCTGGCCATGCTGCTCGGCCGGTTCCTGCCGATGGTGTTCGTGCTCGCGCTGGCCGGCTCGCTCGCCGAGCAGAAGCCGGTCCCGGAGACCGCGGGCACCCTGCGTACCGAGAAGCCGCTCTTCGCCGGGCTGCTCGTCGGCACGATCCTGATCATCACCGGTCTGACCTACTTCCCGGCGCTGGCCCTCGGGCCGCTGGCGGAGGGCCTGTCATGACCGCCCCCGTGAAACCGGAGGAGCCCGGCTCCATGTCCACCGCCACTCCGACTCGCGCTCCGCACCAGGACGTCCCCAGCGGGCACAAGCCCGGCGACGGCCGCGTGGGCGGCGGTCTCTTCGACCCCAAGCAGCTGGTCAAGTCCTTCCCGGACGCGATACGCAAGCTCGACCCGCGGGTGATGGTCAAGTCCCCCGTGATGTTCGTGGTCGAGGTCGGCTCCGTCCTGACCACGGTCTTCGCCCTCATGTCGCCCTCGGACTGGTTCGGCTGGGCGATCGCCGCCTGGCTGTGGCTGACCGTCGTCTTCGCCAACCTGGCGGAGGCGGTCGCCGAGGGCCGCGGCAAGGCGCAGGCCGACACCCTGCGCAAGGCCAAGACGGACACGGTGGCGCGCCGCCTGTCCCAGGACGGCACGACCGAGGAGCAGGTCCCCGGCACCGAACTGCGCATCGGCGACCTCGTCGTCTGCGAGGCCGGCGACATCATTCCCGGTGACGGCGATGTCGTGGAAGGCGTCGCGTCGGTCGACGAGTCGGCCATCACCGGTGAGTCGGCGCCGGTGATCCGCGAGTCCGGCGGTGACCGCTCCGCCGTCACCGGCGGTACGAAGGTGCTCTCCGACCGCATCGTCATCAAGATCACGACGAAGCCCGGTGAGACCTTCATCGACCGGATGATCAACCTCGTCGAGGGTGCCGCACGGCAGAAGACCCCCAACGAGATCGCGCTGAACATCCTGCTCGCGTCGCTCACCATCGTCTTCCTGCTGGCGGTCGTCACCCTCCAGCCGTTCGCGATCTACGCGGGCGCCGAACAGCCCATGATCGTGCTGCTGGCGCTGCTGGTCTGCCTGATCCCGACGACGATCGGTGCGCTGCTCTCGGCCATCGGCATCGCCGGTATGGACCGGCTCGTCCAGCGCAATGTGCTGGCCATGTCCGGACGCGCCGTCGAAGCGGCAGGCGATGTATCGACATTGCTGCTCGACAAGACCGGCACCATCACCCTCGGCAACCGCCAGGCAGCCGAGTTCGTCCCCGTACGCGGCACCACCGAGGCCGAGGTCGCCGACGCGGCCCAGCTGTCCTCCCTGGCCGACGAGACCCCCGAGGGTCGCTCCATCGTCGTCCTCGCCAAGGAGAAGTACGGGCTGCGCGAGCGCCACCAGGGTGAGCTGACCGGCGCCGAATGGGGACCGTTCACCGCCCAGACCCGGATGTCGGGTGTGGACGTCGACGGCCGGAAGGTCCGCAAGGGCGCGACCGGCTCGGTCATCGCCTGGGTCCAGGAGCGCGGCGGTGAGGTCGCCGCCGACGCCCAGCAGCTCACCGACGCCATCTCGCAGGCCGGCGGCACCCCGCTGCTGGTCGCCCTCGAAGACGAGCGCGGCCCGCGCGTCCTGGGCGTCATCCACCTCAAGGACGTCGTCAAGGAGGGCATGCGCGAACGCTTCGTCGAGCTGCGCAAGATGGGCATCAAGACCGTCATGATCACGGGTGACAACCCGCTGACGGCCAAGGCCATCGCCGACGAGGCGGGCGTGGACGACTTCCTCGCGGAGGCCACGCCCGAGGACAAGATGGCGCTCATCAAGCGCGAACAGGCCGGCGGCAAGCTGGTCGCGATGACCGGCGACGGCACGAACGACGCGCCCGCGCTGGCCCAGGCGGACGTCGGCGTGGCCATGAACACCGGCACGTCGGCCGCCAAGGAAGCCGGCAACATGGTCGACCTCGACTCCAACCCGACCAAGCTCATCGAGATCGTCGAGATCGGCAAGCAGCTCCTGATCACTCGTGGCGCGCTGACGACCTTCTCGATCGCCAACGACGTCGCGAAGTACTTCGCGATCATCCCGGCGATGTTCGCGGTGGCCTACCCGGGCCTGGACACCCTCAACATCATGCGGCTGTCCAGCCCCAACTCCGCGATCCTCTCGGCCATCATCTTCAACGCGCTGATCATCGTCGCGCTGGTGCCGCTCGCCCTCAAGGGCGTGCAGTACCGCCCGGTCAGCGCCGACAAGATGCTGCGCCGCAACCTGGCCGTCTACGGACTCGGCGGCCTGATCGCCCCGTTCATCGGCATCAAACTCATCGACCTGCTCATCTCCCTCATCCCCGGGCTGCACTGATTTAGGAGCTGGTGACCGATATGAACAACTCGGTACGCAACACCGCCCGGTTGCTGGGCGCGGGGCTGCGCGCCCTGCTGGTACTGACCGTGGTCTGCGGCGTCGTCTACCCGCTGCTGGTCACCGGAGTGGCGCAGGCCGCCTTCCACGACAAGGCCAACGGATCCGAGGTGAGCTCCCAGGGCAAGGTCGTCGGTTCCTCGCTGCTCGGACAGCGCTACGACAAGGGCAAGGACAAGGAAGGCAACCCGGTTCCGGACCTGAGGTTCTTCCAGCCGCGCCCCTCGGCCGGACTGGGCAGCAACAAGACCAACGGCGTCAACACCCAGTACGACCTCCAGGTTTCCGGCGCCTCCAACCTGGGCGCCACCAACACCGACCTCGTCAAGGCGGTGAACGAGCGCAAGAAGTGGGTCTCGGAGACGTACGGCGTCGCCGAGTCGAAGGTGCCGGCGGATGCCGTCACCTCCTCCGGCTCCGGCCTCGACCCGCACATCTCCCCGGAGTACGCCGAACTACAGGCCGCCAGGGTCGCCAAGGAGAACCACCTGCCCGCAAACACGGTGCGTCAGCTGGTCGAGGACCACGTCGACGGTCGCGTCCTCGGCTTCATGGGGGAGCCGCGGGTGAACGTCCTGAAGCTGAACATCGCCCTGAAGGACCTGGTGAAGGGCCGGGGGTAGAGCCGGAGCGGAGCCGGAGCGGAGGGGGCGGCCCCGGGGAGAGGACTCCCCGGGGCCGCCCTCTGCCTGTCTCCCTTCCTCCCGCTCTTCTTCTTCGAAGACTGAAGTGCCCGCTGGGACAAGGTGGTTGATTCCGCATCGCCTCCGGCGCCAGGTCTTGACGGTGTCCTGGCTTCCCTTTACCTTCCCCAGCCATCGCAGGTGTTCATATCAACGCTTGCCGTTCATGTACGAGAACCGCTCTCATCCATCGAGCATCTCTACAGGAAGGCACACCCCCCATGCGCAGAAAGCTCACCCTCGTCGTCGGCGTCCTGCTCGGCGCCCTGACGGCAGGCCTCCTCATAGGAGCCCCGTCCACCGCGGCGCCGGCCGCCTTCACCCACCCCGGCGTCCTCGTCGGCACCGCCCAGCTCGACCTCACCCGAAGTGAGGTCAACTCCGGCTCCCAGCCCTGGAAGAGCGCATTCGACGCGATGTCGGCGAGCAAATACGCCTCGCTGACACGCACCCCCAAGCCCCGTGCCGTCGTCGAATGCGGCTCGTACTCCGACCCCAACTACGGCTGCACCGACGAACGCGAGGACGCCCTCGCCGCCTACACCCTCTCGCTGGCCTGGTACATCACCCGCGACAGCAAGTACGCGGACAAGGCGATCCAGATCATGGACGCCTGGTCCGGCACCATCAAGGACCACACCAACAGCAACGCGCCGCTGCAGACCGGCTGGGCCGGCTCCTCCTGGCCCCGCGCTGCCGAGATCATCCGCTACACCTACGACGGCTGGCCCAAGGGCCGCGTCGACCGCTTCGCCGGAATGCTGCGCGACGTCTACCTCCCCGAGGTCATCAACGGCTCCAACAGCAACGGGAACTGGGAGCTGAGCATGATGGAGGCCGCCGTCGGCATCTCCGTCTTCATCGAGGACAAGGCCTCCTACGACAAGGCCGTCGCCACCTTCCGCGCCCGGGTTCCCGCGTACATCTATCTGAAGTCCGACGGTGACCTACCCAAGACCACGCCGGGCAGCGGCCTGAACACCCGCGACAAGATCATCAAGTACTGGCAGGGGCAGACCACCTTCGTTGACGGCCTCACCCAGGAGACCTGCCGCGACTTCACCCACACCGGATACGGCCTGTCGGCCATCTCGCACATCGCCGAGACCAGCCGCCTCCAAGGCAACGACCTCTACCCGGAGGTCGCCGAACGCCTGCGCCACGCACTCGGCTTCCAGGCCACCTATGAGCTGGGTACGGCCCCGCCGTCATGGCTGTGCGGCGGCAGCGTCAAGCGCGGCTTGGGCCCCGTCACCGAGGTCGGCTACAACGCACTGCACAACCGGATGCACCACGAGATGGCCAACACCCGGAAGCTGACCGAAAAGCAGCGACCGGCCGGCTCCAACAACCTCTTCGTCGGCTGGGAAACCCTGACCCATGCGGAGAACCCCAGCTAGGCGGACGTGGCCTGCGGTGACCGGGGCTGATCCAGAGTTATCCACAGGCGTTGCCTGCCGAACTGCGCGGTACGCATACTGACGCCATCGGCAGGCGGCGCGGGGTTTCGATGATCGGAGCGCTCAACGGGCCTGGGAGTTTGGGGAGTTGGCGGAGTTGGCGGGGTTGGAGGAGCTGGGTGCGAGTAGTTGCCACTTAGCGGTTGGTGTCTGTCGGAGGCCGGCGATCGATCGTCGTGGGTCGGTGGCGGAGCAAGAGTGATGTGGGGGAGCGGGGAAGTGGGGGAAGAGCGATGAACGACGGGGGAAGCGGGGCAGGTGCGATGGTCGTCGTCGAGGACCTGCACCGCAGTTACGGCAGCGGCGCCGGCGCTGTGCACGCCCTGCGCGGGGTGTCGTGCAGCGTGCCGCGCGGTGAACTGGTCGCCCTCCGTGGCCGTTCCGGATCCGGCAAGACGACGCTGCTCAACCTCATAGGTGGTCTGGACACCCCGGACTCGGGAGGGGTCACCGTCGACGGCACGTCACTCGCCGAACTCGGTGAGAGCGGGCTGCTGGAGATGCGGCGCGATCGCATCGGCTTCGTGTTCCAGTCCTTCGGGCTGATACCGATACTGAGCGCCGCCGAGAACGTCGGGGTGCCGCTGAGGCTGCGCAAGGTCCCACCGCGGGAGCGCGATGAGCGTGTCGCACTGCTGCTGTCCCTGGTGGGCCTCGCCGACCATGCCGAGCAGCGGCCCGGCGAACTCTCCGGTGGTCAGCAGCAGCGCGTCGCCATAGCCCGCGCGCTCGCCAACCGCCCCGCCCTGCTCATAGCCGATGAGCCGACCGGACAACTGGACGCCGAGACCGGCATGGAGGTGATGGAACTGCTGCGCGCCGTGGTCCGCAGCGAAGGTGTCACGGCCCTGGTCGCCACCCACGACTCCAACCTTCTCGGCCTTGCCGACCGTGTCCTGGCGCTGAACGACGGCCTGATCACGGAGCAGGGCGAGGGCTGACGGGGCGGGATTACCCCCTTGCTGCTTCCTCCGCCTCACCGGGCTGCAGCGAGGAGGAGCTGCAGCCGTGGCCAACGACTGCAGTGGGCATGAGCTGAGCTGCAGTGGGCGCCAGTTGGGCTGCAGTGAGCACCAGTTGAGCTGCAGGGGCACTGGCTGAGGTCGGCACCGGGCGGGGAGCCAAGACTGAGGTGCGCGACGGCTGAAGTGAGTAACAGGTGTCGCGAGTAACGGGTGTCTCGTGAGCGAGAGCTGAGGTGGGGTGGGGTTGGGTGGGGTGAGCTGAAGCGAGTAGAGGCTGAACTGGGGAGGGGCGAGGGGAGGAGGGGGAGGGGGGGAGCCCCCCCCGGTGGGGCTGTGGGGCTGAGGGTGGTGTGTGGCGGCGGTCCGTATTCAGCCTTCTGTCACCAGAGGTCGCCGTCGCGCCAGTCGCAGGTGAGGTCGGTGTCGAGGTCAAGGGGAGTGGACGTGGTGGGGAGGACGTAGATGCAGCCGTCCTCGTCGGGGGTGCGCTGGAGGCCGTCCGGGGTGAGGGCCCATGAGCGGCCGCGCCACAGTTGCCAGCCGCGGGAGGCGTAGAAGTCCGCGGCCTCGTCGGAGGCGCCGAGCGCTCCGAGGTCGTAGCCGCCCCGGATGACGCGCTCCAGGGCCGCCATCATCGCCGCCCCATGTCCACGACCGCGCCGGTCCGCACGTACCCCGACGCCCTCCACGTATCCGCAGCGCAGCGCCCGGCCGCCGTGCAGCAGGCGGCGCTGGACCACGGACGCATGCCCGATCAGGTCGCCGTTCTCGTGGACCAGGGCGTGCAGGCCGCCGAGTGCGTGCTCCCAGTCTTCGGTGGTCATGTCGTCGAAGACGTCGTAGAGGAGGGTGCGGGCCGCCTTGAGGGTGGTGGTGTCCAGGTCCGAGGTGTGGGCGATACGCACTTCGGTCATGGGGGGCGTCGTCGACGCGTTCGGAGGTGCCTCGGTCATGTGGGGCATGGTCGCACCGGGGACGCGTCCGAGCCACGGCATTTTTCACTCACTCTGCCTCCCACCCTCCCGATCCCCATCCGCTCTGCCCCGCCGCCCCCGCCCAGGCTGCCCACCCCTCTCCACCCTCCCCTTCACCTCATCCCTCCCCGCCCCATCAGCGACGCGTCAGAAGAGGAGCGTTGGCCTGGTGTCCCGACGGTCCGGTCGCCGTCATGGGCGGGTGACGGGTGACGGGTGACGGGTGGCGGTGGCGGTGGCGGATAAGGGATTAAGGGATAAGGGGTGACCGGTGACGGCTGACGGGGCCGGTGGCCGCGTGACCGCCCGACCGGGTGATCCGTGCCGCCGGAACCAGCTGCCAAGTCGTGGTGTGCGGTGTGCGACATCTAGATCGGCCGCTTGATCGGCCCTTCGGCCCTTGGACCGTTCTCGCCCTATCGGCCCTCACCCCCGTCGCCCCTTCACCCCTCGCCCCTTCCCCCCATCGCCCGATCAGCCGACTCTCGCGGAGGGGCCCTAAGGGCCGCCACGCACCTCCCTCTTCGCGCGGCGCCCATCCCCATCCCCCCATCCCCAGGGCGCCAAGGCGCCGGTACCCGTACGGGTGGTCTTCGCAGCTCCCCTGCCTCTCACCAGCCTCTCCCTCGCCCCTCACCCGCCCCTCACTCACCTTCCGGCGGCCTCGGCGGAGGGGCCGTCCGCCGCCCGTACCCCCGCCGTTGCCGGGGTCGCGGGGTCCCGTATCAGAGTCGCGTCAAGACCGGGCCTGAAGTCGTTACCTGGGGCTTTTGTTCCCTTGGGGGGTCGGTAGGGTCGCAGCAGGTACAGCCCGGTGGGGGCAGCCTTCACGTAAGACAATGAGGCCATGGCACGCGGCAAGCTACGGATATATCTCGGTGCGGCACCGGGCGTCGGCAAGACGTACGCGATGCTCTCCGAGGCGCACCGGCGCGTGGAGCGGGGCACGGACGTCGTCGTGGGGTTCGTCGAGCACCACGGCAGGCCCCGTACCGAGGTCATGCTGCACGGCCTCGAGCAGATCCAGCGCCGGGAGCTGGACTACCGCGACGCGGTTTTCACCGAGATGGACGTGGACGCGGTACTGGAACGCAAGCCGGCCGTGGCGCTGGTCGACGAGCTGGCGCACAGCAACGTCCCCGGTTCGCGCAACGAGAAGCGCTGGCAGGACATCGAGGAGCTGCTGGACGCCGGGATCACGGTGATCTCGACGGTGAACATCCAGCATCTGGAGTCGCTCGGGGACGTCGTCGAGTCGATAACGGGTGTGCGGCAGCGTGAGACCGTGCCGGACGAGGTCGTGCGGCGGGCCGATCAGATCGAGCTTGTCGACATGTCGCCACAGGCGATCCGCCGGCGCATGGCGCACGGCAACATCTACAAGTCCGACAAGGTCGATGCCGCCCTCTCCAACTACTTCCGGCCGGGCAACCTCACGGCGCTGCGCGAGCTGGCGCTGTTGTGGGTCGCCGACCGGGTGGACGAGTACCTGCAGGAGTACCGGGCGGAGCACTCCATCAGCTCCACCTGGCAGGCGCGTGAGCGCATCGTCGTCGGGCTGACCGGCGGTCCGGAGGGGCGTACGCTCATCCGCCGCGCGGCCCGGATGGCGGCCAAGGGGTCGGGCAGCGAGGTACTCGCCGTCTACATCGCCCGCAGCGACGGGCTGACCTCGGCCTCGCCCAAGGAGCTCGCCGTCCAGCGCACCCTGGTGGAGGACCTGGGCGGGACGTTCCACCACGTCATCGGCGACGACATACCGAGCGCGCTGCTGGAGTTCGCCCGCGGGGTGAACGCCACCCAGATCGTGCTGGGGTCGAGCCGGCGCAAGGCCTGGCAGTACGTCTTCGGGCCCGGGGTGGGCGCGACGGTCGCCCGTGACTCCGGGCCCGACCTCGACGTGCACATCGTCACCCATGACGAGGTCGCCAAGGGCCGGGGGCTGCCGGTGGCGCGCGGTGCGCGGCTGGGCCGGGCCCGGATCATCGCCGGCTGGCTCGTCGGCGTGGTCGGTCCCGTGCTGCTGTCGCTGCTGCTGACCAGCATCGAGAACGGTCCCGGGCTGGCCAACGACGTGCTGCTGTTCCTGTTCCTGACGGTCATGGCGGCGCTGCTCGGCGGGCAGCTGCCGGCGCTGGCGTCGGCCGCCGTCGGCTCGCTGCTGCTGAACTTCTACTTCACGCCGCCCACCCACACCCTCACGGTGAGCGACCCCAAGAACATCGTCGCCATCGTGGTCTTCTTCGCGGTGGCGGTGTCCGTCGCCTCGGTGGTGGACCTCGCCGCGCGCCGTACACATCAGGCCGCCAGGCTGCGCGCCGAGTCGGAGATTCTGTCGTTCCTGGCGGGCAGCGTGCTGCGCGGCGAGACGACCCTGGACGCCCTGCTGGAGCGGGTGCGGGAGACCTTCGGCATGGAGACGGTGGCGCTGCTGGAGCGCACCAGCGACGTCGACCCGTGGACCTGCGCGGGCCGGGCCGGCGACGCCGACAACGGCAGGCCGCTGCTGCGCCCCGAGGACGCGGACGTCGACATGCCGGTGGGCGACCACATGGCGCTGGCGCTGACCGGCCGGGTGCTGCCCGCCGAGGACCGCCGGGTGCTGGCGGCGTTCGCCGCCCAGGCCGCCGTCGTACTCGACCGGCAGCGGCTGGTGGGCGAGGCGGCGCGCGCCCGGGAGCTGGCCGAGGGCAACCGCATCAGGACGGCGCTGCTGGCCGCGGTCAGCCACGACCTGCGGACCCCGCTCGCGAGCATCAAGGCCTCCGTGACCTCCCTGCGCTCCGACGACGTGGCGTGGTCCCCGGAGGACGAGGCGGAGCTGCTGGCCGGTATCGAGGCCGGCGCGGACCGGCTGGACCACCTGGTGGGCAACCTCCTGGACATGTCCCGGTTGCAGACCGGCACGGTCACGCCGCTGATCCGCGAGATCGATCTCGACGAGGTGGTGCCGATGGCGCTGGGCGGCGTGCCGGAGGGGAGCGTCACCCTCGACATCCCCGAGGAGCTGCCGATCGTGGCGGTCGATCCGGGGCTGCTGGAACGTTCGGTCGCCAACCTCGTCGAGAACGCCGTGAAGTACAGCCCGGACGGCGAGGCGGTGCTGGTCGCGGCCAGCGCGCTGGGCGACCGGGTGGAGCTGCGGATCGTCGACCGCGGTCCGGGTGTCCCCGACAGTGCCAAGGGCCGGATCTTCGAGCCGTTCCAGCGTTACGGGGACGCCCCGCGCGGGGCGGGCGTGGGCCTGGGCCTCGCCGTGGCGCGCGGCTTCGTGGAGGCGATGGGCGGCACGCTCGCCGCCGAGGACACCCCCGGAGGCGGGATGACGATGGTCCTCACCCTCCGGGCCGCGCCCGGCCGGCCACCGGTCAGGCCCGACCTTCCTGCCCAGGCCACGACGTGAGCGAGCGGAGCGGGCCAACCATCGAAAGGCGCGCCCGGCGGATGCCGGCCGGGCGAAGCGAGGTCTCGGCGTGAGCCGGGCCGTAGGGACCACATTCAGCACACACCCCGCGGGTCCGGCCCGCGGAACGACGACACCACGAGGAGAACGCCAGTGAACCGGGTGCTTGTGGTCGATGACGAGCCGCAGATCGTCCGCGCCCTCGTGATCAACCTGAAGGCGCGCAAGTACGAGGTCGACGCCGCCCCCGACGGGGCGACCGCCCTGAAGCTCGCCGCCGCCCGCCACCCCGATGTCATCGTGCTCGACCTCGGGCTGCCCGACATGGACGGCGTCGAGGTGATCAAGGGGCTGCGGGGCTGGACGCGGGTGCCGATCCTGGTGCTCTCGGCGCGGCAGACCTCCGACGAGAAGGTGGAGGCGCTGGACGCGGGCGCGGACGACTACGTCACCAAGCCGTTCGGCATGGACGAACTGCTGGCCCGGCTGCGGGCGGCGGTGCGCCGGGCCGAGCCGACCGGGCCGGCCGAGGACGAGGTGATCGTGGAGACCGAGGGGTTCACCGTCGACCTCGCCGCCAAGAAGGTCAACCGCGGCGGCCGGGACATCCGGCTGACCCCCACCGAGTGGCATCTGCTGGAGGTCCTGGTCCGCAACGCCGGCCGGCTGGTCAGCCAGAAGCAGCTGCTCCAGGAGGTCTGGGGCCCGTCGTATGGCACCGAGACCAACTATCTGCGGGTCTACATGGCCCAGCTCCGCCGCAAGCTGGAGGGCGACCCTTCGCACCCGAAGCACTTCATCACGGAGCCGGGGATGGGCTACCGGTTCGAGCAGTAGGGCCCGCGCGGGTCCGAGCGGTACGCCGCGGTCGGTGTTCGGACAGTTCGGCCTGTGCGGTGGGGGACGGGGCCCGGCCGGTTGCGTACGGAGTACGAAGTTCCCCGCCCCGTGCGGGGTGGCGGGCCGGTGACGTGCGTAGGGAGTCCCTGTGCGGGCCGTGATTCCGGGGCCCGGCCACCGGTACGCTGGGTTTCATGAGTGCAGGTACCCGACCCGAGAAGCCGGCCGGTCGCTTCCGCCGGCTGCTCGACAGGCTGTCCTCCTCCGAGGAGGAGCTGCAGTCCGCCGAGCTGCAGCAGGATGCGCAGGACGCGGGGTGCACCCGTATCTGCGACTGCGACGACCGGCAGATAGTCAAGGTCACCGGCACCCTGCGGCATGTCACGCTGCGGCCGCGCGCCGGTGTGCCCGCGCTCGAGGCGGAGCTGTTCGACGGCTCCGCCGCCCTCGACGTGGTGTGGCTGGGCCGCCGCTCCATCGTCGGGATAGAGCCGGGCCGCAAGCTCATCGCCTCGGGCCGGGTCTCGCTGAGCCACGGACGCCGGGTGCTCTTCAACCCGAAGTACGAACTCCGACCGCTGGGACAGGAGTAGCCGGTGACGTCTTACGACCGACCGACCACTGACGCGGATGCCGACAGCCCCCACGACGCCTCCGCACCACCCCCGACCCAGACCGGCGCCGACGGGGCGGCCGACGGCAGACAGGTGACCGAGGCGGCGCTGTTCGAGGCGTTCGGCGGGGTACGCGGCATGGTGGAGACCGTTCTCCCCGGCCTGCTGTTCGTCGCGATCTTCACGGTCAACAAGGACCTGCACATCTCGGCGATCGCCGCGCTGGCCGTCTCGCTGGTGCTGGCGGCCGTCCGCCTGATCCGCAGGGACACCGTCAAGCACGCCTTCAGCGGTGTCTTCGGGGTGGCCTTCGGCGTGGTCTTCGCGATGATGACCGGCAACGCGAAGGACTTCTATCTGCCGGGCATGCTGTACACCCTCGGGCTGGCCCTGGCGTACATCATCACCACGCTCGCCGGAGCCCCGCTGATCGGGCTGATCCTGGGCCCGGTGTTCAAGGAGAACCTCTCCTGGCGCACCCGCAACCCGGAGCGGAAGAAGGCGTACGCCAAGGCCAGCTGGGCCTGGGGCCTGATCCTGCTCGCCAAGTGCGCGATCCTCTTCCCCCTGTACTGGTGGGCGGACACCGCTCAGCTCGGCTGGGTGCTGATCGCCCTGAAGATCCCGCCGTTCCTGCTCGCGGTCTATCTGACCTGGGTCTTCCTGGCGAAGGCGCCGCCGCCGATCGATGTCTTCGCCGAGATGGAGGCGAAGGAGAAGGCCGAGGAGGAGGCCAAGGAGCGGCGCCGCGCCGAGCGCGAGACCCTGGACGGGGCCGCCGACGACCTGTACAAGGACGCGGTGGCCGAAGCGGCCACCGAGCACCGGCCGGGGGCGCCGCGGCACCGCCGCTGACGCACGGCCGCCAGGGCGTACAGCCGTCAGGCTCTCCAGCCACCGGGGCGGCAACAGGAGCAACGCCAGGGGCCCGGGAACCGCACATGGTTCCCGGGCCCCTGGCGTCGTTCGGCGTCGCTACGGGCGCGTCGACGGCGGTGCTACGCCTCTTCGCGCCGCACCGACAGCAGGTCCTCCAGCTGCTCCTCACGCGACTGGGCCGCGACGAACAGCAGCTCGTCGCCCGCCTCCAGCGCGTCCTCCTTGTTCGGCGTGAGCACCCGCGTGCCGCGGATGATCGTGACCAGGGAGGTGTCCTCGGGCCAGTCCACATCGCCGACGCGGGTACCGGCCAGCGCGGCCTCGGGGGGCAGCGTCAGCTCGACGAGGTTGGCGTCGCCGTGGCTGAAGCGCAGCAGCCGTACGAGGTCGCCGACGCTCACCGCCTCCTCGACCAGGGCCGACATCAGGCGCGGCGTGGAGACCGCGACATCGACGCCCCAGGCCTCGTTGAACAGCCACTCGTTCTTCGGGTTGTTCACCCGGGCGACCACCCGGGGCACGCCGTACTCGGTCTTGGCGAGCAGCGAGACGACGAGGTTGACCTTGTCGTCGCCGGTCGCGGCGATCACGACGTTGCAGCGCTGCAGGGCCGCCTCGTCGAGCGAGGTGATCTCGCAGGCGTCGGCCAGCAGCCACTCCGCCAGCGGCACCCGCTCGACCGAGATGGCGGTCGGCGCCTTGTCGATCAGCAGGATCTCGTGACCGTTCTCCAGGAGCTCACCGGCGATGGAACGGCCCACCGCGCCGGCGCCTGCGATAGCGACCCTCATGCGTGCGCCCCCTCGGGACCGGTGGCGAATGCCGCCTCGACCTTCTCGACCTCGTCGCTGCGCATCATCACATGCACCAGGTCGCCCTCCTGCAGCACCGTCTGCGAGGTCGGCAGCATCGCCTCGCCCAGCCGGGTGAGGAAGGCCACGCGGACGCCGGTCTCCTCCTGCAGGGTGCTGATCTTGTGCCCGACCCAGGAGGCGGCGGTGTGCACCTCGGCGAGCTGGACGCCGCCGCTGGGGTCGCGCCACAGCGGCTCGGCGCCCGACGGCAGCAGCCGGCGCAGCATCTGGTCGGCCGTCCAGCGGACGGTGGCGACGGTGGGGATGCCCAGGCGCTGGTAGACCTCGGCGCGGCGGGGGTCGTAGATACGGGCCGCGACGTTCTCGACGCCGAACATCTCGCGGGCCACCCGGGCGGCGATGATGTTGGAGTTGTCGCCGCTGGAGACGGCCGCGAAGGCGCCCGCCTCCTCGATGCCCGCCTCACGCAGGGTGTCCTGGTCGAAGCCGACGCCGGTGACCCGGCGGCCGCCGAAGGCCGAGCCCAGGCGCCGGAACGCGGTCGGGTCCTGGTCGATCACCGCGATGGTGTGACCCTGGCTCTCCAGGGTCTGCGCGAGCGCGGAGCCGACGCGCCCGCACCCCATGATGACGATGTGCATGCTGATTACCCCGTGCCCTGTACTAGCGCGTTGTCCTGCACAAACACCCTGCTCACTACTTTCTTCTCCCAGTACCGGCGACACGAAGCCACGGCTCGCGTTACGGACCGGGTACGGCAACGGGAGCGCCGGGCGCACCACGGTCCGGTACAACCGTAGCCGTAATGCCGCTCCTCGTAGGGGGCGCGGTGGGCCGCGGACGGAAGCGGGCCGGCCGGTCCCGCGGCGGTGTGCCGCGCCGGGCTGCGCCGTGCCGCGCCCGTAAGGCACGCTACGAGGTGTGTCCAACCTGCCTCTGCCACCCCAACAGGCCCCCGCCACCCCGCACATGGTCGTCTGCGGCGACGATGCGCTCGCGCACCGGCTCGCCGCCGAGCTCCGGGACGTCTACGGCGAACGGGTGACGCTCGTCGTCCCCTCCGCCCGCGAGACGCACCGGCCGCGGATCCCGCCGCCGGCCCGCGCGCTCGACCGGGCGACCGCGCTGCTCGGCCGGATGTCGGCGGCGATGTCGCGGACGGCGCTGCTGCCGCCGGAGGAGCCCGGGGACGGCGAGCCGGCGACGGAGGAGGGCACGTTACGGGTGCTGGAGTCGGCGCAGCCGGACGATGCGGCGCTGACCGCGGCGCGCATCGTCGAGGCGGAGGCGCTGGCGCTGGTCTACGACGACGACGAGCTCAACATCCACGCCGCGCTGCGCGCCCGCCGGCTCAATCCCCGGCTGCGGCTGGTCATCCGGCTCTACAACCGCAAACTCGGTCAGCACCTGGCGGAGTTGCTCGACCAGGCCGCGGCGGTTGCCGCCCAGGCCACCGGGGACACGGCGGGCGGCGCGGACACGGGGGTCGACGCCTCCACGACCGTGCTGTCGGACGCCGACACCGTGGCGCCGGCGCTGGTGGCCACCGCGGTCGCCGGGACCAGCAAGGTCATCGAGGCGGACGGGCTGTTGCTGCGGGCCGTGGAGCGTGCGCCGGCGCCTCCCGGCCGGCCCGGCGATCCCGGGTTGTGCACCCTGGCGCTGCTCTCCGCGTCCGCCGGCGACCCCGCGTCCGTCGCCGAGGGCACCGCGGGCGTGCCGGGTGCGGCGGCCGGCGACGAGGGGCCCGTCCTGCTGCCGGACGAGGCCGTCGCGGGGGCCGCGTCCGGCTGCGGCACCGTGGTCCTGGAGACCGTCTCCTATACGGGGCGGCCGGTGCGCCGCCACTGGCTGCGCGGCCGGGGTGCGCCGGTCGCCTCGCTCTTCTCCCGGCGGCTGCGCTGGTCGCTGGCGGGCATCGTCGGCGCGGTGGTGGCGCTGGCCGTCGCCTCGTGGCTGACCGTGGGCGAGAACCCGGTGCACGCCGCCTATCTCACGCTGCTGGACCTCTTCGCGATCAACGATCCGGCGGTCGACGCGCCGCTGCCCCGCAAGATCCTTCAGCTGCTGTCCGGGCTGACCGGTCTGCTGCTGCTTCCGGTGCTGGTCGCTGCGGCGTTCGAGGGGCTGGGCACCTTCCGCAGCGCCTCGGCGCTGCGGCGGCCGCCGCGCGGGCTGTCGGGGCACGTGGTGCTGCTGGGCCTGGGCAAGGTCGGCACCCGGGTCCTGGCCCGGCTGCACGAGATGGGCATCCCCGTGGTGTGCATCGAGGGGGACCCGGAGGCGCGGGGCATCGCGCTGGCCCGGCGGCTGCGGGTGCCGACCGTCCTGGGGGACGTCACCCAGGAGGGCGTCCTGGAGGCCGCGATGATCGACCGGGCGGCCTCGCTGCTCGCGCTGACCAGCGAGGACACCACGAATCTGGAGGCCGCTCTCTACGCCCGCTCGGTCACACCGCAGCTGCGGGTGACGCTGCGGCTGTTCGACGACCGGTTCGCCACCGCCGTCTACCGCACCCTGCGCGCCGCGCACCCCGGGGCGCGGACACGCAGCCGCAGCACCTCCTTCCTGGCCGCGCCCGCCTTCGCCGGCGCGATGATGGGGCGACAGATCCTGGGGGCCATCCCGGTCGAGCGCCGGGTGCTGCTGGTCGCCCGGGTCGAGGTACGCGGCCATGCCGCGCTGGAGGGCCGTACGGTCGCCGAGGTGCTGCGCCCGGGGCGGCTGCGGCTGCTGGCGGTCGACACCTCCGCGCCGGACGACCCCGAGCCGGACGCCCCGGCCACCGCCCCACCCGCGGACGGCGGGGGCGGGGAGCGGGGGCCGGCGCACCTGGTGCACGAGCTGGGTGACGGCTATGTGCTGCGGCCCCAGGACCGGGTGCTGCTGGTCGCCACCCGGCAGGGTCTGGGCGATCTGCACTCCCGGCGCTCGCGGGCGGCCGGGGCCGGGACGCGCCCGGGCTGACGACGTGACGAACGCCACGGGGGCCGCCCCGCGGCGGGGGCGGCGTGCACACGACGTGCGGATCTTGTGGAGGCGGCGGTCCGGGGCGGGCCCATGAGCAGGGCGGGTGTGAACCGCCCCACGCCGCGCCGCTCGCCCGTGCGGGTGGCGGGTGGGCATGGGCCTTGACGAAGCCTTAGCATCCTCGGGTGTCCAAACTGACCGACGTGCCCAAACGGATCTTGATCGGGCGCGCACTGCGCAGCGACAAGCTGGGGGAGACCCTGCTTCCCAAGCGCATCGCACTCCCCGTCTTCGCCTCCGACCCGCTCTCCTCCGTGGCCTACGCGCCGGGCGAGGTGCTGCTCGTCCTGTCCGTCGCGGGTGTCTCTGCGTACACCTTCAGCCCCTGGATCGCGGTCGCGGTCGTGGTGCTGATGTTCACCGTCGTCGCGTCGTACCGGCAGAACGTGCACGCCTACCCGAGCGGCGGTGGTGACTACGAGGTCGCCACCACCAACCTCGGCCCCAAGGCCGGTCTCACCGTCGCCAGCGCCCTGCTGGTCGACTATGTGCTGACCGTCGCGGTCTCGATCTCCTCCGGGATCGAGAACCTGGGCTCCGCGGTCCCGTTCGTCGTCGAGCACAAGACGCTCTGCGCGGTCGCCGTGATCGTCCTGCTGACGCTGATGAACCTGCGTGGCGTCAAGGAGTCCGGCAAGCTCTTCGCGATCCCGACGTACGTCTTCGTCGCCGGCGTCTTCATCATGATCGCCTGGGGCGTGATCCGCGCCGTGGTCATGGGCGACACCATGAAGGCCCCCACCGCCGACTACACCATCCACGCGGAGCAGGGCGGCCTGGCCGGCTTCGCGCTGATCTTCCTTCTCCTGCGGGCCTTCTCCTCCGGCTGCGCCGCGCTGACCGGCGTCGAGGCGATCTCCAACGGCGTGCCCGCCTTCCGCAAGCCGAAGTCGAAGAACGCCGCGACCACCCTCGCCCTCATGGGCGGCCTGGCCGTCACGATGTTCTGCGGCATCATCGGCCTGGCCATGGCCACCAACGTGCGGATGGCGGAGAACCCCGCCAAGGACCTGCTCGACCACGGCACGCCGCTCGGCTCCGGCTACACCCAGAACCCGGTCATCTCGCAGGTCGCCGAGGCGGTCTTCGGCAAGGGCAGCTTCCTGTTCGTGGTCCTCGCCGCCGCCACCGCCCTGGTCCTCTTCCTCGCCGCCAACACCGCCTACAACGGCTTCCCGCTGCTCGGCTCGATCCTCGCCCAGGACCGCTATCTGCCGCGCCAGCTGCACACCCGCGGCGACCGCCTGGCGTTCTCCAACGGCATCGTGCTGCTGGCCGGTGCCGCCGCGATACTCGTCTACCTCTACGGCGCCGACTCCACCAAGCTCATCCAGCTCTACATCGTGGGCGTCTTCGTCTCCTTCACGCTCAGCCAGACCGGCATGGTCCGCCACTGGAACCGCCACCTGCTGACCGAGAAGGACCCGGCCAAGCGCCGCCGGATGCACCGCTCGCGCGCCATCAACGCCTTCGGTGCCTTCTTCACCGGCCTGGTCCTGGTCGTCGTCCTGCTGACCAAGTTCACCCACGGCGCCTGGGTGGCCCTCCTCGGCATGGTCATCTTCTTCGTGACGATGTCCGCGATCCGCCGCCACTACGACCGGGTCGCCGACGAGATCGCCGCCGAGGACACCCCCGACGACGACGTCGTACGGCCCTCCCGGGTCCACTCCATCGTCCTGGTCTCCAAGGTCCACAAGCCCACCCTGCGCGCCCTGAACTACGCCAAGCTGATGCGCACCGACACGCTCGAAGCGGTCAGCGTGGACGTGGACCAGGCCGACACCCGGGCCCTGCGCGAGGAGTGGGAGCGCCGCGGCATCGAGGTGCCGCTGAAGGTCCTGGCCTCCCCGTACCGCGAGATCACCCGGCCGATCATCGACTACGTCAAGTCGCTGCGCCGGGAGAGCCCCCGCGACGCCGTCTCCGTCTACATCCCCGAGTACGTCGTCGGTCATTGGTATGAGCACCTGCTGCACAACCAGTCCGCGCTGCGCCTCAAGGGGCGGCTGCTGTTCACCCCCGGCGTCATGGTCACCTCCGTGCCCTGGCAGCTGGACTCCTCCGAGGCCGCCAAGCTGCGGGCCCGCAAGCGCGCCGAGTGGAACGCTCCGGGTGCGGTGCGCCGCGGGCCGGTCGCCCAGCCGAAGAAGGAGAAGGCGGCCACGAAGAAGTAGCGGACGACGAGGGCTCGCGGGGGCCGGCGCAGGCCGCCACGGGTCCGGGCCATCACACGGCGGGACGTAGAATGGACGGCTGGCGTCCCGCCGTCCCGTCCCGCCGTACCGCCCGGCACCACCCCACCTCAGGAGCCCTCCCGCCATGCAGGCAGAACCCAAGAAGTCGCTGGTCGGCGAGGAGTACGAGGTCGAGGTCGGCCCGGTCGCGCACGGCGGGCACTGCATCGCCCGCACCGACGAGGGCCAGGTGCTCTTCGTACGCCACGCCCTGCCCGGTGAGCGCGTCACCGCCCGCGTCACCGACGGCGAAGAGGGCGCCCGCTTCCTGCGCGCGGACGCCGTGCAGATCCTGACCGCGTCCAAGGACCGGGTCGAGGCCCCCTGCCCGTTCTCCGGCCCCGGCCGCTGCGGCGGCTGCGACTGGCAGCACGCCGCGCCCGGCGCCCAGCGCCGCCTGAAGTCCGCGGTCATCGCCGAACAGCTCCAGCGCCTGGCCGGGCTCTCACCCGAGGACGCCGGCTGGGACGGCACCGTCGAGCCCGCCCCCGGCGACAAGGTCGCCAAGGGCGAGGTACCGGCCTGGCGCACCCGCGTCCAGTACGCGATCGACGCCGACGGCCACGTCGGCCTGCGCAAGCACCGCTCCCACGACGTCGAGCCGATCACCCACTGCATGATCGCCGCGCCCGGCGTCTCGGAGCTCGGCGTCGAGCAGCGCGACTGGCCGCAGATCGCCACCGTCGAGGCGATCGCCGCCACCGGCTCCCACGACCGTCAGGTCATCCTCACCCCGCGCCCCGGCGGCCGCCTCCCGATCGTCGAACTCGACAAGCCGGTCTCGGTCATGAGGGTGGGGGAGAAGGACGGCGGCGTGCACCGCGTCCACGGCCGCCCCTTCGTCCGCGAACGCGCCGCCGGCCGCACCTGGCGGGTCGGCAACGGCGGCTTCTGGCAGGTCCACCCGAAGGCCGCCGACCTCCTCGTCGAGGCCGTCATGCAGGGCCTGATGCCCAAGAAGGGCGACATGGCCCTCGACCTGTACTGCGGCGTCGGCCTGTTCGCCGGTGCCCTCGCCGAACGCGTCGGCGACAAGGGCGCGGTCCTCGGCATCGAATCCGGCAAGCGCGCCGTCGAGGACGCCCGCCACAACCTCGCCGACCTCGACCGTGTCCGCATCGAACACGGCAAGGTCGAGTCCATCCTCCCCCGCACCGGCATCACCGACGTCGACCTCGTCGTCCTCGACCCACCCCGCGCCGGCGCCGGCAAGCAGACCGTCCACCACCTCGCCTCCCTCACCCCCCGCCGCATCGCCTACGTCGCCTGCGACCCGGCGGCCCTGGCCCGCGACCTGAAGTACTTCGCGGAGGCGGGGTACACCCCGCGACGGATGCGGGCGTTCGATCTGTTTCCGGTTACGCATCATGTGGAGTGCGTGGTGATCCTGGAGCGGGCAGAGAAGCAGCGCTGAGCCGGCAGGCTCCTCTGGATTGCCCTGGCGCGGCCGTGTGTGCCCGACCTGCTTCTCAGGAGTGCGCCCTGCCTCGCCACCGTGAGGGGCGGTCGGGAACATCGTCACGCTCGTTCGACGCCGACTCTGGCGGAGCGTCATGACGCTCACCCGCCGGCTGACGAGCCCACGCCGAAGCTCCTTGCCGGTGCCCCGCGGTCTCGAGGCGGCCACCACTGCGAGTGTGCCGCCCGGGGCCAGACCATCGGCATACGCCTGCCCCTTGGGAGCCCCGGTGAGCAGGTGGTCCGGCAAGCTAGCGGGCCCGGAAGAGCTCGAAGCGCCGCGAACCTACCCCCAAGTCGTGCCGCACCCACAGCATCGTGTAAGTTCTTCGAGTTGCCCGGAGTCGACAGGCCCCGGACAACCATCCCGCCGCTTCGCGGCACACCACTACTGCACGACTCCTCACCGGGAACAATTTCGGCATGCCGAAATTCGGACCGTGGCGCGATTATGCGTCGACGAGGAATTCCGCTAACGTAGTGATCACGCCGAAAGGCGCGAACAAACCCCCTCCGACGGGGAATCGGAAACGAATTCGGACCGGCAACGGAACGAAACGGATCTGATAGAGTCGGAAAAGCCGAAAAGCGAAAGCCGAACGGCCGACCCCGCTCCAACAGGGGGCCAGAGGCGGAAACGGATCTGGTAAGGTTGGAAACGCGAAGAAGCCGAAAGGCCGAAACGCACCGGCGAAAATCGGAGCCGCAAGGATCTGATAGAGTCGGA
>NZ_JBHYJC010000047.1:0-57085 GCF_042749045.1 Streptomyces sp. NPDC059008 | reverse complement strand
CCCGGTGCCTTCGCGCACCGGGACCACCACCGCCCGCGCTCATCGGCCCAGCGCCACCTCCAGCCCGGCGGCACGGTTCAGCCGGCCCGTGCGGTGCAGTCCGTACAGGGCGGCGCCGCAGGCCGCCCCGAGTACGGGCAGGACGAGCCAGGGCAGGGCGGGCAGCCCGGCCGCCCTGGAGGCGTCCAGCGCGGCACCGGTGAGCAGATTGCCGAGGGTGATGCCGATCCCGCAGACGGTGTTGTAGAGCCCGTAGTGGGTGGCGACCAGGCGGTCACCGGAGAGCCGGACGATGGTGTCCATCTCGAACGGGTAGGTGATCATCGTGCCGAGGGCGAGCAGCAGCGCGCACAGCGCCGGCGGAACGGCCGCCAGCGCCCAGCGGCCCGGGCCCTGGGCCGGCACCGGCAGCGCGGTGGCCGCCAGCAGCGGCAGGAAGGCCAGACCCATGGTCAGCAGCCCCCAGGCGAGGGCGCGTCCGGCCGGCATCCGGGCCTTGCACCAGCGGGTCACCCGGGTCTGGCCCAGGATGGTGCTCAGCCCCGACACCGCGAACAGCACGGCCACCGCCGCCGTGCCCGACTCCCCCTCGCCGGCCAGCCGCCGTACCTCCAGCGGCAGCGCCAGATAGACCTGGAACGACAGCACATACGAGCCGATCATGGCTCCCGAGAACAGCAGGAACGGCCGGTTGGCCAGCACCTCCCGCCACTGCGACAGCACTCCCGCTCCCCGGCCGGCACGCTCCGCCCGCGCGGACCGGTCGTCCCAGGCCGGCAGCGCGCGGATCTGCACCACGCTCAGCACCGCGAAGATGCCCGCCGACACCAGGCAGGTGACCCGGAAGTCGACGCCGGTCAGCACCATGCCCACCAGCGGGCCGAGCAGGATTCCCGCCTGGTAGAAGACGTTGAACAGCGCGAACGCCTCCAGCCTGCGCTCCCCCGCCGCGGCGGCCAGATACGCCCGGACCGCCGGGTTGAACAGCGCCCCGGCCAGGCCGGTGGCCGCGGACGCCGCCAGCAGCGCGGTCAGCGAGTCCACCAGCCCGAGCGTCGCGAAGCCGACCGTTCGCAGCACACAGCCGGCCACGATCAGCGGCTTGTACCCGAACCGGTCGGCCAGTGTGCCGCCGACCAGGAACATGCCCTGCTGGCTGAAGTTGCGCACGCCCAGCACCAGGCCGACCAGCCAACCGGCCAGGCCGAGGGTGCCGGACAGATGCCCGGCCAGGTACGGCATCAGCATGTAGAAGCCGAGGTTGATGGTGAACTGATTGACCATCAACAACTGGGCGCTGCGCTCGTAGGAACGCACCTGCGCGAGCATGCCGGTCACCGGAGCACCTCCCGCGGCGCGTCGGCGGGCACCCGACCGGCACCGTCGGGGCGCCCTGCCACCGACGGTCCGGGCGCGGCCAGCGGATCCACCACGTTCGCGCACCGGCTCCAGGCGGTGACCTCCCGCTCGTCCGGGCGGCTCAGCGTCTGCGGTGCGGCCGCCGGCGGGGTGTCGAGCAGGCCGTGGGCGGCGCAGTACTCGTCGTCGTACACCGTGCTCAGATACCGCTGCGGTCCGTCCGGGAAGACCGCCGCGATACGGGTTCCGGCCGGCTGGACGCGGCTTTGCCAGGCGGCGACCAGCGCGACCGCTCCGACGCTCCAGCCGCCGGTGGCGTAGTGCGAGGAGGCCAACTGGCGGCAGGTCCACACCGCTTCGGCCGGCGCGACCCAGTGCACCTCGCTGAACTGGTCGTAGGCGACGTTGCGCGGGTAGATGCTCGACCCCAGCCCGCGCATGAGCCGGGGGCGGGCGGGCTGGCCGAAGATCGTCGAGCCGATGGTGTCGACCCCGACGAGCCGCAGCTCGGGGTAGAGCTGGCGCAGCACCCGCGACACCCCGGCGGAGTGCCCGCCGGTGCCCACACTGCACACCAGGACGTCGATATGGCCCAGCTGGGAGGCGAGTTCGAGGGCCAGCGGCAGATAGGCGGTGGTGTTGTCGGGGTTGTTGTACTGGTCCGGGCACCACGATCCGGGGTGCGCGGCCAGCAGCTCGGTCACCCGGTCGCGGCGGGCCTGCTGCCAGCCGCCGGACGGATGGGGTTCGCCGACCAGCTCGACCTGTGCGCCGTAGGCGGTCAGCAGCCGGGTCATCGAGGGCTCCAGGCCGGGATCGGTGACCAGGCTGACCGGATGGCCGTGGACCATCCCGGCCAGCGCCAGGCCGAGCCCGAGGGTGCCGCTGGTGGATTCGATGATCCGGGCGCCGGGCCGCAGCTCGCCGCGGGCGCGGGCGCGTTCGACCATGTGCAGGCCCGGCCGGTCCTTGATGCCGCCCGGGTTGCGGCCCTCCAGCTTCGCCCAGAAGCCGCGTCCGGGCTGGGTGAGCGGCTCGGAGATGTGCAGTACGGGGGTGTTGCCGACCAGGCCGGGGATGCCTGCGGCGGGGCCGGGGGTGGCCGGGTCGTGGGAGACGCCGGGGGCCGGGTGGTCCGGGATCCCGAAGGGGCCGGAGCCGGCAGCCGTGGGAACAGAGTGCATGATTCGCTCTCGCTACGGTGTGGGGAGTGACAGGGACGCTGGTCTCGCGTCGCCCGCGGTGGCGCTCGGCGGCACCACCGCGCGGCGGGACGCGGCCGCGGCTCCTATATCCGGCACCGGCAGAGGGCGGCGAGGGTGGACCGGCCGTCGCACACCGGTCTGCGGGACCCGCCCGCGCTCCGGGGCGCCGGCCACCGCACGGCGGTGGCACCGGCGGCCGCCCCGAGGTCCGCGGGTGTGGCGCCCTGCGCCTCCGGGGCCGTCCGGCCCTGCGGGCCGTGCCCCTGCGCGCCGGGCCCGCACTCGGAGGCGGAGTGCCCGTCGTCCGTCGCGGCGGGCGCCGCGGCCGCGGGCTCGGACTGCGCCGCGGCCGCGGCCACCGGTACGGCCACATGGTGGTGCCCGTCCGTACCGTCGGCGCACGGCAGGAGCACGGACAGCAGCCCGACGGCCAGGAGGAGAAGGAACGTCAGCCGCGCCGTCGGCCGGATCGCCGACCGGAGCGGTGATCGGGGCGCGGGGCGCAGCGTCGAACCCACGGGAATGCGGTGCGGAAGGCGGTAAGGAAGGCGGTGGCGCATCCGATAGCGGGTGCCGGGCCGGATGCGGAACGGGGTACGGGCGGGCACGGGTCCTCCGAGAGGCTGCCGCCGCCGCGTCGCAGCAGATCAGGCGAGCGCGCACGCGGGCAGGCGAAGTCAGCAGGGCGTGAACCGGAATTGGCCGGAAACCGGACCTGCCGCTCTACACCTGCCGCACGACGGAAGCCGTAGCGCCGTTCAAGGGCGGAGGCGCGGAGGAGGCGCCCGGGGGCGGCCCGGAGCGGTCCTGCGTCGGCGCGCGCCAGGAGGAGCCCATCAGGGGCTTGGCGCACGGATGGGCCACCGAAGTGCCCTGCTGCGGCGGCGCCGACACGCACAACTCGTGGGAGTGCTGGCCCGGGTGGCCGGGGTGGGCCGGGTGCTCGGAGCGGCCGCCGTCCTCGGGGGCGAGCCAGGCGCCGGAGTCCGCGGAGGCGGCCGAGGCGGCCGCGATCGGCACGGCGCTCACCAGGTGCCCCTCGGCGCTCTCCGCCCGCGCACCGTGCGCGACCAGCACGCTGATCAGCAACGCGGCCAGCCACAGCAGACGAAACGGAACCGCTGAACCGCGGTTCCGCATGCTGCCGTTGATCGAACGGGCCGTCCCCATGCCCCGATCGTAACCGGGGCGGACGGCCGTCGCCGGTATCCCGGTGCCCGCCGGACGGTTATCGGCCTGCCGGCGAGGCGTGCCGGCGGTGATCGCCCACGCCTCGCCTCCTCATCTCACCGAGGACACATCGATCTCACGAGGACACGGCTTGGAGGGCCGGCGGCATGGCCGGCTGTCCCTTCTCGTCGGGCACGCTGCGCAGCGGGGCCTGGCTCGTCAGCGGGGCCTTGCGGGTCTCCTCGACCCGTCGGGTGAACCAGATGACCTTGCCGTCCGGGGTCCCGCAGGTGCCCCAACTGTCGCTCAGCGCCGCCACTGTGGACAGCCCGCCGCCACCGGCACTGCGCAGCTTCGGCAGCCGTGGGCCCTCGTCCGCGACGGAGGCCGTCAGATGGCGTCCGGACCAGCGGAGTTCGACGACGCAGCGGGCGTCGGGGCCGATATGGCGATGGACGTTGGTCAGGAGTTCCGCCACTCCCCGGCATACGGGCGGAATATGCAGCTCAAGACTCCAGTACCGCAGGTGCGCGGCCAGGATCCGCCGGATCTGCGGCACACGCTCCGCCGAGGCATGCAGTTCGACCGTGTAGTGCCGGTCGCTGGGAAGTGTCATGTCGTGGCTCCTCACCGCGAGGCTCACGCCCTCACCTCGTTGGACCAACGAACCCCGAACACGAAGAGTGAGCATCAATCACGTATGGGTCATTTGTCATGGTGGCCCGACGGCGAGGCTTCCGCAACAGATCTTGGGCCACCGGAGTCCCCGCCCTCGTCCGCCCGGACGGCCCGGACCGCCCCGACCGCCTCACAGATGCGGCAGGAGCTTGTCGGGCGTGAGCGGCAGATCCCGCAACCGGACGCCGGTGGCGTGCCACACGGCGTTGGCGACGGCCGCGGCGGTGCCGACGATGCCGATCTCCCCGATGCCCTTGCTGCCCATGGGGTTGAGATGCGGATCCTCCTCGTCCAGCCAGTGCGCCTCGATCCGCCGGACGTCGGCGCAGGCCGGCACGTGGTACGAGGCCAGGTCGCACTCCGCGAAGTCGCCGAAGGCGGGGTCCAGACCGCTGCCCTCCATGAGGGCCATCCCGAGCCCCATGGTCATGCCGCCGATGAACTGCGAGCGCGCCGTACGGGAGTTGAGGATCCGCCCGGCCGCGAACACGCCCAGCAGTCGGCGCACCCGGACCTCCCCGGTGACGGTGTCGACCTGGGCCTCCGCGAAGGTGGCACCGAAGGAGTGCCGGGCATACGGGGACCGCTCGGCCGCCTCCTGGCGGGTGTCCGCGGTGACCGTGAACCCGTCGGACGGGAGCGGCCCGACATGGTCGCGCAGCCGCGCCCGCAGCCCCGTGCACGCCTTGTGCACGGCCCAGCCCCAGGACCCGGTGCCCGCCGAGCCGCCGGCCAGCATCGCGGGCGGCAGATCGCTGCTGCCGATCTCGATGCCGACCCGGCCCTCCGGCACGCCCAGCGCGGCGGCGGCGACCTGCGCGAGGACGGTACGGGCGCCGGTGCCGATGTCGGTGGCGTTCAGACGGATACGGAAACCGCCGTCCGCGTCCGCGTGCGCCTCGGCCTCGGAGGCCGCCTGGAGGACGGGGTAGGTGGCCGAGGCGACGCCGGTGCCCAGCAGCAGGCGGCCTTCCTGCCGGACGGCCGGCCGGGGGTCGCGCGGCTGCCAGCCGAAGCGCCGGGCACCCTCCCGAAGGCAGCCCACGAGGTGCCGGCTGCTGAAGGCGCGGTCGCTGTCCGGCTCGGTGTCCGGTTCGTTGCGCATCCGCAGTTCGACGGGGTCGACGTCCAGGAGGACGGCGAGTTCGTCGACGGCCGACTCCAGGGCGAACATCCCGGGGGCCTCGCCCGGTGCGCGCATCCACGAGGGGCTCGGCACGTCGAGCGGGACGACGCGGTGCACGGTACGGCTGTGGGGCGAGGTGTACATGACGCGCGCCGGGACCGCGGCCTGCTCCACGAACTCCTTGACGGTGGAGGTGTGGGTGACGACCTCGTGCGCGAGGGCGGTGATGACACCGTCCTCGCCCGCCCCGATGCGCACCCGTTGGACGGTGGGGGCCCGATGCCCGACGACGGCCGGCATCTGGCGGCGCGGCAGGGCCAGCTTGACCGGCCGCCCGGTGTGCCGGGCGGCCATCGCGGCCAGTACGACCTGCGGGCGCGGGGTGCCCTTGGAGCCGAAGCCGCCGCCGACGTGCTCGGAGACGACGGTGACGTCGCTCTTGTCCAGTTTGAACAGCGCGGCGAGGTCCTCGCACACCTTGGTGGAGCCCTGGCTGGAGTCATGGACCGTCAGACGGCCGTCGTTCCAGTGGGCGGTGGAGGCGTGCGGTTCCATGGGGTGGTTGTGCAGCGGGGGCACGGTGTAGGTGGCGTCGACGGTGACCGGAGCGGCCGCGAACGCCGCGTCGAAGTCGCCGCGCTCCCGGGTCCCCGGATAGCCGCCGTTGGCCGTCTCCGGCTCGTACAGGCGCGGATGCCCGGCGCTCAGCCGCACGTCGTGCGCGTCGGACTCGTAGGTGACGCGTACCGCCTCGGCGGCGGCACGGGCGGCTTCGAGGCTGTCCGCGACGGCCAGCGCGACGTACCAGCCGCGGTGCGGCACCCGGTCCTCCTGGAGCACCGACAGCGTCGGATCGTCGGCGGCCGCGAGACGGGGCGCGTTCTCGTGCGTCAGCACCGCGCACACCCCCGGCAACGCGAGCGCCCGCGCGGTGTCCACCGCGGTGACCCGGCCGCGGGCGACGGTCGCCGGCACCGGCCAGGCGTAGGCGCAGTCCGGCGGGGTGTGTTCGGCCGCGTAACGGGCGGCGCCGGTGACCTTCAGCCGGCCCTCCCGGCGGACGAGGGGCTCGCCCAGGGGGTAGGGCGGTGGACCTGACGGGAACTGGGGGGTCATGGCGGGGTCCTTGGGGGTGGGGATCGGTACCGTTGGCCGTCAACCGTCAACCGCTCGCTGCCGGGTCCGGCTGATCCGACAGGCCCGACAGGTCCGACAGCACTCCGACGGCGAGATTGCGGGCCAGGGGGACCTTGAAGCCGTTGTCGCGCAGCGGCCGGGCGGCGCCGAGTTCGGCGTCGGCGGCGCGTGCGAAGGTCTCCTCGGTGGCTGGCGCGCCCTGCAGCACCTCCTCGGCCGCACGGGCTCGCCACGGCCGGTGCGCGAGCCCGCCGAACGCCAGCGCCGCGCGCCGTACGACACCGTCCCGGACCTCCAGTACGGCGCCGACGGAGACCAGCGCGAAGGCGAACGAGGCGCGGTCACGGGCCTTGCGGTAGCGCGAGCGCGCGCCGGGGCCCGCCGGCGGCAGCTCGACGGCGGTGACCAGCTCGCCGGGCCGGATCACGGTGTCCTGCTCCGGCTGCTCGCCCGGCAGCCGGTGGAAGTCGGTCGCCGGCACACTGCGTACGCCGTCGGGGCCGTGCAGGTGCACGGTGGCGTCGAGGGCGGCCAGCGCGACCGCCATGTCCGACGGCTGGGTGGCGACGCAGTGTTCGGAGTGGCCCAGGACGGCGAGGTCGCGGTGCGCGCCCTCACGGGCCGGGCAGCCGCTTCCCGGGGCGCGCTTGTTGCAGGGCTTGGAGGTGTCCTGGAAGTACAGGCAGCGGGTGCGCTGCAGCAGATTGCCGCCGGTGGTCGCGGTGTTGCGCAGCTGCCCGGACGCGCCCGCCAGCAGCGCCTGCGACAGCACCGGGTAGCGGTCGCGTACGGGGACGGCCGCGGCGAGATCGCTGTTGCGGACCATGGCGCCGATGCGCAGTCCGCCGTCCGGCAGCTCCTCGATACGGTCGAGCGGCAACCGGGTGACGTCGATGAGCAGCCGCGGCGTCTCCACGCCCAGCTTCATCAGGTCGACGAGGTTGGTGCCCCCGCCGAGGAACCGTGCGCCGGGCCGGCCGCCGGCCGCCCGTACGGCCTCGTCGACGCTGGTCACGCGGACGTATCCGAACGGCTTCACGAGGCCACCCCCCGACCGGTCGGCAAGCCTGCCGCCGCGTCCTCGGCGCCGACGTCCCCGACCGCTTCGACGATCCGGGGATAGGCGCCGCAGCGGCACAGGTTTCCGCTCATCCGCTCGCGGATCTCCTCCGCATCGAGCTCCACCGGGGCCCCGGGGTCCGCGGTGGCCGGGGTGACGTGGGACGGAAAGCCGTCGGCCGCCTCCGCCAGCACCCCGACGGCCGAACAGATCTGGCCAGGGGTGCAGTAGCCGCACTGCAGGGCGTCCCGCTCCAGGAAGGCCTCCTGCAGGGGGTGCAACCGCTCCCCCTCGGCCAGGCCCTCGACGGTGACGATCCGCCGTCCGTCCTGCGCCACCGCCAACAGCAGACAGCTGTTGGCGCGCCGGCCGTCGACGAGGACCGTGCAGGCGCCGCACTGTCCGTGGTCGCACCCCTTCTTGGCGCCGGTGAGACCGAGGTGCTCACGGAGCGCGTCCAGGAGCGTCGTCCGGTGGTCCAGGGTCAGCGGGTGCGTCCGGTTGTTGACGTGCAGCACCAGCTCGGACGCCTGGCCGGCCTCCGGCCGGGCGCCGTCGGAGTCGGCCGGGGCGTCGCCGGCTGCGGCCGACGGGTCGTTGGTGGGCTCCACTCGGTCATACCTTCCGGTGCGGGTCGTGCCGTACGTGATTCCCCCGCCGCTCGCTCTGCGCCGCGCATCGTCCGTCAGCGGGACTCCAGGCGCAGTTCGACCTCCTTTTCCTGGTCGCCGGCGGCCATGCCGAGAATCTGTACCGCGAAGGCCGGCTGCAGGCCCTTGACCAGTTGGTCGACCGCCCAATAGCCCCCCTGGAGGCTGACGATGACGGGCGCGCTCAGCCGCCGGGGCTCGGCCTCGGCCTTGCGTTCGCTCACGTCGAAGGTCGAGGTCCACACGGTCGCACCTGGCCCCGCCATCTCCTCGGGCACGTCATCGGCGGCCCGGTCTGAGCTGAACGAGGTACGCAGCGCACTGAAGACGGCGTGTGCGTCCTGCGCGGCGCAGCTCTCCAGCTCCACCACCACCTCGGCCGATACGTGTTCCGCGTGTGATGCCTGATCCGCGCTGTTCACTGTGGGGCCTTCCTCTGCGGGCCTTCCTCCGGGGCCGAACGCTTCCAGGCTCGCGCCACGGCCCGGTGTGTGCGACCCGAGGCTCGAACGAGTGGTTTGAACGGCGCAACGCCGCGACGCGACACGCGAATGTTACGTTCTGTAATCGAAGGCGCCTCTCTGTGATCATCGGCAGTCACTGCCCACCTTCGACCCCACCAGGAGGCCACTGTGACCAGCACCGTCATCGATCAGAAAGCCACCCGCTACAGCGTCCGTCATGCGCTGTGCATGGCGCGCGCCGCCGAGCTCGCGTACAAGGACGAGAAGTCCGTCGAGGCCACCGCCCGCAGTTGGGGCTTCGACCGGGTGCGCCATCATCACACCGAGTTCCGTCAGCCCTTCCCGCTGGAGGACACCCAGGCCTACACCCTCGGCGGCGAGAACATGATCATCACCGCGTTCCGGGGCACGGAACCGGCGAACCTTCGCGACTGGCTCTCCGACGCCACCACGCCGCCGTGTCCCGGCCCCGGCGGCAAGGGGTACGTCCACTACGGCTTCAGCGAGGCGCTGGCGGGCATCTGGCCGCAGGTCCGCGCCGCCATCGACGAGTTCCGCGACAACGGCCAGACCGTGTGGTTCACCGGCCACAGCCTCGGCGGCGCGCTGGCGATGCTGGCCGGTGCCCGGCTGCACTTCGAAGAGCCGCATGTGACGGCCACCGGCGTGTACACCTTCGGGCAGCCGCGGACCTGCGACCAGCTGTTGTCACAGGCCTTCAGCACGGCGTTCACGGACCGCATGTACCGCTTCGTCAACAACAACGACATCGTGCCGCAGCTCCCGCCGGAGCCCGCCTTCCACCACGTCACCGCGCTGCGCTACATCGATTCCAAGGGCACCATCCACAACTCCATGCCGGTGATCACCGGCCTGTTCGACCGCGCCAAGGGGCTCACCGCCGATGTGTTCGCGCCCGCCTCCGACGGCGTCCGCGACCACTTCATGAACGCGTACATCAACGCCCTGGAGAAGAACCAGAACTGACCGGCTGGGTGAGGTTGACGGCGTTGCCGTCCGGGTCCTGGATGTGGGCCACCCGCTGGCCCCAGGGCATGTCGTTGGCCGGGCCGCGCACCGTGCCGCCGAGGGGTGCGACCCGGTCCAGGAGGTGGTCCACGTCCTCGACCGCGAAGCTGAGCAGGATGCGGGTCGGGGTGCCGGTCTCGACGTCCTTGTCCGCCACGATGCCCAGCTCCGAACCACCGAGCCGCAGCCCCACGAAGAAGACCGGCCCCTCTTCGGGCACACGGGTGAACTCCTCGGCGCCGAGCAGCTCGCAATAGAAGCTCTGCAGCCGTTCGGCGTCAGGAGTGACGATCACGGGCTGGATGGCGGCGGGGGCGGGGGTGTCGGACACGATGTCCTCCTGTGGCGAGGTGTAGGGGCTACGAGGCCCGAGGGTCCGAGGAGACGGACCGCCGGGTCCGGGGAGGTAGACCGCGCCCGGGGCGCGGATTCATCGGTCGGGGCGGGACGCGGTGGACGGGGTGCGGGTGAAGGGGACGTCGGCGGCGCGGGCGACGATCTCCACCTCGTCGCCCAGGGCCCATTCTGCGGCCCGGGAGGACATGGCCGCCGGGACGACATCGCTGATGCCCGGAGCCGCGGGGATGTCGTAGGTGGCGTGTGCGTCGTGCGGCAGAACCACCCGGAAGTCGCGGTCCAGGGCCGTGCGGGCGGTCGCGGCGACGCACATCTCGGACAGGACCCCGCCGACGGCCAGCGCCTGGACGCCGGCGTCGGCGAGCAGGGCGCCCAGCGCGGTGCCCTCGAAGCCGTCGTCCTCCGTCTTGCGGACCACGACCTCACGGGGGCCCGGCTCGACGGGCAGCTGGAGTTCCCAGCCGGGCGTGTGCGGCTCGTCGACGGTTCCGGGGGCGCCGTCGTTCTGCAGATGGACGACGAGGGCGCCGGCGGCGCGGGCCCTGGCGAGCAGGTCGCGGCTCCGGTCGAGCACCCGCGCCGCGTCGGGCACCGCCTCGTCGCCCGCGACGAAGGCCGACTGCAGGTCGACGAGGAGGAGGGCCTCGACGGGGAGGAGGGGGCCGGCGGGGTGAATCGGCTCGCCGGTCGCGGCGACGGCATGCGCCCCGGTCCCGGGCCGCGCCTCGGGCCCGGTGTGCGGGCCGGTCGTGGTGCTGGTCGTGGTCATGGTGACCATGGTGCGGGCGCGGACGGGCGGTGATCGCCGAGCACGGCGGGATCCGGCCAGGGAAGGTCACGCAGCGGACGGTCGCGGCGAAAGGGCGCAAGGGCCAGGGGCTGGTGCAAGGGCCGGGGGCTGGTGCTGCCGCAGCGCTCCGGCCGGTCCGGACACGCGCCGCTGAGCCGTCCGGGCTCACTTCGTTGCCATGGACATCGACCCGGCGGATCATCCCGTCGAGCACACCGTACGCAGGTACCCGCCGCACGTACGCGCCCTGCGTACCAGCCCGTGCACGCGCCGTACGGGCTCATGGGACGACGCACAAGGACGACGCGAGGAGAGCCGCCGTGGGACCAGCCGCCGTCAACGGCCACTGCGCACCGGAGTTCGCCGGCGTACGGGAGGCCTTCGAGCGGAACTTCGGCGAGCACGACGACGTCGGCGCGGCGGTCGCGGTGACCGTGGACGGCACGACGGTGGTCGACCTGTGGGGCGGCCACGCGGACGCCGGCCGGACCCGCCCCTGGGAGCGCGACACCCTCGTGAACGTCTACTCGACGTCCAAGGGGATGACCGCCCTGTGCGCCCATCTCCTCGTGGACCGGGGCGAGTTGGACCTCGACGCGCCGGTCGCCCGCTACTGGCCGGAGTTCGCGCAGGCCGGCAAGCAGGACTTACCCGTCCGCTGGCTGCTCAGCCACCGCGCCGGACTGATCGCGCCCGGAGAGCCGCTGCCCGCGGGGCGCGCCTACGACTGGGACCGGGTGTGCGCCGCCCTGGCGGTCACCGCGCCGTGGTGGGAGCCGGGCACCGCTCAGGGCTACCACGCGGTGACCTTCGGGTACCTCGTCGGCGAGGTGGTACGGCGGATCACCGGGCAGTCCCTCGGCGCGTTCCTGCGCAGCGAGATCACCGGTCCCATGGGCGCGCGGGTGTTCATCGGGACCCCCGCCGAGGAGCACGCCTCCTGCGCGGACATGATCGGGCAGCTGGACGGGGCACGGATCGGGGAATGGTTCCCCGGCGCGCCGAAGCCGCCGTTCCGGTCGATCACCGATCATCCGCTGACGGCCGTGCTGCTGGCGCTGACCTATATCCCCACCGGTGACGTCAACAGTGCCGCCTACCGCTCGGCCGAGATCCCGGCGGGCAACGGGCACGCCACCGCACACGGCCTGGCGGCGGTCTACGGCGCGCTGGCGTGCGGCACGCTCGTCGGCCCGGCCACCCTGGAGGAGATGCGCCGGTCGCAGAGCCTGCCCGGCGAGCGCGACCTGGCCCTCGGGGCGCTCGCCCCGGCGGGCTTCGAGCACCGCTGGGGCCTTGGCTACCTCCTCAACCAGCACGGCCTGGCGGGCCCCAATCCGCGGGCCTTCGGGCACGGCGGGGCGGGCGGTTCGTACGCCTTCGCCGACCCGGAGAACGGGCTGTCGTACGCCTACGTCATGAACAGGTGCGGCGGCGGCACGAGCGGCGACGACCCGCGCAACGTCGGTCTGGTCGCGGCGGTGTACACGGCCCTGGAACGGGTGCGGGGCTGACGCACCGGCCCTAGGGCATGGCCGATTCGGGCGGCGGCGCGGGCCTCGGGGCGACGGGCGGCTCGCCGGCGGCATCGGTGAGCGCGCGCAGCGACGCCACGAGCCCGGCGCGCTGGGCGACCGGCAGCCGGGCCACGACCGCGGCGATCTCCGCATGCCGGTGGGCCAGTACGCGCTCGACGAGCGCGCGGCCCTGGGCCGTCAGGCTCAGCACCACCTCCCGGCGGTTACCGGGATTGGCCTGCCGGGTGACGCTGCCGGCCGCCGCCAGCCGGTCGACCATGCGCATCGCGGTCGACGGATTGACGCCCAGCGCGGCGGCCAGCGCGGCGAGCTTGACCGGGCCCCGGCCGTCCAGCACCACCAGTGCCCTCAGCTGGGGCAGCGTGAGCGAGGGATCCGTCCGGGCGAGCGCACGGACCGAGATCCCGACCAGCAGCCGGGAGGCGGTCAGCACGGCGGCGATGACCTCCTCGGCATCATGGTCGAGATCGTCGTCCCGGCCGGGATCGTCGTCGTGCCCCGCCGCTGCCTTCGGCCCCATGGCTGCCTTTATACCGCTGACGGCATCGCACCTGGTGACAGGCCCCTTCGGGCGCTGCCGGCGGCCCGGAGGTCTGCCCCGGCGCTCGCGGTTGCACGGCGCAATAATGGGAGGTGCGGCAAGTATCCGGCCCCGGCGCGAGCGCGGTGGGCCCGGGGAGAGGGCGTGGTGACCATGGAACGGGACACCGAGACGGTTCACGAGGCGTATGCGTTCGTCTGTCTGCACTGCGGGCACGGCTGGGAGGAGGAGTACGAGATCCGGCACACCACGGACCTGTCCGGGCATCGGCGCGCCGACTACTTCACCCGCGGCGTCCGGGTCGCCTCCCCGCTGACCCGCAACGACTGCCCGTCCTGCAACCGCGGCCCGATCCGGATCCTGCGCCCCGGCCGGGTGAACACGGCCCGTACGTACCTCGCCTGAGGCCGGCGCCCGTCCGTACGCGCCCGGCGGGTGGCCCGACGCCCACACCTGCGCCTGCCCCACGCCCCTGACCGACGCGACAGCCCGCCCCGCCCCGCACTGACGCCCCGTCACCAGCCGGTGTACAGCAGATGGTTGACGCCCAGCGCCAGTACCGCCTGCGCGGTGAGCCAGTGGCGGTGCCGGGCGGTGGGCAGCAGGGCGCAGGCGGGCAGGAGCCAGACGGCGAAGGGGAGCCAGATGCGCTCGGTCTCCGCCTTGCTCATGCCGGAGAGGTCGGCGACCAGCAGGGCGAGCAGCGCGGCCAGGACGAGGATCGCCAGGCGGTCGACGGGTCGGTGCAGGGGGCCGGTGCCGGTCGGTCCGGTGACGGAAGGGGGCCGGGAGCGGAGCTGCCGTACCGCGGTGGGTGCGGCCGCGAGGACGCGGCGCAGACCGGCGACCGTCGCCAGGCCGGTGATCAGCACGGTGCAGGCGAGGTTGCCCCAGACCCAGTACGCGTACGGGCGGACCGCCGCGGCACCCTGGTAGTAGCGCTCCACCAGCAGGCGGTAGCCCTCCCACCAGTCGAACCCGGCGAGGGTGAAGACCGCCGCCACGGCGGCGACCCCGACGACCAGGAGGGACAGCGGCCGCGCGGTACGGGCGAGCAGCAGCACGGCGGCGGCGATCAGCGCGACGAGGGTGAGGCCGTAGGAGAGGTAGCAGGTCAGGCCGAGGAGGAGACCGGAGGCCAGGGCCGCGGCCGCGGGGTGACGGGTGCGGCGGGTGGCGGCGAGGGCGAGCAGCGCCGTCGACCAGGCGGCGACGGCGGTGAAGTAGCCGTCGGCGGAGGTGCCCACCCACACCGCGGCCGGGGCCAGCGCGAGGAACGGGGCGGCCCGGCGCGCGGTCGGCTCGTCGGTGAGGGCGCGCAGCGCGATGAGGACCGCGGCCGCGGCGGAGGTGCCGACGGTGATGCACCAGGCGCCGGCCCAGGCCCCGCCGCCCAGGCCGACGCGGTCCAGGCCGACGAAGGTGAGCACCGCGGCCGGAGGGTGCCCGGCGACATGGGCGGGCCAGTGGTCGGGCGCGGTGTTGAGGATGTGCGCGGTGAAGCCGCGCAGGGCCGGGCCGAGATCGTCGAAGCGGCGGATGACGGTCAGGTACTCGTACTCGGTGGTGAGCCGGCGGGCGACACCGGTCTGCCAGCCGTCGACCAGGGCCAGCGACCACGTCCAGGCCAGGGCGGCCGCCCAGCCCGTGAGGACCAGCCGGCGCCACGGCAGCCGGTCGGCGAGCGGCGGCCCGTAGGCGATCACGAGGACGGCGACCGCGAGCGCGGCGGGGGTGCCGGGGCCCAGGTGTGCGAACCACGAGGCGTACAGCGGCGGCACGTTGACGTGCAGGCTGCCGTTGGCGCGCTGGATGACGGTGCCGACGACCGCGGCCAGCGCGACGAGCAGGGCGCCGGCCGCGGCGGCCAGCAGATCGGCACGGCACGCGGCGCGCTCTTCCGGAGTCCGGCGGGCGGCGGCCGCGTCGGCGCGTTCTTCAGACGTCGGTCGGGAGGTCACACCGGCACGCTAGGGCGCCGGCGGGGTGACCTGGGCCCGCCGTTCCGCCGACGTCAGAGTTTCGTCATGCGTCGCGCCCCTCTGGGGGCCCGGGTGGCGGCATACCGTCGGAGCGGACGTGTTCGTCCGGGCGGCGGAGCGTCGTCGCGCCGACCTCCGAAGGCTCATCGACCGCCGAGGACTCATCATGGGTGCCCACCACCGTCTCGCTCCCCCCACCTCGCCGACGTTCTGGCGCAGCCCGCTGCGCGGCCCCCGGCTGACCGCGGTGCTCGGCGTGGTGCTGCTGGCCGGGATCACCCTGCTGTTCGTCACCGGCCTGCTCTCCTACGCCGCGTACAACCCGGACCTGGCCGGCGGTGTCAACGACAAGACGCCGGGCAAGGGGCTGCTGGGCTTCTACCTCTTCGACTGGCCGACCGATCCGCACTGGATCTACCGGCTCACCCAGGGGGTGCACGTCACGCTCGGCGTCGCGCTGGTGCCCGTCCTGCTGGCGAAGCTGTGGTCGGTGATCCCCAAGCTGTTCACGCTGCCGCCGGCCCGGTCCGTCGGGCACGCGCTGGAGCGGGTCTCGCTGTTGTTGCTGGTCGGCGGGGCACTGTTCGAGTTCGTGACCGGCATCCTCAACATCCAGTTGGAGTACCTCTTTCCGGGGTCGTTCTATCCGCTGCACTTCTACGGCGCGTGGGTGTTCATCGGCGCCTTCCTCGCCCATGTGGTGCTGCGTCTGCCGCGGACCGTACGGGCGCTGCGGGAGCGCACGGACCCCGCGGCGGACGCCGACGACACCGGGTTGGTGGCGGTCCGGCCGGACCGGCCGACGGTGTCCCGGCGCGGTGCGCTGGGGCTGGTCGGCGCCGGATCGCTGCTGCTGCTCGCGACGACCGCCGGTCAGAGCATCGGGGGACGGTGGCGGCGGACGGCCGTGCTGGCGCCGCACGGTGGCCGCGACCCGGGCAGCGGACCGAACGGCTTCCAGATCAACAAGACGGCCGCGTTCGTCGGGATCAGACCGCAGGACACCGGCGACGACTGGCGGCTGACGGTCGAGGGCGGCGGGCGGCGGGTGCGGCTGGACCGCGCCGCGCTGCTGGCGCTGCCGCAGCACGAGTCGGCGCTGCCGATCGCCTGTGTGGAGGGCTGGTCGACGGATGACCAGCTGTGGAGCGGAGTGCGGCTGCGTGATCTCGCCGCGCTGGTGGGGCTCGGCGCGCAGCCGCCCGACCTGCTGGTGGAGTCGCTCCAGTTGCACGGCGCGTTCCGCCGGGCCGCGCTGCGCGGCAACCAGGTGCGCGATCCGCGGTCGCTGCTCGCGCTGCGGGTGGGCGGTGCGGAGCTGTCCGCGGACCACGGCCGTCCGGCGCGGATCATCGTTCCGGCGGCCCCCGGGGTGCTCAACACCAAGTGGGTGTCGCGGCTGACGTTCGGGGAGTGGTGAGGGTGCGGCGCACGTGGCGCGAGCGCGCGGGAGGGTGGCGGCGGGCACTGAGGCGTCACCGCTGGTACGGCGAAGGGCCGTTGCATCTGGTGCTGATGCTCGCCTCGTTCGCGCTCACCGGCTATGCGGGGCTGCGGTTGCTGGGCGGCGGGGAGTGGCCGCTGGTGGTCGTGTGGTTCGTCGGGGCGGCGCTGCTGCACGATCTGGTGCTGCTGCCGCTGTACGCGTGCGCCGACCGCGCGGTGGCGGCGTACGCGGCCGGGACCGCCCGGCACACGGCCTGGACCGGGTACGTCCGGGTCCCCGCCGCGCTGTCCGGGCTGTTGCTGCTGGTGTGGTTCCCGCTGATCGCGGGCTCCGCGGGGAGCGGGTCGGCGGCGCACTTCGAGGCCGCCACCGGGCTGTCCGGCCAGGGGTTCCTGACCCGCTGGCTGCTGATCACCGCGGGGCTGTTCGCGGTCTCGGCCCTGTGGCTGCTGTGTCGTACGGTTCAGCCGCGCCGGGCGGGCAGGGTCCGGCGCCGGCGCAGGGAGACGAAGCAGCGGCCGGGCGCCGGGGACTGAGCGGGCGCCGGCGCGACGGTCCACCGCTCGGCGGGCGTCCAGCTGGTGGCGGCCGCGTACCGCAACAGCGCGCGGGTGCCGACCCGGGCCCAGGGGAAGGGGGCGCCCGGTGCGCGGGATGCGTGGCCGTGGCCGGCGACCGCGTACTGCCCGGTGTCGACCCGGACCTCGACGCGTTCGTCGAGGTCCGCCGGGGCGGTCTCCACTATGAGCAGGCCGGACGGGCCGACGAGTTGGGCCGTCCGGGCGAGCAGGGCGCGCGGGTCGCCGCCGATGCCGATGTTGCCGTCCATGAGCAGCGCGGTGCCCCAGCTCCCCTCGTCGGGCAGGGGGTCGAAGACGGAGCGGTGCAGCGCGGCACCACCGGTCGCCGCGGTGCGGGTGACCGCGGCCCGGCTGACGTCGATGCCGAGCACCGGCCGGCCCTGTGCGGCGAGCGCGGCGACCAGCCGTCCGGGGCCGCAGCCGATGTCGAGGACGGCGCCCTCGCAGCGGCCGAGCGCCGACAGGTCGGCGGCGTCCGCCCCGGCGCACCAGCGCTCGACCTCCAGCGGCAGCAGCCAGCCGTCGGTACGGCGCAGGAAGAGCGGGCCGCGGCCCCGGCGGAGGGCGTCGGCGTACGGGTCCGCTCCCCAGGAGGCGGTGCCGGGCGGGGCGGTCGCCGCCGGTGGCACGGCGCGGCTCATCGCCCGCCGGCCCGGGTCAGCCGGGCGAGGGTGGCGGCGAACCGTCCGCCGGGGGCCGCGGCCGCGACCCGCTCGGCGTCGTCCGCGGTGTCGACGTCGCACAGCGGCGGCAACTCCGCCACCCGGAGCCCGGAGGCGGTCAGCCGGGCCCGCTGGGCGGCGCCGGTGCGGTCGGTGGACATGGGGACGCCGCGCAGCAGCCGGGGGTCGGGCACGGCCAGGCCGAGCGCCCAGAATCCGCCGTCCTCCGCCGCGCCGAACCAGGCGTCGCAGTCGTCCCACGCGCCGGAGTCCGTCGCGGGGGCGAGGAGTTGCGGGGTGATCTGCGGAGTGTCCATGCCGATCAGCAGGGTCGGTCCGGTGCTGGCGGCGAAGGCCTGGGCGAGCCGCTCGTCGAGGCCGCCGCTGCCCTGCGGCCGCACGTCGAAGCCGGCCGGCAGCCAGCTTCCCGGCCGGCCGTCGAGCACCACGACCCGTCGCCGGGCGGGCATGGCGCGTACGGCCCGGAGGGTGTCGTACAGCGCGGCCTCGGCCAACTGGGCGGCCTCGGCGGGGGTGTACGGCGGGGTGAGCCGGGTCTTGACCCGGCCGGGCACCGGCTCCTTGGCGATGACCAGGACCGTGGTCGGCCCGGGGCCCGGCAGCGGCTCCGGACGGTCGGGCGCGGTCATCGGGCCGCCTCCTTCGTACGCGGTGTCAGCGGCGGCTGGTGGAGGACGCCGCGCATGTCGCGGACCGCGTGCCAGGTGCCGCGCCAGGTGCCGGTGACCTTCGAGCGGCCGGTGCGCGGCCGGTAGGGCACATCGCGCTCCTCGATGCGCCAGCCGGCGTCGGCGGCCCGGACGACCATCTGCAGGGGGTAGCCGCTGCGGCGGTCGGTGAGGCCGAGGTCGAGCAGCGCGGTGCGCCGGGCGGCGCGCAGCGGGCCGAGGTCGTGCAGCCGCAGCCCGGTGCGGCGGCGCAGCATCCGGGCCAGGGCGAGGTTGCCGGCGCGGGCGTGCGGCGGCCAGGCGCCACGCCCTTGGGGGCGCCGGCGGCCCAGCACCAGATCGCTGTCGCCGTCGCGGACGGCGGCCACGAACGGGGCGAGCAGTGCCGGGTCGAGGGAGGCGTCGCAGTCGCAGAAGCAGACGATGTCCGCCGCGGCGGCCAGCAGTCCGGCGTGGCAGGCGGCGCCGAAGCCGCGGCGCGGTTCGTGGACGACGGTGGCGCCCAGGTCGCGGGCGATCTCGGCCGAGCCGTCGGTGGAGCCGTTGTCCACGACGATCGCCCGCCAGCCGGCCGGGATGCGCGCCAGTACCCAGGGCAGCGCGGCGGCCTCGTCGAGGCAGGGCAGGACGACGTCCACCGGGGCGGGGCGGGCGGCGCCCGCCGCGGCCCCGGTCACCCCGGCCACCCCGGTCACCCCGGCCACCCCGGCCGCCGGGCGCATCTCCTCCCGGGCGAACTCCGCCATCCCTTCCGCGAATCCGGTCGCCGCCCGCCAGCCGAGGTCCTCGGCGATCCGCCGCGACGACGCCGTGATGTGCCGTACGTCGCCCAGCCGGTACTCCCCCGTCACCACCGGCGCCGGCCCGCCGTGGGCCTCGGCCAGGGCGTGCGCCATCTCGCCGACGGTGTGCGGCTGCGAGCTGCCCGTGTTGTACGCGGTCAGGGTGTCGGGCGCCCGCTCCGGCAGGGCCTCCAGCGCCACCACGTTGGCCGCCGCGATGTCCCGCACGTGCACGAAGTCCCGGCGCTGGCCCCCGTCCTCGTAGACGGTCGGTGCCTGGCCGCGGGCCAGTGCCGAGCGGAAGAATGAGGCGACGCCGGCGTACGGGGTGTCGCGTGGCATTCCGGGCCCGTAGACGTTGTGATAGCGCAGCGAGACGGCCCGGCCGCCGGTCGCCCGCGCCCAGGAGGCGGCCAGATGCTCCTGGGCGAGCTTGGTGGCGGCGTAGACGTTGCGCGGATCGGTGGGCGCGTCCTCGCCGACCAGCCCCGGTCGCAACTGCGCACCGCACCGCGGGCAGCACGGCTCGAACCGTCCGGCGGCCAGCTCGGCGGCGCCGCGCGGACCGGGCCGCACCGCACCGTGCGCGGGGCAGGTGTAGCGCCCCTCCCCGTAGACCACCATCGACCCGGCGAGCACCAACTGGCGTACGCCCACGGCGGCCATGGCGGCCAGCAGCACGGCCGTTCCCAGGTCGTTGCAGCCGACGTAGTCGGGCGCGTCGGCGAAGTCCTTGCCCAGGCCGACCATCGCCGCCTGATGGCAGACCGCGTCGATGCCCCGCAGGGCCGCGTCGACGGCAGCCCGGTCGCGTACGTCCGCGACGATGCGGCGCTCCTGCGGGCGCGGCGGCGGGGGTTCGGGGTGCGCCGAGGCAAGCAGCGCGTCGAACACCACGGGCTCGTGGCCGCGTGCGACGAGCGCGGTGACGACCTGCGATCCGATGAAGCCGGCGCCTCCGGTGACCAGTACTCGCATGCCGGTCACGCTAAGCGGGACCGGGCCGTCCGGCGCGCGCCACGACCGTCGTGTCACCGGTCCGTAAGATCCCGCGGCCGCTCCTGCCACTGGCGCGGTGCGCCCCGGGCCACTGGCGCGGCGCGCCCCGGGCCACTGCGATTCGGTAACAGGCGCATTCGAGGTATTTCGGTACGGCATGGGTTGCATATGCTCAGGTCGGGGGTTGGGGGGCCGTTTTCGGACACTCCGACGGCCGACGGCCCCCATAGCCCGATCACCGGACACGACACCGTCGGAGAACACCTTGGCCGTGGAGAACGGGGAGCTGCGCACCGGCTCCCGTGTGCTGTCCGTACTCCCCTACACGGTGATGGCCGTGGTCAGCGTCGTCGACCTCACCGCGGGCCCGGAAGTGGGCTTTCTGCCCCTGGTGTCCCTGGGGCCCGCGTTCGCCGGACTGGTGGGCGGCTGGCGGCGCACCGCCCTGGTCGGACTCACGGCGTTCGTCCTCTGCCTCGGACTGGGCCTCTACAGCGGTCTGTTCGAGAGCCGGCGCGGGCTGACCGCGCTGCTGTCGGTGGCCGGGGTGACCGCGGCCGGTGTGGTCGCGGCGGTGATGCGGCAGCGCCGCGAGGCGGAGCTGGCCAGCGTCCGTTCCATCGCCGAGGTCGCCCAGCGGGTGCTGCTGCGCCCCGTGCCGCGCAGCGCGGGCCCGCTGCGGATCGCGGTCTCCTACACCTCGGCGGTGGCCGAGGCCCGGATAGGCGGCGATCTGTACGAGGTGGTGACCTCGCCCGCCGGTGTGCGGATCATCGTCGGCGACGTCCAGGGCAAGGGTCTGGAGGCGGTGGAGAGCGCCGCGGTGGTGCTGGGCGCGTTCCGGGAGGCCGCGCACGACGAGCCGGATCTGCCGGCCGTCGGCGAGCGCGTCGAACGGGCCCTGAACCGCCATCTGTCCGGCGAACGGTTCGTCACGGCGGTGCTCGCGGAGATCGGTGACGGTCCACATGCCACGCTGCTCAACTACGGCCATCCGGCCCCGCTGGTCGTCCGCCCCGCCGGTACGGTCGCCTTCGCCGCGCCCCCCGACCGGGCCCTGCCGCTCGGCCTCACCTCCACCGGCCCCGGTGCCCCGCTCCCCTACGAGGTGCCGTTCACCGCCGGCGACCAGCTGCTGTTCTACACCGACGGGGTCACCGAGGCCCGCGACGCGGCGGGCCGCTTCTACCCCCTCGACGAGCGCTCCGCGCTGCTGAAGGACCCCGACCCGGAGGCCGCGCTGCGCTCCGTCCGCGAGGACGTGGTCGAGCACGCCGAGGGGCCGCTGCACGATGACGCGGCGATGCTGCTGGTGCGTTACCGCGAGCGCCGCTGAACCGGCGTCACCCCAGGGGCGGCCCCGCGCAGTTCTCCGCCGGCTCCGCCGCGGCGTGCGCCCGAAGGCGGCGAGCCGGTCGAGCGAGGAGCGCTGCAGCCGGGTGTCGAACCGGCTCTGGTCCGGGCGGTCAGCGGTGGGCGAGGAAGACCGTCTCCTCGTGCGCGCCGTCCGCCGACCGCTGCAGCCGTACGTCGAAGCGGTACCGTCCCGGTCCGTCCGGGCGGGCGAGCAGGGTGCGCGCGCGGGCGGCGGGCAGCTGTGCCAGCAGCGGGTCGGCGGCGTGGGCGGCGGGGTGCTCGGGGAAGTAGACGCGGGTGAAGAGGTGGTCGATCAGTCCGCGGGCGAAGACGCACACGGCGAGGTACGGCGCGGCGTCCGGGCGGCCGGCGGGGGCGGCGGCGGGCAGGGTGCGTACGGCGTAGCGCCCGTCGGCGTCGGTGGGGACGCGGCCGAAGCCGGTGAAGTCCACGCCGTCGCGACCGAGGACCGCGCCGGTGGCCGGGTCGTGGCGCAGCGAACCGGGCGCGCCGGTCAGGCTGCCGTCCGGTGCCGCCTGCCAGAACTCCAACAGCGCGTCGGGCACCGGGTCGCCGGCTCCGTCCCGTACGCAGCCGTGCACGGTGATCGTGTCGGGGTGGCCGGCCGGCGCGATCTGCCCGCCGCCGGGGAACGGGAGCGCGTTGCCGTAGAACGGGCCGATGGTCTGCGAGGGTGTGGGGGCGAGCGGCGCGGGCGACGGAGCGGGCGGCGCCGCGTCGGACGTATCCGGCCGGGTGGTGGCGCGGGGCATCAGCGGCCCTCCTCGGTCCAGGTGGCGGACGGGCCGTCCAGGACGATGTCCCAGCGGTAGCCCAGGGACCCTTCCGGGTCGGACAGTTCGTGGTCGTAGGTGGCCACCAGGCGCGCACGGGCGGCGGGGTCGCTGACCGAGCCGAGGACCGGGTCGTACGGCAGCAGCGGGTCGCCGGGGAAGTACATCTGGGTGATCAGCCGCTGGGTGAACGCCGCTCCGAAGAGCGAGAAGTGGATATGGGCCGGGCGCCAGGTGTGGTCGTGCCCGCTCAGCGGATAGGCGCCGGGCCTGACGGTGGTGAAGGCGTAGCGGCCCTCGTCGTCGGTCAGTGCGCGGCCGGTGCCGGTGAAGTTCGGGTCCAGCGGGGCGGGGTGCCGGTCGCCCCGATGGGCGTACCGGCCGGAGGCGTTGGCCTGCCAGACCTCGACGAGCTGGCCGCGTACGGGGCGGCCGGCGCGGTCCAGGACGCGGCCGGTGACGGTGATGCGCTCGCCGAGGGGTTCGCCGGTGTGCTGCCGGGTGAGGTCGGCGTCGAGTGCGCCGACGTCCGTGACGCCGAACACGGGTCCGCGGAGCTCCACGGCCTCCGGGTCGACGCGGTGGTCGATCTCGACCGGCGGCCGGTGGGGGCGGCGTAACGCGCCGCTGCGGTACGGGACGTGGTCGCGGGCGGGGTGCTCCGGGGCGCGGGGAGCATCGAGGGGGGTGGGCTGCGGGGTCGGGGCCATGTGGCGTCTCCCTGCGGTGTGAGGACGGGCCCGGGCGGACGCGTACCCGGTCACTGAAGCAGGCCCGGCCGCCGCTGCGACAGGCGATACCAGGACGACAACGCTCAGCCGGTGCGCCCGCCGCCGTCGCCGGCCGCCCCCTCTTCCCCGTCCGCGCCCTCGTCCCCGCCCTCGTCCCCGTCGCCGTCCCGCTCCGCCGCCCGGCGCGCGATCTCCTCGCGCGCCGCGGCCGTGGCGACCGACGGCCACACCCGGTCGAGCGAGGCGTTCATCGCGGCACCGACCAGCACCGCGAAGGCGGACACACCGATCCACAGCAGTACCGCGACCGGCGCGGCCAGCGACCCGTAGATCGTGGGGCCCTCCACGGTCGAGACGAGGTAGAGCCGCAGCAGGAAGCTGCCGAGCACCCAGATGCCGAGTGCGACCACCGCCCCCGGAATGTCCTCCTGCCAGGGCGACCGGACCGGTACGGACAGGTGGTAGAGCGTGGTGAGGAAGGCGATGGACACCAGCAGGACGAACGGCCAGTACAGCACCCGGATGATCTGCTCGCTGGCCGGCAGCCAGCTGACGACGGTGTCGGGTCCGGCCACCATCAGCGGCAGCGCGACGGCGCCGACGACCAGCCCGCCCAGGTAGAGCGCGAACGCCAGCAGCCGGGTCCTGACGATGCCGCGCCGGCCGTCGAGCCCGTACATGATGGTGATGGTGTCGACGAAGACGTTCAGCGCCCGGGAGCCGGACCACAGGGCGATGGCGAAGCCGAGGGAGATGACGTCGGGGCGGCGGCCGGTGAAGACGTCGTCCAGCAGGGGGCGGGCGATCTGGTCCACGCCCTTGCCGGACAGCACGGTGCCGGCGGCGCTGAGGATGCGCTCGCGGACGCCGTCGATCGTGTCGTGCCCGATCCAGGCCTGCGTGTAGCCGAGCACGCCGAGGAGTCCGAGGATCAGCGGCGGCAGCGACAGCAGGCACCAGAACGCCGCCTCGGCCGCCAGGCCGGTGACGCGGTAGGTCATACACGAGTGGACGATGTCCTTGAGCAGCAGCCAGGCCAGCCGGCGCTTGGAGACATTGCGGTACAGCACGCGGGCCCTGGTCAGACGCCCCGCGGGCCGCTCGGTTGGTTCGTTTGCCGGCTGCACCTCCTTACCGTATCCGGCATGGCAGCCACCACTCACACGGTCACCAACCAGCCCCCGCCGCTGGTCGGCTACGACGTCTTCGGCAGCGACCCGGCCCTCACCGAGGGCGTCGCCCGGTACCTCGACGGCGCCCGGCTCACTCAGGCACGGGCGGAACTGAGCCTGCTGGGGAAGGCGGCCGGCTCGGCGCACGCCCAGCGCTGGGGCGAGCAGGCCAACGCCCATCCGCCGGTCCTGCACACCCACGACCGGTTCGGCCATCGCATCGACGAGGTGGAGTTCCACCCGGCCTGGCACCGGCTGCTCGGTCACGCCGTCTCGGCGGGCCTGACCGACGCCTGGTCGCGGCCCCACGGCCATCTTCGCCGCACCGCCGGCTTCCTGGTGTGGACCCAGGCGGAGGCCGGACACGGCTGCCCGCTGTCGATGACCCATGCGGCGGTGCCCGCGCTGCGCGCCGAGCCGGATCTGGCGGCCGTATGGGAGCCGCTGCTCACCTCGCACATCTACGCCCACGAGCTGCGGCCGGTCGCCGAGAAGGGCGGTGCGCTGGCGGGCATGGCCATGACGGAGAAGCAGGGCGGCAGCGACGTACGGGCCAACACCACGCGCGCCGAGCCGCTGGCCGCGCCCGGCGAGTACGTGCTGACCGGGCACAAGTGGTTCTGCTCGGCGCCGATGTCGGACGCCTTCTTGGTGCTGGCGCAGGCGCCCGGGGGGCTCACCTGTTTCCTGCTGCCGCGGGTGCTGCCGGACGGCGGCCGCAACGCGTTCCGCATCCAGCGGCTCAAGGACAAGCTCGGCAACCGCTCCAACGCCTCGGCGGAGGTCGAGTTCGACGGGCGGAGCTGGGCGCGCCGGGTCGGTGAGGAGGGGCGCGGAGTGGCGACGATCATCGAGATGGTCGCGGCGACCCGGCTGGACTGCGTGACCGCCGCGGCCGCGGTGATGCGGCAGGCGGTGGCGCAGGCGCTGCACCACACGGCGTACCGGGAGGCGTTCGGCGGCCGGCTGATCGACAAGCCGCTGATGCGCAACGTGCTGGCCGACCTGGCGCTGGAGTCGGAGGCGGCGACCACGCTCGCGCTGCGGCTGGCGGCGGCGTACGACAGCGGCGGCGAGCAGGACCGGCACCTGCTGCGGCTCGCGGTCCCGGCGGCGAAGTACTGGGTGACCAAGCGGTGCACGCCGGTGGTCGCGGAGGCGCTGGAGTGCCTGGGCGGCAACGGCTACGTCGAGGAGTCGGGGCTGCCGCGGCTGTTGCGCGAGGCCCCGCTGAACTCGATCTGGGAGGGCTCCGGCAACGTCCAGGCGCTGGACGTGCTGCGGGCGCTGCGGCACGATCCCGAGCCGCTGCACGCCTTTTTGACCGAGATCGGCGGCGCGCGGGGCGCGGACCACCGGTTGGACCGGGCGATCCGTGGGCTGCTCACCGAACTCGCCGACCTGGAGGGCATCGAGGCCCGGGCCCGGCGTCTGGTGGAGCGGATGGCGCTGGTGCTGCAGGGCTCGCTGCTGGTGCGCTACGCACCGCCCGAGGTCGCGGACGCGTTCTGCGCCTCCCGTCTGGGCGGCGACGCGGGCGCCGCGTTCGGGACGCTGCCGCACACACTGGATCTCGCGGCGGTCGTGGCGCGGGCGCGGCCGGTCCTGGACGACGCGCCCTGAGCGGCGCCGGCCCCGTACGACGTCGGCGCGGCGGCGGCTCCCCGTCACCTCCGGGCCGTTGCCTCGCGGGGGGACGGGGACAGGGGGTTACCGCCGCCGCGCCCGTCGGGGAGCGGTGCCGCGCCGACTCGGCACCGCTCCCGGTCTCAAGGGCCGCTAGGGCGGGTCCGTCGGGTCGTCGGGCGGGTCCACGGCGGTGCGCCCGCGCAGCGCCGCGTCGACGGCCACGATGATCTCGCCGTCGGGTGTGCCCGGCGGGAAGGCCGCCAGCACCCCGCGCGCCTCGTAGTACCGCAGGACCCGGCAGGCCTCACCCGTGCCGTTGCACTCGGCGGTGCGCAGCACCACGACGAGGTCGGCGAAGGCCAGCGCGGGCAGCAGACCGCCGACGCCGGCCACCCGGTCGAGCAGTTGCGGGGCGCCGTCGATGACATAGCCGCCGGCGGGCGGCGGCTGACGCCCGATCAGGACGTCGACCGCGGGCAGCCGGGGGACCCGGTAGTGGCCGGCGAGCCGGGCGGCGCGCGCGATCCGCACCCCCTCGCTCGCGCCGATCACCACGACGCGCGGAGCAGCGGCCACCATGGTGAGCCCCCCTCGCACCGTGCCGACGTCGCGCCGCGGCCGATGGGTTCCCGACGTCACCGGCGGGTCCTCCGACGGGTGACCGGCGAACCTCGCGGTGGCGAGAAGCCATCGGCCGCTGTGATCAGCGTCCTGGTTACGCGTCATAGGCCACAACGGTTGCAGTGCGTTGCAGTGCGCACCGGCGGATCTGGACAATGGCGCCTCCCGGACGGCCTGGTGACGGCACGATGGGCACCGACCGGTGGACCGCACAACGGAGAACAGCGTGAGCGACAGACCGATCCACAGCGCCATCTGGTCGGCCCAGGACATCCGCTCGACCGCCCGCCGCCTCGCCACCGTGCACGAGGCCGCGCTCGCGGGCGAGGCGCCACCGGGCGCAGCGCCGGAGTCGCCCCGCGCGGTCATCGGCGAGTCCTGGCGCCGGGTGCTGGGCTCCGGCGTGGACCCCGACCGCGATCAGCCCCAATTCCTGCTGTCCGTCGCGGAGTTGGAGCACCGTCGGCAGAAGTCGCAGCTGGCGACAGTGCTGCCGGTGCTCAACGAGGGACTGCTGGCGACGGCCGACGCGGCCCAGCAGATCATGGTCGTCACCGACGCCGAGGGCCGGGTGCTGTGGCGGGAGGGCAGCGCGCCGGTCCGGCGGATGGCCGACCGGCTGGGCTTCGACAAGGGCGCCGACTGGACGGAGGGCGTCGTCGGCACCAACGCCATCGGCACCGCGCTGGTGGCCCGCCGCCCGGTGCTGGTGCACTCCGCCGAGCACTTCGTGCGCAGCCACCACCAGTGGACCTGTGCCGCGGCACCGCTGCACGACCCGCGTGACGGACGCCTGCTGGGCACCGTGGACATCAGCGGACCGGCGCACACCTTCCACCCCACGACACTGTCCCTGGTGTCCGCGGTCGCCCGGCTCGCGGAGGGTGAGCTGCGCACCCGCCACCACACGTCCCTGGAGCGGCTGCGGTCGAGTGCGGCGCCGGTGCTGGCGCGGCTCGGCGGGCGGGCGCTGGCCGTCGACCCCCACGGCTGGGTCGTCGGCGTGACGGGCCTGACGCCGACGGAACGCGTGGCGCTGCCCAAGGCGCCCGAGGCCGGGCCGCTGTGGCTGCCGCGCTACGGCATGTGCGCCCTGGAGCCGCTGCCCGGCGGCTGGCTGATCCGGGTCGGCCGGCCGGAGCCGGCGGCCGGGCCGAGCCGGGTGGTGCTGGACGTCAGCGGACGCGACGGCGCCACGGTCACGGTCAGCGGGCCGGCCGGCAGCTGGTCGCACGCGCTGACCCCGCGCCATGCCGAGCTGCTGTTCGCCCTCGCCGCGCATCCGCCGGGGCGCAGCGCCGTCGAGCTGGCCGAGGACCTGTTCGGCGACGGGAGCCGTACGGTCACGGTGCGCGCCGAGCTGTCCCGCCTGCGCCGCCATCTGGGGGGCGTGCTGGCGCACCGGCCGTACCGCTTCGCCGACGGTGTGGAGGTGGAGCTGCGGCTGCCGCCGCGCCCCGTCGAGCTGCTGCCGCAGTCGACGGCGCCGGCGGTGGTGGCGGCGCGGCGGGCGTGAGGGGCCCGTGGCCGACGGCCGGGGCCACGGCGGGCTGCGGCCGCGGCGGTCCGCCGCCACCCGTTCGGCGGGCTGCGCTCGCCGCCGCCCCGGCGGCGCCCTAGCGTGCCGACCGGGGCCGCGCACTCCCCGGCGTGCGGCCCCGGGAGGTGAGCGATGGGCCCGGCAGGCTCGCCGAGGACACCGGAAACGGCCCAGGAGCAGCCCGCGGTCGGACGGCGGCCCCGGTGGGGCACGCTGGCGCTGGTCGGCCTCGTCGGGTTCGGCATGCTGCGCCACGGTCTGTCCGGTGAGGCGGACGGGCCGCCGCAGCCGGACGCCGCCCTCTCCCTGTTCTCCGGCGATCCGCCGCCCGGCGGCCCCGCCCCGGCCGCGCTGCCCCGTTCCGCCCCCTCGCTGGTGGCGATCCCGTCGATCGGGGTGTCCGCCCCGGTGCTGCCGCTGGGCCTGGACAGGGACGGCTGGATCGAGGCGCCGCCGGCGTCGGACGCCCGTCTGGCGGGCTGGTACAAGGCGGCGGCGTCTCCCGGGGAGCGCGGCACCGCCGTCCTGGTCGGCCATGTCGACACTGCCGGCGGACCGGCGGTCTTCTACTCGCTGGGCGCCCTGGAGAAGGGCAGGACGATCCGGGTGACCCGTGAGGACGGGCGGATCGCGGACTTCGAGGTCTACGGCGTCCAGGTCTTCGACAAGCGCCGCTTCCCCGCCCGGAAGGTCTACGGCGACACCGGGCGCCCCGAGCTGCGCGTGCTGACCTGCGGCGGGACGTACTCCGCGGGTTCGGGCTACACGGGCAACGTGGTGGTCTTCGCCAGGATGGTCAAGACCGGGTAGCGGGGGCCGGGCGGGCCGCGGAACGCACCACCGCGCCGTCCACACGGTGAGCCGATGTCTCACCATCCGGATGGTGCGCCGCCGCACGGCACGGAGGCACCCCGCCCCGGCGCCCGGACCGCATCCGGCCGGCGCGGGCCGGTGTGATGTGCTGGCCGCATGAGCCTCTCGGTCACCACCTGGTACCTCGAACAGACCGCGCGCGCCGATCTGCGCCCCGCGCAGGAGCCGCCGGCCGAGCAGGGTGTCCGCATCGTCCGGTCCGAGCAGCCGTCACCCGAATTCAGCCGGTTCCTCTATACGGCGGTCGGCGGGGACGTCGCCTGGACCGACCGGCTGGGGTGGCCGTACGCGCGGTGGGCGCAGTACCTGGGGCGGCCGGGCGTGGAGACCTGGGTGGCGTACGAGCGGGGGACGCCCGCCGGGTTCATCGAGCTGGAGGCGGCCCGGGACGGATCCGTGGAGATCGTCTACTTCGGGCTCGTCCCGGCCTTCCGGGGGCGCCGGATCGGCGGGCACCTGCTGGCGTACGGGATCGAGCGGGCCTGGGACCTGGCCGAACGGTGGCCCGGACAGGCCCCGACGAAGCGGGTGTGGCTGCACACCTGCTCCCTGGACGGCGCGCACGCGATGGCGAACTACCAGCGGCGGGGGTTCCGGCTGTACGACACCACCGTGACCGAGGAGTCCGACACAGCGGCCCCGGGACCCTGGCCGGGCGCGGGACCGCTCATCGCGCCCCACACCCCCGCCGGGGAGTGATCGGCACCACACCGTCCCGCCATGCGAGACGTCGATGTCCATATCCTGGATAACGGTGGACTGGCCGGAGAGCGGCGTGCCACGCTTCCGTCATGTCTCGAGCTGGAATTGCCTTGGTGAGTCGGCGGCACGTCGACCTCGGCCGCATGTCCAGCGCCATTTGTCGGACGGGCTGAGGCCGTACCCACCTGGGGCGATCGGCCCCGGACAGCACCCAGCACCACCGAACACCCCGCCGTCCCCATCGTCGCGGACGCGCTGAGACCCCACGATCCGCAGACCCACCGCCGACGCGTCGCCACGCGCCGCTCTTCGGTGTGTCCGCGCAGGTCACCGTGGGCGCCCGGCGCCGGTCCCGATCCCTTGAGCCTGCCCAGAAGGACGTACACCCATGGCCGCCACCCCAGATGCCCCCCAGCCGTCGGCCGGGGGTGCCCGCGCCGCAGCCACGACCCGCCGCAAGGCCGGACGCCACCGCGGCGAGGGCCAGTGGGCCGTGGGCCACTTCACGCCCCTGAACGGCAACGAGCAGTTCAAGAAGGACGACGACGGTCTCAATGTGCGGACACGCATTGAGACGATCTACTCCAAGGCCGGATTCGACTCGATCGACCCCAACGACCTGCGCGGGCGGATGCGCTGGTGGGGCCTGTACACCCAGCGCAAGCCCGGGATCGACGGCGGCAAGACCGCGATCCTGGAGCCCGAGGAGCTGGACGACAAGTACTTCATGCTGCGGGTCCGCATCGACGGCGGACGGCTGACCACCGATCAGCTGCGGGTGATCGGCGAGATCTCCCAGGAGTTCGCCCGCGGCACCGCGGACATCACCGACCGGCAGAACGTCCAGTACCACTGGATCCGCATCGAGGACGTGCCGGAGATCTGGCAGCGGCTGGAGGCCGTCGGCCTGTCCACGACCGAGGCCTGCGGTGACACCCCCCGCGTCATCCTCGGCTCGCCGGTCGCCGGTATCGCCGAGGACGAGATCGTCGACGGCACCCCGGTCATCGAGGAGATCCAGCGCCGGATCATCGGCAACCCGGAGTTCTCCAACCTCCCGCGCAAGTTCAAGTCCGCGGTCTCCGGCTCGCCGCTGCTGGACGTCGCGCACGAGATCAACGACATCTCCTTCGTCGGCGTCGAGCACCCCGAGCACGGTCCGGGCTTCGACGTGTGGGTCGGCGGCGGACTGTCCACCAACCCCAAGCTCGGTGTCCGGCTCGGCGTCTGGGTCTCCGTCGACGAGGCCGCCGACGTCTACGAGGGCGTCATCTCGATCTTCCGCGACTACGGCTACCGCCGGCTGCGCACCCGCGCCCGGCTGAAGTTCCTGGTCGCCGACTGGGGCGTGGCGAAGTTCCGCCAGGTGCTGGAGGACGAGTACCTCGAGCGGAAGCTGTCCGACGGCCCCGCCCCGGCGCAGCCCGCCCAGCGGTGGCGCGACCACGTCGGTGTGCACCGGCAGAAGGACGGCCGCTACTACGTGGGCTTCGCGCCGCGCGTCGGCCGGGTGGACGGCACCACCCTCACCAAGATCGCCGAGGTCGCCGCGGAGCACGGCTCGGGCCGGCTGCGGACCACCGCCGAGCAGAAGATGATCGTGCTGGACGTCGAGGAGTCGCAGGTCGACTCGCTGGTCGCCGGTCTGGAGGCGCTCGACCTGCGGGTCAGCCCCTCCCCGTTCCGGCGCGGCACGATGGCCTGCACCGGCATCGAGTTCTGCAAGCTGGCGATCGTCGAGACCAAGGGCCGCGGCGCCTCGCTGATCGACGAACTGGAGCGCCGACTCCCCGAGTTCGACGAACCGCTCACCATCAACATCAACGGCTGCCCCAACGCCTGCGCCCGTATCCAGGTCGCGGACATCGGCCTCAAGGGCCAGCTGGTCCTGGACGACGACGGCAACCAGGTCGAGGGCTACCAGGTGCACCTGGGCGGCGCGCTCGGGCTGGAGGCCGGGTTCGGCCGCAAGGTCCGGGGCCTGAAGGTCACCGCCGCCGAACTCCCCGACTACGTCGAGCGGGTGCTGCGCAACTTCCAGGAGCAGCGCACCGACGGCGAGCGGTTCGCCCAGTGGGCGGCCCGCGCGGAAGAGGGTGCGCTGAAGTGAGCGACGCACGCGCGGCCGCCGGGCCGCAGACAACGGCGATGGCTGCACCTCTGCGCCGCGTGGGCGGAGAAGCGAACAGGGAGGCACTGTGAGCGAGCGCGCCGCCCCGTTCTACTGCCCGTACTGCGGCGACGAGGACCTGCGCCCCTCCGAGGAGGGCTCGGTCCGCGGCGAGGGCGCGGCCTGGGAGTGCCGGGCGTGCAGCAGGGCGTTCCGGCTGAAGTTCCTCGGCCTGCTCTCCCGGAGCAGGCCGGCCACCGCTTCACCGTCCGACGGAGGTACGTCGTGACCACCGCTACCGACCTTCAGCAGCTCGCCGAACAGGCGGGCCGCGACCTGGAGGACGCGCCCGCCCTGGAGATCCTCAAGTGGGCCGCCGAGACCTTCGGTCCGCGCTTCTGCGTGACCTCCTCGATGGAGGACGCGGTCGTCGCGCACCTGGCCTCGCGGGCCTTCCCGGGCGTGGACGTGGTCTTCCTGGACACCGGCTACCACTTCCCCGAGACCATCGGGACCCGGGACGCGGTCGCCGAGGTGATGGACGTCAACGTCATCACCCTGACGCCGCGGCAGACGGTGGCCGAGCAGGACGCCGAGTACGGCCCGAAGCTGCACGACCGCGACCCGGACCTGTGCTGCGCGCTGCGCAAGGTCAAGCCCCTCGAAGAGGGCCTGACCGGGTACGACGCCTGGGCCACGGGCCTGCGCCGGGACGAGTCGCCGACCCGGGCGAACACCCCGGTCGTCGGCTGGGACCCCAAGCGGCAGAAGGTGAAGGTCTCGCCGATCGCCCGCTGGACGCAGGCCGACGTGGACGCCTACGTGGCCGAGCACGGTGTACTCACCAACCCGCTGCTGATGGACGGCTACGCCTCCGTCGGCTGCGCGCCCTGCACCCGCCGGGTGCTGGCGGGCGAGGACGCCAGGGCCGGCCGCTGGGCCGGGAGCAACAAGACCGAGTGCGGGCTGCACTGATGACGACGCATCAGGAGATATCCATGACGGGCGCCACGATCTGGCTGACCGGACTGCCGAGCGCGGGCAAGACGACCATCGCGCGCGAGCTGGCCGACCGGCTGCGCGGCGAGGGGCATCGCGTCGAGGTGCTCGACGGCGACGAGATCCGCGAGTTCCTCTCCGCGGGCCTCGGCTTCACCCGCGAGGACCGGCACACCAACGTCCAGCGCATCGGCTTCGTGGCCGAGCTGCTGGCGAGCAACGGCGTCAAGGCGCTGGTGCCGGTGATCGCGCCGTACGCGGACAGCCGCGAGGCGGTGCGCAAGCGCCACCAGAACGAGGGCACGGCGTATCTGGAGGTGCATGTGGCCACGCCGGTCGAGGTGTGCTCCGAGCGTGATGTGAAGGGGCTGTACGCCAAGCAGGCGGCCGGCGAGATCTCCGGTCTGACCGGCGTGGACGACCCCTACGAGCAGCCCGAATCGCCCGATCTGCGCATCGAGTCGCACACCCAGACCGTGCAGGAGTCCGCTGCGGCGCTGCATGCGCTGCTCACCGAAAGGGGACTGGCGTGACCACCGCGACCGTTCGTACCGAGACCGGCGGCGAGCCCGGCGGCGACAACCCCTACGCGCTGTCGCACCTGGACGCCCTGGAGTCCGAGGCGGTGCACATCTTCCGCGAGGTGGCGGGCGAGTTCGAGCGGCCGGTGATCCTGTTCTCCGGCGGCAAGGACTCCATCGTCATGCTGCACCTGGCGCTCAAGGCGTTCGCGCCCGCCGCGATCCCCTTCTCGCTGCTGCACGTCGACACCGGGCACAACTTCCCCGAGGTCCTCGACTACCGCGACCGCACCGTGGAGCGGCACGGCCTGCGGCTGCACGTCGCCTCCGTACAGGACTTCATCGACCGCGGCGAGCTGCGCGAGCGCCCCGACGGCACCCGCAACCCGCTGCAGACCGTCCCGCTGCTGGACGCCATCGACAGCAACCGCTTCGACGCGGTCTTCGGCGGCGGCCGCCGGGACGAGGAGAAGGCACGCGCCAAGGAGCGGGTCTTCTCGCTGCGCGACGAGTTCGGCGGCTGGGACCCGCGCCGGCAGCGGCCCGAGCTGTGGCAGCTCTACAACGGCCGCCACTCGCCCGGCGAGCACGTCCGGGTCTTCCCGCTGTCCAACTGGACCGAGCTGGACGTGTGGCAGTACATCGCCCGCGAGAAGATCGAACTGCCCGCCATCTACTACGCCCACGAGCGCGAGGTGTTCGCCCGCAGCGGCATGTGGCTGGCGCCCGGTGAGTGGGGCGGCCCCAAGGACGGCGAGAGTCTGGAGATCCGGCAGGTGCGCTACCGCACCGTCGGCGACATGTCCTGCACCGGTGCCGTCGACTCCGACGCCGACACCATCGAGGCCGTGATCGCGGAGATCGCCGCGTCCCGGCTCACCGAGCGGGGCGCGACGAGGGCGGACGACAAGATGTCCGAGGCCGCCATGGAGGACCGTAAGCGCGAGGGGTACTTCTAACCATGAGCACGATCAACACCGTGGACGCGGGTGCCACCTCACTGCTGCGCTTCGCCACCGCCGGCTCCGTCGACGACGGCAAGTCCACCCTGGTCGGGCGGCTGCTGCACGACTCCAAGTCGGTGCTCGCCGACCAGCTGGAGGCCGTCGAGCGGGCCTCTCTGGGCCGCGGGCAGGAGGCGCCCGACCTGGCGCTGCTCACCGACGGGCTGCGCGCCGAGCGCGAGCAGGGCATCACCATCGACGTCGCCTACCGCTACTTCGCCACCCCGCGGCGCCGCTTCATCCTCGCCGACACCCCCGGGCATGTGCAGTACACCCGCAACATGGTCACCGGCGCCTCCACCGCCGAACTCGCCGTGGTGCTGGTCGACGCCCGCAACGGCGTGGTCGAGCAGACCCGCCGGCACGCCGCGGTCGCCGCCCTGCTGCGCGTCCCCCATGTCGTCCTCGCGGTCAACAAGATGGACCTGGTCGACTACGCCGAGCCGGTCTTCGCCGCCATCGCCGAGGAGTTCACGACGTACGCGGCCTCGCTGGGCGTCCCGGAGATCACCGCGATCCCGATCTCGGCGCTGGCCGGCGACAACGTCGTGTCGCCGTCGGCCCACATGGACTGGTACGGCGGCCCGACCGTGCTGGAGCACCTGGAGACCGTGCCGGTCGTCGCCGACCCGTCGGACGACCCCGGCCGCTTCCCGGTCCAGTACGTGATCCGCCCGCAGACCGCCGAGCATCCCGACTACCGCGGCTACGCGGGCCAGATCGCCTCCGGCGTGCTGCGCGTCGGCGACGCCGTCACCGTGCTGCCCTCGGGCCGTACCACCACCATCGAGGCGATCGACGCGCTCGGCCAGGCCGTGGACGTCGCCTGGGCACCGCAGTCGGTGACCGTGCGCCTGAGCGACGACATCGACATCTCGCGCGGCGACCTGATCGCGCCGACCGCCGCGGCCCCGGCCGTCTCCCAGGACATCGAGGCGACGGTCTGCCATGTGGCGGACCGTCCGCTGACCGTCGGCCAGCGGGTGCTGCTCAAGCACACCACCCGTACCGTCAAGGCGATCGTCAAGGACATCCCGTCCCGGCTGACGCTGGACGATCTCTCCCAGCACCCGGCGCCCGGTGAGCTGGCCGCCAACGACATCGGGCGGGTGGTGGTCCGTACGGCCGAGCCGCTGGCCCTGGACGCCTACGCCGACTCCCGCCGCACCGGCTCGTTCCTGCTGATCGACCCGGCGGACGGCACGACGCTGACCGCGGGGATGGCGGGCACCGCGTTCGCGGAAGCGGCCGCGGACGCCGCACCGGCGACGGCGGCGGACGACGAGGGATGGGACTTCTGAACATGCCAGAGACGACCCAGGACATCTTCTCGACCTTCGCGAAGGAGGGCGGCCGCATCGGCAGCGGCGCCCTAGGGAGCGGTCAGGGCGGAGTCGGCCGATGTGTGTGCTGACGATGCACGACTCCGTACCCCCCACGCCACCTTTCCGAAGATCCATAGCACCGCCGGGCGCGCCCTAGTACGGGCGCGGACTGCCCCGGCCCTCCGAGAGGAACTCCTCCCGTGTCTGCCGTTCGACACCGCCTGCTGGCGGCCGCCGCCACCGTCCCGCTTCTGATCGGCGCGCTGGGCGCCTGCGGCTACGGCTCCGAGGCCAAGAAGGAAACGTCCGCCGGCGTCGCCCCCAAGGGCGCCAAGACCGACGGGCTCGATCAGATCAAGATCGGGTACTTCGGCAACACCACGCACGCCACCCCCCTGATCGGCCTCCAGAAGGGCCTGTTCCAGAAGGAACTGGGCGGCACGGCCATCAAGCCCGCCACCTTCAACGCGGGCCCCGCCGAGATCGAGGCGCTCAACTCGGGCGCCATCGACATCGGCTGGATCGGCCCCTCCCCCGCGATCAACGGCTTCACCAAGTCGCAGGGCAAGAGCCTGAAGATCATCTCGGGCTCGGCGTCCGGTGGTGTCTCGCTCGTCGTCGACCCCAAGAAGATCAAGGGTCTGGACGACCTCAAGGGCAAGAAGATCGCCACCCCCCAGCTCGGCAACACCCAGGACGTGGCGCTGCTGAACTTCCTGGCCGGCAAGGGCTACAAGGTCGATGCCACCACCGGCAAGGGTGACGTCACCGTCCAGCGCACCGACAACAAGGTGACGCCGACCGCCTTCGAGCAGGGCTCCATCGACGGTGCCTGGGTGCCCGAGCCCACCGCGTCCAAGCTGGTCGCCGCGGGCGGCAAGACGATCCTGGACGAGAAGAAGCTGTGGAAGGACGGCAGGTTCGTCATCACGAACGTGATCGTCTCGCAGAAGTTCCTCAAGGAGCACCCGAAGGCCGTCGAGGCCGTGCTGCGCGCCTCGGTGAAGACCAACGCCTGGATCCGGTCGCACCCGGCCGACGCGAAGAAGGCGCTCAACGACAAGCTGGCGGAGGTCGCCGGCAAGCCGCTGCCGAACGACGTCCTCGACCCGGCGTTCAAGAACGTCGACATCACCGACGACCCGCTGGCCGCCACCCTTGAGCAGGAGGCCGATCACGCCGTGAAGGCGGGTCTGCTGCAGAAGCCCGACCTCAAGGGCATCTACGACCTCACGCTGCTGAACAAGGTGCTCAAGTCCGAGGGCAAGCAGCCGGTCGACGACGCCGGCCTCGGCAGCAAGTAGCCCTCACCGCACCGCACTCCCCCAGGAGGTGACACCGATGACGACCACCACGCTCACCAAGCAGCAGCCCGCCACGGCGGACACGGGCACCACCGTGCCGTACGCGGCTCGCATCGACCATGTCTCGAAGTCGTTCGGCCGCACCGGCGCGCAGCAGCAGGTGCTGGACGACATCAGCATCGATGTGGCACCCGGCGAGTTCGTCTGCCTCCTGGGGGCCTCGGGCTGCGGCAAGTCCACCCTGCTCAATCTGGTCGCCGGCCTCGACGCGCCGTCCGCCGGCGCCATAGAGACGCCCGGCGGCCGGCCGGCCCTGATGTTCCAGGAGCACGCGCTGTTCCCGTGGCTGACCGCGGGCCGCAACATCGAGCTGGCGCTGCGGCTGCGCGGGGTGCCGCGCGCCGAGCGCCGCGACGAGGCCGAGCGGCTGCTCGAACTCGTCCGTCTCAAGGGCGCGTACGGCAAGCGGGTGCACGAGCTGTCGGGCGGTATGCGCCAGCGCGTCGCGATGGCCCGTGCGCTCGCCCAGGACAGCCAGCTGCTGCTGATGGACGAGCCGTTCGCCGCGCTGGACGCGATCACCCGCGATGTCCTGCACGACGAGCTGACCCGCATCTGGCAGGAGCAGAACGACAGCGGCTCCGCCGGCAACCTCTCGGTGCTGTTCGTCACCCACAACGTCCGCGAGGCCGTACGGCTGGCCGAGCGGGTGGTGCTGCTGTCCTCGCGGCCGGGCCGGATCGCGCGCGAGTGGCGGGTGGACATCCCGCAGCCGCGCCGCATCGAGGACGCCGCGGTCGCCGACCTTTCCATCGAGATCACCGAACAGCTCCGTGGGGAGATCCGCCGCCATGGCCAGCACTGAGACCTCGGCCGAGTCGGCCGCCGCATCGAGCGGCGACGCCCCGGCCACCGACACCGCCCTCGCCAAGAAGCGCGACGCCTCCGGTGACATCGCCGGTCTGGAGGCCGGCCTCGACGCGCTGGAGTCCACGGTCGTCGCCCGGCAGCCGTGGCTGCGCACCACCGCCTCGAAGGCGCTGCCCCCGCTCGTCGCCATCGCGATCGTGCTGGGACTGTGGCAGCTCGCCTACCACTTCGAGCTCAAGGCGCACTACCTGCTGCCGAGTCCCGTGGACGTCGCCCGCTCGCTGCAGCAGAAGTGGCTCGAGGGCACCCTGCTGAACTTCGTGTGGACCAGCGTCTCCCGCGGCGCCCTGGGCTTCCTGGCCTCGGTCGCCCTGGGTACGGTGCTCGGACTGATCGTCGCCAAGATCAAGGCCGTACGGGCCGCGATCGGCCCGATCCTCAGCGGTCTGCAGTCGCTGCCCTCGGTGGCCTGGGTGCCGGCGGCGATCATCTGGTTCGGGCTGAGCGACGCCACCATCTACGCGGTGGTGCTGCTGGGCGCCGTCCCCTCCATCGCCAACGGCCTGGTGGCGGGCGTCGATCAGATCTCCCCGCTCTATCTGCGGGCCGGCCGCACCATCGGTGCGACGGGTCTGGCCGGGGTGCGGCATGTGCTGCTGCCGGCCGCGCTGCCCGGCTACATCGCCGGCCTCAAGCAGGGCTGGGCGTTCTCCTGGCGCTCGCTGATGGCCGCCGAACTGATCGTCAACGCGCCCGACCTGGGCACCGGTCTGGGGCAGTTGCTGGAGCAGGGGCGCGAACTGCAGGACATGTCCTGGGTGCTGGGCGCGATCCTGCTGATCCTGATCGTCGGCATCGGCATCGAGCTGCTGATCTTCGCGCCGATCGAGCGGCGGGTGCTGCGCAGCCGCGGCCTGCTGGTGAAGAGCTGACCGATGGACATCCGCCCCGCCTCCCCCACGCTTGTCGTCGTCGCCCACGGCAGCCGCGACCCGCGGCACGCGGCGACCGTCTCCGCGCTCTGCGCGCGGGTACGGGCGCTGCGGCCGGGGCTGCGCGTCGAGGTCGGCCATCTCGACTTCAACGCGCCCCGGGTGCCGCGGGTGCTGGAGCGCCTGTCGGCCGAAGGGGTCCGGGATGTGGTGGCGCTGCCGCTTCTGCTCACCCGCGCCTTCCACGCGAAGTCCGACATTCCGTCGGTGCTGCGCGAGGCCGCCGCGCGGCTTCCCCTGCTGACCGTCCGCCAGGCCGAGGTGCTCGGCCCGTCCCCCCTCCTGACCGGTGCGCTGGAGCGCCGGCTGGCCGAAGCCGGGCTGCGGCCCGGCGACCGCCGCTCGACCGGGGTCGTACTGGCCTCGGCGGGCTCTTCGGACCCGGAGGCGATCGCAGTGATCGCTGAAATCGCGCGGGAGTGGCGGCGCACCGCTGGTTGGTGTGCCGTGCGACCTGCGTTCGCCTCCGCATCTCTTCCCCGCACGGCCGATGCCGTACGGGCGCTGCGCGCCGAGGGCGTGCACCGGGTGGCCGTCGCCCCGTACGTCATCGCCCCCGGCTTCCTCCCGGACCGGATCGCCGCCGGTGCCCGGGAGGCCCGCGCCGACGTCCTCGCCCCCGTCCTCGGCGCCGCTCCCGAACTGGCCCGGCTGGTGCTGCGCCGCTACGACCAGTCGGTGCTGGCCGGCGCCCGCGGTGAGCTGCCGGCACTGATCGCCTGAGCGCGCTGCGCCCGGGGCGGCGCAGGGGCCCCGGCCTCCGGTCCTGGCCACGGTGCGGGAGCCGGACCGGCGCCGGTGTGGGTCACTGCGCCCATTCCGGTCGCCACGTCCCGGCCTCGTGCGGGCCGGGCCGCCTGGCGGCGAGGTAGTCGCGAAGCGTACGCAGCGCGGGGTGCGGATTGTCGCCGCGCCAGATCAGCGAGTGCGGGTAGACCGGTGTCGGGTCGTGCAGGTCGATGCGCCGCAGATCGCAGTCGGCGGGCCAGACCAGGCGGGTCTGCTCGCCGACGAAGGTCGCCAGCACCGCCGAGTCGGCGATCGTGTCGAGCAGCGGCTCGGTGCCGAAGTCGGGGCCGGTCACCTCGATGGTGAGGCCGAACGCGGCGGCGAGGTCGTCGTAGTAGACGGCCCACTCGGTGCCGGTGACGAGACCGGGCATCCAGATCCGGTGGCCGGCGAGCCGGGCGGGGGCGACCGAACGGGCGGCGGCGAACCGGTGGGCCGGTCCGGTGAGGAGCTGCAGGGGCTCATGGAGGACCCGGACGGCCTCGATGCCGTCGGGGAGCTGCCGCGTGGGCAGGGTGACGGCGCGGAAGGACGCGTCGATCGTGCCGGACCGGACGGCGGCGAGGGCCGCGTCGGCGTCGAAGAGGGTCACGACGTCGAGTGCGGTGCCGGGGTGCGCGCGGTGGAAGTCGCGCAGCAGCGCCGCGGGGGCCAGTTGCCGCCCGATCACGTCGACGCGCAGCGCGCGGCTGCCGGGGCGCACGGAGGCGGCGGCCCGCTCCTCGGCCCGCAGGAGGTCGCGGGCGTGCGGCAGGAACGCCTGCCCGTCGATGGTGAGCCGGGCCCCGCGCGCCGTACGCGTGAACAGCCGCACCCCGAGGTCCCCCTCCAGCGTGGCGACCCGCTTGGAGACGGCCTGCTGGGTGATCGACAGGTGGGCGGCGGCCTCCTGGAACTGCCCCGCGTCCGCGACGGCGACGAAGGTGCGCACGGCATCGAGATTCACGCCGACCACCCTAGGGTCGGCTCCACCTCCGCGTACAACGCATGGTTGTACTCCACCACGCACAGCGGTTGTTTGATCGGCGGGCCTGCCCCTGGCTTGGATACGACACAACAACGCGAGGTCGTTCGGGTGGCGTGAGGGCGACGGTCAGGGGGGCGGGGGCATGGAGTCCAGGAGGTCGCTGGGGCGGAGTTTCGGGTGGCTGTGGGCGGCGTACGCGGTCAGCGCGTTCGGTACCCGGCTCGCGTTCGACGCGTTCCCCATGATCGCGATCCTGGTGCTGCACGCCGGGCCGGCACAGGTGTCGGCGCTGACCGCCGCGGGGCTGGCGGTGGGTGCGGTGGTGGCGGTGCCGCTCGGGCCGTGGGTGGAGTTCCGCCGCAAGCGGCCGGTGATGGTGGCGATGGACCTGGTCCGGTTCGCGGCGCTGCTGAGCATCCCCGCCGCGTACGCGCTCGGCCGGCTCGGTTTCGCCCAGCTCGTGATCGTGTCGGTCGTCGTGGCCGCGGCCGACATCGCCTTCAGGGCGGCCAGCGGGGCGTACCTGAAGTCGCTCGTACCGCAGGAGGATCTCCTCGTCGCCAACGGGCGGTTCGAGGGCACGACATGGACCACGACCCTGCTCGGGCCCCCGCTCGGCACGACCGCGATCGGACTGCTCGGCCCCATGGCGACCGTGGTGGCCGATGCCGTCAGCTATCTGCTCTCGGCGGCCGGGATCCGCGCGATCGGCGGCGGTGAGCCACGCCCCGCGCGACGCACCGCCGCGCCACGCCGCCGGGCCGGCGGCCTGCTCGAGGGATGGCGATACCTGCTCGCCCACCCGACACTGCGTCCGCTACTGTTCAACACGGTCCTGGTCAATGCGCTGATCATGGCGACCATGCCGCTGCTCGCCGTCCTCATGCTCGGCCGCCTCGGCTTCGCCCCCTGGCAGTACGGCCTCGCCTTCGCGGTGCCCTGCGTCGGCGGACTGATCGGCGCACGGCTGGCCCGCCGGCTCGTCGCGCGGTTCGGGCAGCGCACGGTGATGCTGACCTCTGGGACGCTGCGCGCCTGCTGGTCGCTCGGACTGGCCTTCGTCGGTCCCGGGGCCGCCGGGATGGTGCTGGTCATGGCCGTCGAACTCGGGCTGATCACCTGCTCCAGCGTGTTCAACACGGTGTACGCGACCTATCGGCTGGAGCGCACCGCGACGGACCAAGTGGCCCGCACCCTGTCCGCGTGGTCGGTCACCGGCAAGGCCGCCACCGCGGCCCTGACCGGGTTGTGGGGCCTGTTGGCCGGCCTCACCGGCCCCCGCACGGCAATCGCCCTCGCCGGTCTCCTCCTTCTGGCCACGCCGTTCCTCCTCCCCCGTCGCGACAACGCACCGCGACACGAAGGGGAGCCGGCGCCGGTCCCCACCTGACCTCGGATCAAGGCGCACCTCGGTTTCCGCGCCAACGGCACGACCTGGGGCCCGAAGAAGACCCTCAGCACGAACGAGCGCGCCGACAGCACCTGGAACATGAGCTGACCCTGCGGCCGTTCGTATGTCGCCCTGATCACGGTCGACGGCCAGGGCACGTTCGAGACGCCCCCGCCACCTGCTGACACCCCCTCCGCACGCGCTTGTGCGTGTGCGGAGCCGGCCACCGCGTTGCGCCACGAACCCTTGTGTTCCTTTCTGTTCTACACAACACTCTCAATGCACAGAAACGCGCACCGCTGAACATGTTCGAACCTTGGGCGACGACCGATCGAGTCGAGGAGAGCAGAGATGACGCAGTTCAGCCGACGGAGATTCGTGAGCGCGGCCATGGTGGGCGCCGCGTCGGTGGGTGTCGCCCTGGGCAGCGGCCGTACCACCCTCGCCCAGGCCGAAAGCCCGCGGGGACTGACCGTCCGCGGCGACGAATTCCTGCTGGACGGCGAGCCGTTCCGGATCCTCTCGGGCGCCTTCCACTACTTCCGAACGCATCCCAAGGACTGGCGGGACCGGTTGCTGCGGATGCGGGCCATGGGCCTGAACACGGTGGAGACCTACGTCGCCTGGAACTTCCACCAACCGTACGAGCGCAAGCCCGACTTCACCGGATGGCGCGACGTCGTCGCCTTCGTACGGACCGCGGACGAGGTCGGGCTGAAGGTGATCGTGCGACCGGGGCCGTACATCTGCGCGGAGTGGGACTTCGGCGGTCTGCCCGCCTGGCTCCTGAAGGACAAGGACGCGCCGCTGCGCCGCTCCGACCCCGCGTACGAGCGAGCCGTCGACACCTGGTTCGCCGAACTGCTGCCGCGCTTCGTCGATCTGCAGGCCACCCGCGGCGGGCCCGTCATCGCCCTGCAGGTCGAGAACGAGTACGGCAGCTACGACGACGACCACGCACACCTGGAGCATCTGCGGGACACCATGCGGGCGCAGGGCATAGACAGCCTCCTGTTCTGCTCCAACGGAGCCTCCCGGGAAGCGCTCGAGGCCGGCAGCCTCCCCGACCTCCTCTCCACCGTCAACTTCGCCGGGGACCCCACCGGGCCGTTCGCGCAGCTGCGTGAATTCCAGCCGGGCAAGCCCCTGTTCTGCACGGAGTTCTGGGACGGCTGGTTCGACCACTGGGGCGAGCGCCACCACACCACCGACCCGGCGCAGACCGCGGCCGACGTGCGGAAGATCCTCGAAGCAGGAGGGTCGATCAACTTCTATATGGCGGTGGGTGGAACGAACTTCGGCTGGTCCGCCGGGGCCAATCTGCGCGGCAGCGCCTACCAGCCCACCGTCACCAGCTACGACTACGACTCCCCGATCAGCGAATCCGGCGAACTCACCGAGAAGTTCCACAAGGTGCGCGAGGTGCTCGCCGAGTACACCACGCTGCCGCCCACACCCCTGCCGGCCACACCACGCCGGATGCCAGCCCAGAAGGTCACCGTCCGCGAGTCCGTACCGCTGATGCAGGCCCTCGACGCACTGAGCGGCGCCCCCGTGCGCCGTGCCGCCCCCGTCCACATGGAGGCCCTCGGACAGCCGCACGGGCTGATCCACTACCGCGCCCGGGTGCGCGGACCGCAGGGGACCAGGCGCCTGCGGATCACCGGACTCGGCGACCGTGCGCTGGTGTACGGCGACGGCCGGCGCATCGGCACCTTCGACCGCAACCAGCCGGCCCACACCGTCGACTTCACCGTTTCCGGCGCCTTAAGCACCCTCGATCTGCTGGTCGACCCCACCGGGCGGGTCAACTTCGGCCAGGGCCTCAACGACCCCAAGGGAATCAGCGGCACAGTCCTCCTCGACGAAGAGGAACTGCGCGACTGGGAGATCCGCCGACTGCCCCTGGACGATCTCTCACCCCTGAAGTTCGGCAGCGGAAGCACCCCGACCGGCCCCGCATTCCACCGGGCCCGGGTCCATGTCGACACCCCCGCTGACGGCTTCCTGGCCTTTCCCGGCTGGGACAAGGGCATGGTCTGGCTCAACGGTTTCGCGCTCGGCCGGTACTGGTCCCTGGGACCACAGGTCACCCTCTACGCACCGAGCCATCTGTGGCGGCGCGGCCGGAACGACCTCGTCGTACTGGAGATGGAGCGGACGGGCGACGGGATCGAAGTACGGTCGGCGCCCGATATCGGCTAGGAGGGCCCGGCGGCCCTTCAGCGTCGGGAGGCGGGGCGCGGGGGCGCGGCGATGCGTACCCGCCTCTCCTGGGGCGCGTTCTCTATGTCGTCGAGCTGCGCGATGATCGTGCTGCGCAGCTCGTCGTAGTCCTCGAAGTGGAAGTCGTGGAACAACGTGTAGCCCGTCCACATCAGGTTGGCGCACACCTGCGCCGGCACCCGGCCCGTATGGGCGCCCATGCCGACCAGCGCCACCGACCCGATGCTTCCCGGCGCCTCCCTGTTCTGCCGATGGATCGCCTGGAACGCGGCGGCGCACGCGAGGGCCACGTTCAGGGTCTCGCTCACGTTCTGGTAAGAGGCTTCCATCGTCGGCGTCGAGATCAGGAACTTCGGATTGACCGCCCCGGACCGCACGCACACCGCGCTGCCCACCGGGAGTCTTCCGGCGAACTGGTCGCGGATCGCCCGCTGCACCCGTAGCTGGATGCCCGCTCCGATATGCCGCTTGATGACCGCGTCGACCCCGCCGTCCATCCGGCCCCGGGAGTTGGTCGGGTTGACCCAGGCATCGACCTCCTCATCGAGGATCGAGCCCTCGCGGATCTCGATCCCGGGGGTGTCGGCGAACGCCGCCCGCCAGGCCTCCACCACCTTCGTGTTGATGTCGGTCAACACCACCCTGAGCGGCGACTGAACGCGGTTGCCGGTCATAATCCACTCCCCCTGAGAGACGGTCCTTCCACCGCTCACGACGCTACCCTGCCCCACTGACAACGCCTCTGCCAGCGGCCGTTCGTGACCTCTCGTCATGATTGCCAGTGCCCCGACCCGGTGTTAGCCTGCCGCCAGATTTCCGCGGGCCAGGCCCTGGATTCCCCCACCGTCGACAAGATTCGACGCCTGCCCAAATGCACGGCATTTGAGGTTCTCCAGCATCACATCCAGCCCCCTGCGCCGACATCGACTACGTCACCACCCCACCCCTCCATTTCGTTCAAAAATTCCATTCCCTTCCACCTCGTCATCATGCCCTCAAGCACGTTCTGAACAATTCGGAGTTCCCTCACCATGAGCGATGCCCACATGCCTGCCACGCCCGATCCGAATGACCCGCTGGCCCTCGTCGAATTGTTCAAGGGCGGCGGTGAGCCGTGGCTTCCCCTGCTGAAGCCGGTCATCGAGGCCCAGCCGGACGCGGCCGCGTTCATTGGCGCGGACCGCGGTCCGGAGGTCGTCCCCGTCCGTGAATTGACCTTCCAGGCCCTCAAGCCCCATCCACCACACAAGTGGAAGGTCGTCATCTTCGGCCAGAACCCTTACCCGCGACCGGAAAGCGCCACGGGTATCGCCATGTTCGACAACACCTTCCACAACTGGAAAGACAGTCAGTTCGGCAGGGTCGTCAGTATCCGCTGCATCATCAAGGCCGCGGCGATGTGGAAGTACGGCATACCCAAGAAGACCCCGATTGCCGATATTCGCGCACTCTTGAAGGAACAGGACGCCGTCCAACCACCGGAGTGGTTCCAGGCGATGCTCACGCAGGGCGTACTGCTGTTGAACGCGGCACTCACCGCCAGCGGTGACGGGACGACGGGGACCGACCGGCACACCGCGTTCTGGCGTCCGGTCGCCGAGCGGATCGTCGAAGAGATCCTCAGGGCCAAACAGAACGCCGACGAGGAAGACCGGGGTGTGGTCTTCGCATGGTGGGGAGCTCACGCGCGCAATCTGAAGAAGATCGTCCTCCGGCTCCAGGAGAAGTACCCCGAGGTCGAAGTCCGGCATATCGACCACCCCAATCCCGCCGCGCAGGGCGACATCTTCTGTGAAGGCGACCCTTTCGGAACGGTGAACGCGGCCCTCGCATCGCTGGGCGCCGAGGAGATCGACTGGCTGCCGAGCACAGGGTGGAACGAGCTCGCGGCGGAGGCCGACGGGACCAACGGCGACCTCGCCGCACGCATGGGCGCGTTCATCGCCTCCACCATGGAGCTTCATCAGCTCTACCTCGAACGGCTCGCCGGTGTAAAAGACGAGGGCCTCGTCCTCCCCGCGATCACGGGTGTATTCGACACCCCGCTCATGGACTTCCGCGACGCCGTCGGCCCGGTGGCCAAGCTGCTGTCCGGGCTCGATCGGCACGTCGAGCTGTCGCATGAATTCGGCAAGCGGCGGGCGGACGAGGTGGCCGACAGCCTGTCCGCCGACGCCATCGCCGCCCTTTACCTCTATACCTGCGAGTCCGCGTTCTACCGGGAGATCAACGCCATCCTCCGCTCTCCGGACCGGACCAGGATCATTCCCTACCTCCCTTATCTGCGGCTGCTGTTCTCGGCGGTGTCACGGCTTCCCGCCCGCACGGAGTCCTTGTGGCGCGGGGTGTCGCTGGACCTGCGTGCGCAGTACCCACTCGGACGGACCGTGACCTGGTGGGGCGTGTCCTCCTGCACCTCCAAACTCAGCGTGGCCCGGGCGTTTCTCGGCAGCCGCGGCAAGCGGACGCTCTTCGAGGTGCTCCCCGTCCGGGCCGTGGGAATCCACAGCTTCTCCGCGTTCACCGACGAGGAGGAATTCATCCTCTCGCCCGGCACGCAGCTCAAGGTGACGGACGTGAAGGCCGAGCGCGGCGGCTTGTGCACCGTGCAGCTGACCGAATTGGCGGAGCAGACCCTCGTGTCCTGAGCAGGCGGGCGCCGGCCCTGTGGCTTGCCGGACGACCCTTCGTACTCACCCCGCTCCCGCGAGCGCCGTCCGTCCGGACGGGGTGTCGGCCCGCCCCTTCTCGTACACCGTCAGGCCCCGTGCCAGATGGAGCGGCACCAGGAGCAGCTCCACGACGAGGGCCTTCCAGGCGTAGACGAGGTTGACGGCCTTGGTGGCGTAGACACAGGGGAGGTTCAACAGGACGCCGGTCAGCGGGAGTTTGCGACGGTGGGCGGCGTAGATCAGGGGTGGGGCGGTGAGGAGGAGTTCGGCTCCGGCCCACCAGGTGACGGTCAGCGGGAGCGGCTGACCGGTGGTGGCGGCGGCCAGGAAGGGCGTCGCCCACCACAGGGGTGCGGTGACGATCTCGAAGAGGGCGAGGAGCACCCAGAGCGCCAGGAGCGGTTTGCGGAGGATCAGGCGGCCCAGATGGAGGCGGACGTTCTGACAGAAGCCGGCCATCCAGCGCCAGACCTGTTTGCGGAGGTAGGTGAGGTCTTCGGGGTCGGCGGCGAGGGCGACGGCGTCGGGGACGTAGACCGCACGTCTGCCGGCGAGTTGCTGGGACCAGGTGTAGTCCATGTCCTCGCAATTCCCTAATTAGGAATGGGCGGGGTTCCTGACATCATTCTCACCTCTCCTGAAGGGTATCAACTCGAAGAGCGCTGGGCCCTGTTGGTGAATCTACAGCCCATCCGGGATTCCCATTCGGCGTAAATCGGGAAATAGCTCACACTGAGAGGTCAGCGAAAAGTCAGCACCATCCCCCAGTGATCTTGGTCGCGCTGACAGGGGCGGCCGCATTGACTGAGCGGGACGCGCCCTGAGCTCCGGAATCAGGGGACTTTCGGGTGTCCAAGGTCCTTCTGAGCAGCGCAGATATCGCAGTTGGGGCTGGCACGACCAGTCGAATCTCTGTCCCTTCTCTGTCCCTTGTTGACCCCTGTTTACCGCTCTATCTGGCACGCGACTGGCACGGCGGGGCATCGCCGGTGATTCGGAGTTTCCACGCAGGTACCGGATCGCTGTGCGTCGCGGGCACTACTGCGGTGGGTCCGCGGATTGCGGGGGAGTCTGGGAAAAACGCGATGGCCGCCCAGGAAGCCTGTGCTTTCCGGGCGGCCATCGACCGGGGAGACAGGTCAGTGGCTCCCGGTGAGTTCGCCGCTGAGCTTCTTGTGGATCTGGGCGCTCGGCTTGTTGAGGCCGATGATCTCGACGGTTTTGCCGCGCTGGGCGTACTTGGTGGTGATGGCGTCGAGGGCTGCGACGGAGGAGGCGTCCCAGATGTGTGCGGCGCTCAGGTCGATGACGACCTTGTCGGGGTCGGTGGCGTAGTTGAACTGGGGGGCCAGGTCGTTGGAGGAGGCGAAGAACAGTTCGCCGGTGACGGCGTAGACGACCTGGCTGCCGTCGGGGTCGGTGACGGCGGTGACGTTCGCCAGGTGGGCGACGCGCTTGGCGAAGATGACCATCGCGGTGAGGGAGCCGGCGACGACGCCGATGGCGAGGTTGTGGGTGGCCACTACGCAGGCGACCGTGACCAGCATGACGGTGATCTCGCCGACGGGCATCCGCTTGAGGGTCTTCGGGGCGATGGAGTGCCAGTCGAAGGTGCCGATGGACACCATGACCATGACGGCGACGAGGGCTGCCATGGGGATGTCGGAGACGATGGGTCCGAAGGCGATGCACAGCACCATCAGGAAGGCGCCGGCCAGGAAGGTGGACAGGCGGGTCCGGGCGCCGGAGACCCGTACGTTGATCATGGTCTGGCCGATCATCGCGCAGCCGCCCATGCCGCCGAAGAAGCCGGTGACGATGTTGGCGATGCCCTGGCCGATGGACTCGCGGGTCTTGGAGGAGCGGGTGTCGGTGATGTCGTCGACCAATTTGGCCGTCATCAGGGATTCCATCAGGCCGACCAGGGCCATGGCGAGCGCGTACGGAGCGACGATCTTCAACGTGTCCGGGGTGAACGGCACGTCCGGCAGCCCAGGCACGGGCAGCGAGGAGGGCAGTTCGCCCTTGTCGCCCACGGTCGGCACCGCGATGCCCGCCGCGACCGTGATGACGGTGAGGATCACGATGGACACCAGCGGCGCGGGCACCACCTTGGTGACCTTGGGGAAGAACACCATCAGCGCCAGGCCGGCGGCGATCAGCGGATAGACGGCCCACGGCACGCCCGTCATCTCCGGCACCTGCGCCATGAAGATCAGGATCGCCAAGGAGTTGACGAAGCCGACCATCACGCTGCGCGGCACGAACCGCATCAGCTTCGCGACGCCCAGCGCGCCCAGCACGATCTGGAAGACGCCGGCGAGGATGACGGCCGCGACCAGATAGCCGAAGCCGTGCTCGCGGTTGAGCGGTGCGATGACCAGGGCCACGGCGCCGGTCGCCGCGGAGATCATGGCCGGGCGGCCGCCGACGATCGCGATGGTCACGGCCATGGTGACGGACGCGAAGAGGCCGATCGCCGGATCGACGCCGGCGATGATCGAGAACGAGATCGCCTCGGGGATCAGCGCCAGGGCGACGACGAGGCCGGCGAGGACCTCGGTGCGGAAGACCTTCGGGGACAGCCAGGAGGGGCGAAGGCCGCGCAGCCGATCGGCCGCCGGGGGCAGTGCGGACGTGGACAAGAGGAGGCGATCCTGTCGTGCTCGGGCACACCTGGTGTCACGGCAGGCGTGCGGGGAGACGCGGAAGACCGGGGCGGCACTCCGCAAAGCCCGCGAGCGGCGGGCTTGAAGTCACAACGCAGCAGCGAGTGCGACCGGGAGGAGACCGGGCACAGCTTGGGGGCGAAGGGTCACGGTGGGCAGGCGGCGGCGCTGGGCGTCAAGGGGATGCGCACGCTCTCTCCTGCAGGCATCGGGCTTCGCCGGGGGCGTCGTCGGCCCCGACACGGCTGAGAAAGTGCGAGATGGTGTCCCGCACCATGGAGTGGGGACGGCCCAACACCGCCCCTTGCATCCGCAGACTCTACCCTAACGTTACGGTAGAGATCGCTGTGGGCCGCCCGGCCTGCGGCGAAAGACGAGGAAGGCGTCCGCGTGAGCAGCGAGCACATGCAGATCGGCGAGGTCGCCGCGCGTACCGAACTGTCGCTGCGCACCATCCGGCATTACGAGGAGACCGGCCTCGTCATCCCGTCGGCCCGTTCCCAGGGCGGATTTCGCCTGTACACCGAGGCGGATGTCGCCCGGCTGATGGTGATCCGGCGTATGAAGCCGCTGGGCTTCACGCTCGACCAGATGCGCGACCTGCTGGAGGCCACCGACCGTCTCGACGCCCCCGCCGGGCTCGGCGACAGCGAGCGCGAGGCGCTCCTGGGCCGCGTGCGGGAGTACCAGCAGGTGGCGGCCCGGCGCGTCAAGGAACTGCGGGTGCAGCTGTCCCGAGCCGAGGACTTCGCCGCCACCCTGAACGCCCGTCTGGACCAGGCCACGCCGGCCCGGACCTGACTCAGCTGGCCGCTGCGGCCTCTCGCAGGGCCTGTCGCAGCTCCGCCAGGGGTGGAATGCCGGACAGCCCCTGCGGGCCCTGGTAAACCCGGCAGGTCATGCCGGGCAGCTGGCCGGGCTGGGCGAACGGGGCGCGCCCGTTGACCAGCACCGTGGGCGATCCGGCGAACCCGGACCGCTCCGCATCGTCCGGGTCTTTGATCACCCGTGTGGTGAACACAGCTTCCGGCGGCCCGACTTCGGCCAGTGCCCGGCGTACCTGGTCGGCCGCAGGCTGTGCATGGGGGCAGTCGGCCACTGTGAGCAGCTCGATCTCCATATCTCCATGGTGCCCCGCGGCCTCGGTGCGGCGTCCCGTTGTGGGCTGAGCGAGCCGTCCTCCTGAGCCTGCTGGAGCATGGCGGTCAGTTGCTGTTCACGGCAGTTGGGGCCCTCAGCAAAGGTCCGGCCGTCACGGGTTGAGGGTCGGACTCGTGCCGGGTGTTGGGGTGATCTCGACGAAGGGGATGTGGTCGCGGCCGATGAGGTAGTAGTCGTCCGTGCTGCCGTCGGTCTCTATGCCGCAGATGCCCATGAGGCGGCGGGCGGTTCGGGGGTGGCGGGGTGCGTAGTCGGCCATGGCGCGGCCGGATTCTTCGGGTGTCATGGGGCGGGCGAGGGCGGTGGTGCGGTGCCGCCCGACCTGGATGGTGACGCGCGGGGTGTGGCGGATGTTGCGGTACCACTGTGAGGTGGGGCCGAAGCCGGAGGCCAGGTGGTAGGCGCCGTTCTGCGGATTGCGTCCGGTGATTTCCAGGACGACCTGGCGGGGCTGTCCGCTTTTGCGGCCGGTGTGGGTGAGCAGCAGGACTCGGCTGCCCGTGAGGGCGCCCAGGTGCCAGCGGTACAGGTGGATCGGGGCGCGTGCGATGAGGCGGCGCCAGCCGGTCGGGGACGGGGTGGCTTTGACCTTGCGCGGCATCGCAGACCCTTCGGTGGGATGGCGGCGGCACGACACCACGCATCGCAGCCGGACTTCCCTGCGTACGGGCGCGGGTGAGACGGTCCGGCCTGGGCCTGTGCCCGACGTGCGTCTCACGGTGACCGCACGACGGCATCAGTACTGCTTCGCAAGCTCACGCCGCCGTACGTCCACCGCTACCGGAGATGGCTTCGTTATCTTTGCAGAGGGCAAATGAACATGCGAGGCGACTTCCGGATCGCGTCGACATCAGGATGCTGCGGGGCCGGGCGGGTCCGGCCATCCCAGCGGGTGCAGCCGGGCTGGCGCCGGGGGCGGCCGGTTCCCGCCTGCCTCGGCGAACGCGGTCAGGACCTCGATCAGCGAGGCGCGCTGCCCCTCGTGGCGGCGCTGGAATTCCTCAACGGCACTCTCGCCGCCTTCGCCACGCCGGCGCTGCGCGGTTTCGTACCCCAACTCGTCGGCAAGGCCCGGATCCGGGAGGCGAACGCGCTGCTGGGGTCGGTGCGCAATGCCACGAAGATCCTCGGGCCGAGCCTGTCCGGCCCCTCGCGCATCGGACCCGGCTCCGGCCGGCAACTCTCCTGCACCGGCCGGTGATGAACGTCGCCGTCCTTCCGCCTGATGGTGAGCGGGCTTCGGCCCGCGCCCTTCACAGAGCCGTGGCGGGCCAGTCGAGCAGTCGGGCGCCGATCACCGCGGTCTGGAGCATGTAGCGGTGGTCGGGGGCGGCGGGGTTGGCGCCGGTCAGGGTGTGGATGCGTTCCAGGCGGTAGGTCAGTGCGCGCACGCTCAGGGAGAGCCGGCGGGCGGCTTCGGCGGCAATGCAGCCGGAGTCGAAGTACGCGGTGAGCGTGTCGAGCAGGGGCTCGGGCCCGCCCCGGGCCGTGGTGAGGGGACCGAGGGCGCTGCGGACGAGGTCGGCCATGGCCTGCCGGTCGCGGGTGAGGACGGGGTAGACGAGCAGGTCGGCGGCGTGCAGCACGGGGGCGTCGAGCTCCATGCGGTCGGCGAGGTCCAGGGTGTTGAGCGCTTCCTCGTACGACTGGACCACGCCGCCGGGGCCGGGCTGGGCACGCCCGATGGCGACCCGGCCGCCGTCCGTGGCAGCGTGCGCCTGCTTGGCGAAGTGGAGGAGGACCTCGTCCTGGTCGCCTGGGGCGATGCACAGCATGCGCCCGTCCTTGGTGGTGAGCAGGGTGCTGCGGTCGCCGAACCGGGCGATGAGGGACTGCTCGACGCGTCGGGGAACGGGGTCGCCCTCGTCGTAAGCGGCCGGTCCCTGCGCGACGGCGACCGCATGGGCGTGGGAGAGGCGCAGGCCGAAGCGTTCGGCGCGCTCGGCCAGGCGGCCCAGATCGCTGCGGCCGTAGAGGAGGTCGTCGATGAACTCACGGCGGGCGGCCTCCTCTTGACGTACGGCCAGCCGCTGAGCCCGCTCGTAGCCCTCGGCGAAGGCGTCGATGGCCTGCTGCACGGCGGCAAGCATGCTGTCTGCCGATGTGGGGGCGCTGGGCCAGGCGGTGCGGGTGGCCGCGAGGTGGCTGCTGACGAGGGTGCGGAGGCTTAGTCCGGCTTCGGCGGCCTGCTCGCCGAGGGAGCGGCGGGCGGTGATCTCGTCGCGGGTCAGCCGGCGGCCGGTGGCCGCGACGTCGGCGAGGATCTGCGCATACCCCGTCAGACAGTCCTCGGGTATCTCATGGTCCGCCACAGTTCCCCCGGTTTCCTGACGTGCTGGTGACGCTTTCTTAGCGGCATCCTGGGCACGGAGACCTTAGTGAAGACTGCCGGGAACGGGCAATTGCCGTCGAAATCCGTCAGCACCGTGCTGCCGACCCCGCCACCTCATGGCCACCCCCGGCCGGCACGCGGCCAGGCCACAAGGGGAGCGAGAGCCTGGCTCCGCGGGTATGCAACGGTTGGCGCCATGGTCTGGAACGCAGTGCCGCGTCGTCGGTGTCCGTCTCGGCCGGTTGTATGGTGCCCAGGTCCGTCCCGGCGTCGCATCCGCGGCGCCGAAGGCGGCGCCTCAGGCGCGAGACAGGAGCCGATCGTGCGCGCACGTGACCTGGCGGTGGAATACGAGACGGTCGGCCTCGACAGTGAGGCCCTGGACGCGGCCCGGCTGATGGCCGAGCACCGGCTGCCCGGCCTGCTGGTGGTGGATGAACAGGGCGCCCCGGCGGCGATCCTCCCGGCCTCCCAGATGATCAAAGTCCTGGTACCCGGCTATGTCGTGGAGGACCCGACACTGGCAGCAGTGGTGGACGAGCACCACGCCGACCGGCTGTGCCAAGCGTTGTCCGGCCGCACCGTGCGGGACTGCCTGTCGAAGACGGCACCCGCGCCGCCGGTCGCGGCGCCCGACGACACCGCACTGGAGGTCGCGGCACTGATGGCGCAGGTCCGCAGCCCACTGGTGGCGGTCACAGACAAGGACGGGACCGGCGCACCACGCCTGCTCGGCGTGATCACCGCCTCCCATCTGCTGGAGCGGCTACTCATCGCCGCGCCCTGACAGGCGGTCCGGAGCTGAGGGCCTCCCGGAGCTCTTCTTTGATGCGGTCCACATTGTCGAGGGTGACTTCGCGGGGCAGCCGCACAGTGACGTGATCCGGAGCGGGATCGGCCCCGCTCGCTCGGGGGCGAAATGGATGCCGAAGAAGAGCGTCCGGCTGGCGCGGGTCATGGCGGCCGTGGTGCTCTCCGGCAGGGAACTCGTTCGGCATCCGGGCTCCAGGGCAGGGGCGGCTGACTGCCGACCAGACTTCCCGGCGCACTTGATCGTGAGCCTATGGTCATCTCCCACCACCCCGCCGCTCTAGGCGGGGCGGGAGTAGGTCGAACGGAGCCCCGCGGCGTGGCTGAGCCGGTCAGGCACGGCTGTTCGTCCACCGTCAGTTGCCGGAGTCCGGCAACCATCCGGCCCTCGTACTGCCCGTTAGGGATCTGTCAAAGACTCGTCAAGGAAATGTAAGCTTCCGCGCGGTGTGCCGGGAAGTCTGGTCGGCGAGCAGGGGATCACTCTCTCTTCCGATCGGGGCTTACGTCATGGTGCTCGTGGTGGTGTTCGGTGTCGCACTGTTGGTGGCGGTGTTGTTGTCCGGGCTGGCGGCGCGGACGGTGCTCTCCACATCGCTGCTCTTCCTCATCGGTGGGGCGTTGGTCAGCGACGGGTTCCTGGGGCTGATCCACATCACGCGCGACAGCGAGATGGTGTCCGTCACGGCCGACCTGGCGCTTTTCGCGGTGCTGTTCACCGACGGCATGCATGTCTCGCTGCCGAAACTGCGGGCGAACTGGAAGAGTCCCGCCCGCGCCCTGGGCCTGGGCATGCCGCTTGCGTTCGTCTTCATGGCACTGATCACCCACTACCTGGTGGGCCTGGACTGGACGACGTCGTTCCTGGTCGGAGCTGTTCTCGCGCCCACCGACCCGGTGTTCGCCTCGGCGATCGTCGGCCGGATCGAAGTCCCGGCCAAACTGCGGCAGCTGCTGAACGTGGAGAGCGGCATCAACGATGGTCTCGCTCTCCCGGTCGTCCTCGTCCTGATCGCCGCCGCCGGCCCGACCGCGGGTGACGCGGAGGCGTCGCTGACCAAGATCGCCCTGGAACTGGCGCTCGGTATGGCCGTCGGGATCACGCTGCCGCTGTTCGTCAACGGCCTCGTACGCTTCCGGCACCTCGGCGCCGAGCCGAAGCTGCAGCCGCTGCTGCCCTTGGCGACCGGCATCATCCTGTATGCGCTGTGCCACCTGACCCACGCCAACCCCTACCTGGCCGCGTTCTCGGCCGGCGCGGTCCTGGCCCACGTCTCGCCGGAGGCGCAGAGGTCCTTCGAACCGCTCGGCGAGGCGCTGGCGGAGCTGGCGAAGTTCGCGGCACTGCTGGTCTTCGGCGCGCTGCTGACGCCGCAGCTGTTCGGCGCCCTGTCCTGGGGCGGCTACGTGGTGGTGATTCTGGCGATCGTGCTCATCCGCCCGGCCTCGCTGCTGATCTCGCTGCTCGGTACGAGCTTCCCCCGCCGGGAGAAGCTGGTGGCCGCCTGGTTCGGTCCCAAGGGCTTCGCGTCGGTGGTCTACGGCCTTCTGGTGCTCCAGTCCGGCATCCCGCACGCCGAGGAGGCGTTCACCCTCATCGCGGTGTGCATCGCCTTCTCGATCATTGCCCACAGTTCCACGGATGTGCCGATCGCTCGCGCCTTCCACGTCGATGGCCCGGCCGGCGCCCCGGCCGCACGCGATGGCGGTGCCCCCTGCCCCCGTGCGGGCACTGCGGAGACCGAGCCGGTGCACACACGCGGGGACACTCTGCCGGAACCTTTCATCGGAGGATCGTGAACAACTGGCACAGCTGGGCGGCAGTCGTCGTGTTCGTCGGCGCCTACGCCCTGATCATCAGCGAGAAGATTCACCGGGTCGCCGTGGCCCTCGGCGGCGCTGGGCTGATGCTGGTGATCGGGGCGACCGACGATGTCTCGGCGTTCTACGCCAAGGAGTCCGGCATCGACTGGAACGTCATCTTCCTGCTCATGGGCATGATGATGATCGTCGGCGTACTGAAGAAGACCGGCGTCTTCGAGTACCTGGCGATCTGGTCGGTCAAACGGGCCCGCGCCAAACCCTTCCGGGTGATGGCCATGCTCATCGTCATCACGGCCGTGGCCTCGGCGCTCCTCGACAACGTCACCACGGTCCTGCTGATCGCCCCCGTCACCCTGCTCGTCTGCGAACGCCTCGCTCTCCCCGCCGCGCCCTTTCTCATCGCCGAGGTGCTCGCCTCGAACATCGGCGGCACCGCAACCCTGGTCGGCGACCCGCCCAACATCATCATTGCCAGCCGTGCCGACCTCACCTTCAACGACTTCCTGGTCCACCTCGCCCCCCTCTCCGCGTTCCTGGTCGTCGTACTCCTCGTCCTGTGCCGGGTGATGTTCCGCAAGACCTTCGTCTATGACGAGGACCGGGCCGCCGAGATCATGACGCTTGAGGAGGGCGAGGCCATCAAGCACCCGCGCCTGCTGGTCCAGGGCCTCATCGTCCTGGCCCTGGTCGTGGCCGGCTTCGTTCTGCACCCGGTCCTGCACTACGCGCCCAGCATCGTCGCCCTGCTCGGCGCCGGCCTCCTCGTCGCCATCTCGTCTGCGGAGACCAACGAGGTACTGGCAGAGGTGGAATGGCCCACGCTCGCCTTCTTCGCGGGCCTCTTCGTCATGATCGGTGGTCTGATCGACACCGGCGTCGTCAGCGAGATCTCCAAGGCGCTCGCCGACATGATCGGCTCCAATGAACTCGGCGGTTCCATGACGCTGCTGAGCGGCTCCGCGGTCCTCTCCGGAATCGTCGACAACATCCCGTACGTCGCGACCATGGCTCCCATCACCAGCGATCTCGTCCACACCATGGGCGGTGGCAGTGATCACGTCCTGTGGTGGGCCCTCGCCCTCGGCGCCGACCTCGGCGGCAACGCCACCGCCATCGGCGCCTCCGCCAACGTCGTCGTCCTCGGCATCGCCGAACGCAACCGCCAGCCCATCTCCTTCTGGCAGTTCACCAAGTACGGACTGATCGTCACCGCGGTGACGGTGGCACTGTCCCTCGGCTACGTGTGGCTGCGGTACTTCGCCTTCGGGTGACGTGAGGTGGTGTGGCGTTGGTGGATGCCGACCGCCTTCGCCGACGCAGGCTTAGTGGTCAACGCTCGGAATACTGGTCGGGTTGACCTCAGTGAGCGTTTGATTCTGGGTTGTCTGTTTTGTTTGGCTCAGGTGTCACGCCAGTTGGTGGTGGCTTCGTGGGTGAGGCGGCGGGTCATGAGGTT
>NZ_JBHYJC010000046.1:0-57299 GCF_042749045.1 Streptomyces sp. NPDC059008 | reverse complement strand
TCGGCGCGGTCCGCGCCGTTGCAGTGCCGGATCTCGAAGTCCGGGCCGAGGGCGTCGACGGTGGCGGGCGACAGCTCTTCGGCGATCAGTACGACTGATTTCACCTCGGAACGCACCGTCATCCGGTCGTGGCCGCGAGCAGCGCGTCCAGGTCGTGCAGCGCTTGGTCGACGGCGGTGGCCGCCGCAGCGTTGTCCGGATCACCGCAAAGCTCAACGAAGAGCCCCGTCACTCGTTGCTGCAGGACCTCGACCTGTGCGGTTGCTGCCGACTGAGATTCAGACATGTTGCGCTCCTTAGTCCGTTGAAAAGAGGCCGGTTGGGCGAGAAAGAAACTCCTACATGGCGTTGGCTGCTCGCCAAATGTTCACGAAGCCGTTCACACTGGCCTTGCCGTCGAAGGCCGCGTACTCGGTGAGAATCAGGCTCTGGTTCCACTTGTCTTTGTACGCGAGTTGCGTCGAAGCGGGGTAGACGATCTGGTTCTCCCACAGATAGTGCATCAGCCATTTGAAACCCAGGCTGTGCCCCTCGACCTCCCGGGTGTCACTCAGGTTGGTAAAGGGGGTGAACCCGAAATGCAGCCACGACTCTCCCTCACTGCGGAATACATCGATGGCGGCTTTGTTGATGGCCTCCATGACTCCGGCCGGGCTGTCAGGGTGTCGTCGGCTCAGGTCGTGCATCCAGCCCGGGTTGGTTCCGTAGACCGGCGAGTACGAGACGTAGCCCATCAATTCGCCGTCGATGTGGCCGATGAAGAGCCTACGATGCTTTTGCATCTCACCGCCGGTCTGGCCGACCAGGTACTCCAAGGGGCGGGATCCTTCACCCTTGAGCGGGAGCCAGAGACGATCGATCTCACGGACACCATCAGCCCACTGGTCATAGTCGGCCTCAATGATGGTCAGGCCACTACGCAACGCCCGGGAGATCTTGTTGCGCAGCTGCATGTACCGGCTGCCGGCGAGAGTAAACGTGTTCAGGTCCACGGCGTAGGAGGCTCCGACCTGGTTCACGGTGAAGCCGGCGCGTGCGTAGCGGCGGGCGTCGTGTGCTTGCAGCTGGATCGCGGCGATGGTGCGCTGCTGCTCGGCGGCGAAGTCACGGAAAGCCAGCAGGAGGTCTGTATAGCAGTCGTCGGGAGCGAAGGGGCCACCGAACTGGACGAGATACTTTCCTGCCGGACGGTAGACGATCACCCCGGGGCGACCCGGCAGAGCGAAGTAGCAGTTTCCCTCATTGACAGCCAGAAAGGAGCTCGGGTTATCGGCATCCGAGAACTCCTTAATCGCGCTGAGGACATAATCAGCCGAGACTTTGCTACTGAATTCTGAAGCCCGCTCATTCATCACTATCTCTCCTCCAAGTCCCGCTCTTGAGTAGCGGATGGCTAGCCCTTGTTTCGAGCCGGTATGGCGCGGTGTCCGCGGCGGCGGACCCGGTCGAGGCTCCATAATGCGGCGAGCGGAGAGCACTAATCAATAGCGGGAAGAGGCAGGAGCGGAAGACGTCAGAAGGGTGTCATGAGGGTGTCAGAACCCATGCCGTAGTGGATTCTTCTCCACTGTCAGAAAGACGTCAGACCCTGGTCAGGTCAACATGTCACGCTCTCCGTAGGCGATTAGGCGAGGACCACCACTCAACTCGTCTACCCTCGCTATTTGTCGCACGGTCCATTCATGAGCGACGGCCATCAGATTTCCTTGACACACCCTGGAGGACTTCCACGCATGCGTTCCCTCGACACTGCACGCGAGACTTGCGAACGTCTCCATCCAGGGCTGCTCAAGGGACTGGACGAGTTCCCGCTCCTGGAACGGGAGACGGCCGGCAGCCCGGTGCTCGACATCTTCCGCAACAACGGCGGCGCCGGACTGCTGGTACCGCCCCCGTACGGCGGTCTGGGAGCCGACGCGCTGGATGCGGTCCGGGTGACCCGGGCATTGGGTGCGTACTCGCCCTCCCTCGCCGCCGCCGCGACGATGCACAACTTCACGGCGGCCATGCTCTTCGCGCTCGCCGACCGGGTCGTACCGCCCAGCGACTCCCAGGCCAAGCTGCTGGCGCGGATCGCGCCGGAGGGGCTGCTGCTGGCCTCCGGCTGGGCCGAGGGCCGCACCCAGCAGGACATCCTCAACCCGTCGGTGTCGGCCGCCGCCGTCGAAGACGGCTATGTGCTCAACGGTGCGAAGAAGCCGTGCAGCCTTTCACACTCGATGGACCTGCTGACCGCGAGCGTCATCGTGCCGCACAGCAACGGCCCCGACTCCCTGGCCGTACTGCTCATCCCCGCCGACTCCGAGGGGATCTCCGTCCACCCGTTCTGGGACAGTCCCATCCTGGCGGCCTCGCAGAGCGACGAGGTGCGACTCGAGAACGTCCATGTCCCCGAGCACCTGATCATCCGCGGTACGCCGGACGACCCCAGCCGCCTCGACGACCTGCAGACGGCGGCATTCGTCTGGTTCGAGATGCTGATCACCTCGGCCTATGTCGGCGCGGCCAGCGCCCTGACCGAGATGGTGCTCGAACGCGGCCGCGGCACCGTCAACGACCGGGCGATGCTGGGCATCCACCTGGAGTCGGCCGTCGCACTCACCGAAGGAACCGCCCGCGCGGTGCGCGACGGGGTCAGTGGCGACGAGGCAGTCGCCGCGACCCTGACCGCGCGCTTCGCCATCCAGAAGACCCTCGCCGCCATCTCGGAGCAGGCAGTCGAACTTCTCGGCGGTATCGCGTTCATCAAGTCCGCCGAGGTCGCCTACCTGTCCTCCGCACTGCACCCCCTGGCCTTCCACCCGCCCGGCCGCACCAGCTCCTCCCCGCACCTGGTCGAGTACTTCAACGGCGGCCCGCTGCAGATCTGACTCCGTTCCGAGTCCGTTCTTAGCTCGTTCTCAGTCCGCATCGAGGCCGCGCACACCGCGGCACACCGACAGGGGGTGTCACGATGGACCAGCTCAACGCCTTTGAGTCGCCGACGACGGCCCGCATCCACCGCGCCGAATACCTGGCCGGCCTCGCCGTGTCCCTCGGGCTCTTCATTGCCCACATCGGCGAGGTGCGCTGGCTCCCGGCGCTCATTCTCTTCCTCTACATCGATGTCATCGGCTACATACCCGGCGCAATCGCCTACCGCCGAAGCCACACCAAGAAGATCCACAAGGGCTTCTACGTGGCCTACAACACGATGCACAGCCTGCTGACCCAGGGCGCTGTGGTGGGTCTGTGGATTTGGATCAGCGGCCCGGAATGGGCGCTGCTGGTCATCCCGATCCACCTGTGCGCGGACCGCGGAGTATTCGGCAACTTCCTCAAGCCTTTCGGCCTGCCGTTTGAACCAGTGGCGAACCAGGAATTCGCACAGCTGACCAGCAAGCTCTTCTCCACGAAGAGCCCGCAGACGACCGGGCAGCCGCAGGAACCCGCACCCGCCCCCAGCGTCGTGAGGGCCGAGCGGTGACCGGCACCCCGCTCGAATCCGCTACCGTCGCCGCATCCCAGGACAGCGACGCCCAGGCCCTTCGAGCCGTCTCCCGCCAGTTGCCCACCGGAGTGTCGGTCCTGACCACCGCCCACCACGGCGTCGTCCATGCAGCCACAGTCAGTACCACGAGCGTGGTCTGCCAGCGCCCCCTGACGCTGTCCGTCAGCCTGCGCCGCGGCTCGCTCATGGGCCGACTTGCCGTGGAAAGTGGCCAGTTCCTGGTCAATGTGCTCTCCTCGCGCCAAGCGCTGCTGGCTGACTGGTTCGCCAACCCCGAACGCCCACCGGGACAGGCCCAGTTCGATCTCATCAAGTGGGAGCCGGACGACGCGACAGGCCTCCCCGTGCTGTGCGAGGCCCTGGCCCGGCTGGTGTGCCGGGTTACCGACCACGTCCAGCTCGGACAGAGCGACGACCTAGTCATCGCTGAAGTGCTGGGCGGGACGGCCGGCAGAGGACGCCCCCTGGTGAATTTCGACGGGCAGCTGCACGACGTCGAATTCCGCGATGTGGTCCGGCGCCAAAGCTGGCGCACCCCCGGCATGGCCACCGCCGCCCTGGACTGAGCACACCTCACCGCGAGCACCGTCCACTCCGGTGCAGCACCCCCGACACCCGTGCCCGTACACCCCTTAAGAAAGGATCGTCTTTCCATGACCCTCCCGATCCCCGCCGAGACGGACTGGGACAAGGCTCCGGGGCTCCTCGACGGCGCCATGAACCTCGATCTGTCCGCGGAGCAGTGCAACCTCGCGTACTGGTTCCGCGGCGTGGCGCAGGGCACCCTGCGCGACCGCGCGGAGTCCGGCCACACCGCCGACGAGATCACGCCGGAGCACATGCGCACGGACGGGCCGCTGCGCGATGCGCAGATCCTTGAGCTCGGCTGCCGTTCGATCGCCGAGGAAGAGGGCACCCGCGCACTGGCGTACTACGTCGCCCACGCCACCGGCATCGCCGAGATGGACTTCTTCGCCACCCAGCTGATGGACGAGGCCCGGCACTCGATGGTCTTCCGCAACCATCTGGTCGAGATGGGCATCCCGGCGGACGAACTGCGCTCCACCATCACCAAGCTCTCCGCCGACTACAAGCGCGAGGTGCTCGACCCGATCCTGGAGTTCGCGCTGCGCGCCGTACGCGAGGAGGGCGACTTCATCGGCGCGGTGGCCATCTTCACCATCATCATCGAGGGTGTGCTCGCCCCGGCCGCCGAGCTCAGCGAGCGCAAGTGGAACCTCATCGACCCCGCGGCTAGCGCCATCGCGCGCGGCGCGGCCATCGACGAGATCCGCCACCTTACGGTCGGCAGCTCGATCGTCAAGCAGCACCTGGACCGTAACCCGACCTACCGGGACCGGCTGATGGACATCATCACCCGTGGACGCAAGCTCTGGGACGAGATCCCGGACAAGAAGTACATCATGGAGCGCGAGCACCTCTTCCAGGAAGGTATGCACCAGCACGCCCACCTGATCGGGGATTACGAGCTCTTCCCCGGGCAGCGGCTGCTGGACACCACGGCCGAGGAGCGCTACGCGACCGCCGAGCGCTGGACCGACAAGATGGCCGCCACCCGCCTGGCCTACATGGGCCTTGACGAGGCCATCGAGATCCTCCGCCTGACCTGACCACCGCGTCCGGCCCGCCCCACACGGACGGGGCGGGCCGGACGCGGGCACACGACGACGGTACGGGTCCGCGCCTGCCGATCCTGGCGAGCCCACCTCTCGGCCGCGGCAGTCACTCCGTAAGCACCATGAGCCTCGTCATTCCCGTACGCCCCCAGCCATTGCCGGGGACTTGACCGGCTCTGGGGCAGCGCCCCGTGTGCCCGACCGGCACCCGACCGGACGCCCCGCGCGTGCCGGCCGTCCGCCCGCGAAGGCCGCGGCACTGCCCCTGCGAAGTCCGTGCGTAGAGAGACGAAGAGAAGAGGACCTCCCATGTCGGCATCAGCAAGCGCTTCCTACCCCGACCTGCCCTTCGGCCCGGAGGACACCCCCTGGCAGAAGACCTTCAGCAACCTGCGCGTTGTCGACGGGCTGCCCCACATCTCAGCTCCGAGCAGCGACCCGAGACACGCCTACCCCGACACCCCTGACGTCCCCTACGCCAAGGTGCAACTGCCACCCGCCGGACTGGAGCCGGACCAGTATGCCGAGGCAGAGGCCCTGTTCCGCGCCTACATCGACCGGCAGACCGACAACTTCGTCGGCTACCAGATCAACAACGACCTCGGCTACCAGGATCGGCTCAGCCACTACCTCGACCGGCACATCAACAACGTCGGAGACCCCTATCAGTCGGGCGCCTACACGGCCAATTCCAAGGTCCTGGAACGGGCCGTCCTGGACTACTTCGCCTCCCTGTGGAACGCCAAGTGGCCGCACCGCGACGACGATCCCGAAACATACTGGGGCTATCTGCTGACCATGGGATCCAGCGAGGGAAACCTCTACGGCCTGTGGAACGCCCGCGACTTCCTGTCCGGCCGGCTGCTGCGCCACCGTGCCAGCCGAGAAGCCACCGCAGAACCAGCGAGCGTCGTATACACGCAAGCGGTGCGCCACGAAAGACAGAGCCCCAACGCCTACCACCCAGTCGCCTTCTTCTCCCAAGACACCCACTACTCGCTCACCAAAGCGGTACGGGTGCTGGGCATCGACACCTTCCACGCCGTGGGCAGCACCCGCTACCCTGACGACAACCCCCTGGCCCCCGGAACCCCCTGGCCTACCGAAGTACCGTCGCTAGGCGGGATGGACGGCACCGGCGCCATCGACCTCGACAAGCTCGCCGTCCTCGTGCGTTTCTTCGCCAGCAAGGGCTACCCAATCCTGGTGAACCTCAACTACGGATCGACCTTCAAGGGCGCATACGACGACGTCAGTGCAGCAGCTCGCCTCGTCCACGACATCTGCGCCGAATACGGGCTGGACGAGCGCCACGTCTACCACAGCCGAGGCAAGGACAGCAGCTACGACGTACGCCCTGGATACTGGATCCACGTCGACGGCGCGCTGGGTGCCGGCTACGCGCCCTACCTGGAGATGGCTCACGACGCTGGCCTGGTCACAGAGACACCACCGGTCTTCGACTTCCGGCTGCCCGAAGTCCACTCAATCACTATGAGCAGCCATAAGTGGATGGGTGTGCCCTGGCCCTGCGGCGTATTCATGACACGCACGGGACTGCAGATGATCCCACCCCGCTCCTCGGAGTACATCGGCGCTGCCGACACCACCTTCGCGGGATCCCGCAATGGACATTCCGCCCTGCTGATGTGGGACTTTCTCGCCCGACACAGCTTCGATGACCACATCCGCGCAGCCGCTGAGGCGCAACGCATGGCCGGCTACGCACACGACCGGCTTCTCGCCCTCCAGGAGAAGCTGGGACACGACCTGTGGGTGGCCCGCAGCGCGCAGTCTCTGACTGTGCGGTTCCGACGTCCAAATGCGGACCTCGTCCACAAGTACTCGCTGTCCTGCGAGACGTTGCACATCGACGGCCAGGATCGCCCGTACGTCCACCTCTACACCATGCAACACGTCACCACAGAGCTCATAGATGAGCTGATACGGGACCTGAGGCAGCCCGGAGCGTTCGAGGGGCTCCCGTGTTCCAGTGAGCCGACCACGCTGGATAGCCAACTGCACCGGCTCATCGACTCAGCAGCCCATGACGACGAGGCCGTCTGTAACGGCATAGCCATCGGCCGGCCGAGCGGCAGCTGACCGACATTTCGCCCCACGAGCCGTGGATCGACCGAGGCCGCACCTTTGCATGAACGGGTGCGGCCTCGGCCCTTTCCACGAATCCCCGGCTCTCGCCACGGGACGCGACATCACTACGGCATCGGCAACGTGGGCGATTCGTCAATTCAGGGGAATCTACTGGCTTCGGCTCGTCCCGGTGATCGTTGTTGACGTTTCTGTCGGAGTTGGTCAGCGGGCGGCGGCCGGGGGATTTCGGGTGTGGGAGTCGGTGTCTTCATCCGGATAGCGCATCCCCCAGATACGGCCCGTCTGGTCTCCAGGGCACAGCCCCGACCTGGAGGTCAGTCGGAGCGGGTCGCCCATGCTTCGACATACGGGCCCCGGTCCACTCCGTCGACCGGGAAGCCTGCTGCACCGAGCGATACCGGCGACAGTGCACCGGAAGACGCCACGTCGATCGTCACCCTGCAGCGCAAAGCTCAGTAACGGGAGGTGCACATTGTCCGGACAACACCACAGGCCGGGTGTACCCGTGAATCTCGGGTACACCCGGCCTGCGCAGTGCTCTGCCCGCTGGGCGGAGAGGGCAGGATTCGAACCTGCGTGGGCCGGAGCCCGACTGAGGTAGACCTCAAGCCCCCGTTGGGCCGCTTCGGGTACCTCTCCTTGTACAGCTGCGCCGGCGCTTCCGGCCTCGCTGTGTCCTTCACTATGCCAGCCATCGCTGACCAGCCCCTGACACCCAGCTGACAGACCCAGCTTGCCATCTACAAGTCAGAAAGGAGCGCCGCTGCCGGCCCGGCTCTACCCCGCAAACCGCCTGGTCAGTGTTGCCCGGCTGGCCAGGCCCTGCTCGGAATGTCAGAGCTCGCCTCCGGCTCCTTTGCTGTTGTCTTCAGCAGACGAGGACTCCGTGACCAGGGGCAGTGCCGTCAGGGCATGAGACCGGAAAGATGCCCGCCAGGACAGCTGGTCGGCAGGGATGGCTAGGGCCAGGTCAGGGAAGCCGCCCAACAAAGTGCTGAGGGCAACCTGGACTTCCATGCGGGCCAGCGGGGCACCGAGGCAATAGTGCATACCCTGGCCGAGAGCTAGGTGAGCCTTGTCCTCACGGTGGATATTGAAGCGATCTGGATCGAGGTAGCGGGCGGGGTCGCGGTGGGCGGAGGCCAAGCAGAGCAGGACCGTGTCGCCGGGCGGGATTGAGACACCGCCGATCTCTAACGGTTCGGTGGGGAAGCGTCGGATGGCCATCTGGTTGGGATGTGCGTAGCGCAGGATTTCCTCCACGGCCCCCGGCAACAGGCTGGGGTCGGCGCGCAAGGCAGCGAGTTGGTCAGGGTGGCGCAGCAAGGTGAGTAGGCCGCCGCTGATGAGGTGCTGGGCGTTCTCGCTGCCGGCCATGAGGATCAGGAAGGCGAGGGAGACCAGCTCGTCTTCGCTGAGCCGATCTCCCTCGTCGCGAGCGGCAATGAGAGCGGAGAGCAGGTCGTCGCCAGGGTTAGTTCGCCGCAAGGCGACAAGGTCGATCAAGAAGCGCTGAATGTGGTCCACGGCTTCGGCAACCTGGCCAGGTTGCTCTGGGGCAATCATGGTGCCGACCCAGGAGGAGAAGGGGCGCCGGTCCGGTTCGGGTACGTCGAGCAAGTCGCCGATGACGACGAGGGGCAGGGGGTTGGCGAACTCCCTGACCAGATCGGCATGGCCCTCAGCAACTATTCGGCTGGTGAGGCGGGTAGCGAGTCGGTCGGCTGCGGCTTGGACGAGCTCACGCATCCCTTCGACGCGGCGGGGAGTGAAGCCCTTGGATACCAGGCGGCGCAGCCGCAGATGATCGTCCGAGTCGATGTTGAGGAGGTTGGCGTCCAAGGCCGGAGGCAGCGAGAAGCCCTTGTAGCCGGTGCCGGAATGGGCCTTGTTCACAGACAGGCGGGGATCGGTGAGACCAGCACGGACGTCGGCCTCCCGGGTCACGAGCCAGATGGGGGAACCATCCGGAAGTGCAATCCGGTGCACAGGGCCTTCGTCGCGAAGGCGCGCGTAGGTGGGGTATGGGTCGGCAAAGTGCGCGCTGTCGAATGGCTGAGGGAGTTGCGTGGTCAGAGGCTGTGCTGTCACGTGGCTTCCTTATGAGACGCAGGGCTGCTGATGGGCTGTGCGAGGGCACTTGTGACGATTGGTGATATGGCGAAGGCACGGGCGAGTTTGCGCTGGAAGGCAAGCTCGGCGGCAAGGTCCGGCGGCGCGGCTACGCGCGGGCTGTCCGTGTAGGCAGCTGGCTGTTCCTGCCGGATTTTCGCCTGGAGTGCGGCCTTGAGCTGGGCCGCTTCGATTGTGGCGGCAAGATCGATACCGGTCAGGCCGGCGGCGGTGCCTAGCTGCTCAGCGTTCTTGGCTATGCCGGGTTCCATCCAGGTTCGCAGAGCCCATTGGGCGTCACGGATTTCCACGACACGGCGGTACAGCCGGGTGCGCAGGTCGATGTCGTCGCCCAGCTCGAGCACTGGCTCGGGCACCTGGGCGGTCACCTCGCGGTGCAGCGGCTTGAGGTCCCGGTAGGCGCGATGGCGGTCGAGCCACTGCCACAGCTTGCTGAGGTGAGGTCCCCAGTCCGGCATGGTCCACCCTATTGCCTTGATGACTGCCCCCGTTGACACCGCGATCGGAGCGATCGGTTCCCAGACGTGTCCGCTGGTGCCGAACTGTCCCGCGATGATGTCTGCAGCCCGGCATGCGACATAGATCAGAGACAGAGGTACGGCCGTTGCGATGGTCAGGAGGCCACGTCGCAGCCATGGAGTTGACGCGGTCTTGGCATAGCGCCGGGTCAGGATGAACAAGTCGATTAGGTTGGCCCCATAGCCCAGCAGATAGACGCTCAAATATGCGGGATAGTACTGGGCCTGGGTCACCGCAAAGGTAGTGGGCTTTTCCCCCACGCTGGTCGCTATGAAGAAGAGCGTCACCATTATGATCAGGATCAGGGTCAGAGCCGCCAGCCGCGGCACGGCTTTGCGCCAGGCGATGCGCCGCTCGTGCGACAGATGCAGCAGAACCAGCTGCTGGAATGCGACGGTGATGATGACGCAGCTCTGCGTAAAGAGTCCGGAGAAGTTAATGATCCCTACGGCGCGGCTGGTCGCTTTCCAGAGCACAGGCGTGGAGACGGCATATGTCAGGAAAAGGAATAAAAAGCTTCCGACTAAGGCGATCTGTATCGCCGACCTATCCGTCCGCAATATTCGTAATTTGTAGATCAGTGCAAGAAAGGCTATTGCGGCGCAGATTGAATAGAGAATTCCGTTAATATCTTCCAGGAGTCTAATCATCTCTTCCTCGGGATGCAGGGTTTTCGAGAGCAGAAAGGCGCAGGGCTAGTTCCTGCGCCTCGGGGGGAACTGGCCGTATGTGTTCCACGTCCCAGGTGCTGATCTGGCGGCCAATGAGTGAGCCGACGAGTTCAGCCTCAATTTCGGCTTCGGCGTGCGAGTGTTCCCGGCCCAGTGCTCGTCGCACCATGTTCGGGTCGAGTGAAGGCAGCAGGATCTTGGAGGACTCCGGCGAAATCACCGGTGCCGCCGCCTCGTGGTCACAGATTACATGGCCGAATTCATGGAGGATGACTTGCTGCTGATGGACGGGCGCGAGGCGTTGCTCGAAGAAGACATAGTCGTTGCCCTCCGCCGACACCCACAGACCGTCGGGACTTCCGGGCGGTAGATCGAGTGGAACCAGGTGGATAGGGCGGTTATGTAGACGTCCGAGGTGTTCGCACAATGCGTGAATAGTCAGCTTCTCGTTGGTGGGCAGACCAAGAGCGTGAACCCGCTCCTCGCACCGCTTGTGAAGGCTTCCTGACCGCTCACCGTGAGCCTTGAACCGCCATCGCACCACTATTACTACGACGAGCCGTCAGTGAGATGCTGAGGCTTGTCCGGGATTGGCGGCGCATCCTGCAGGGACTCGCGCGCAAGCGCCGCAGCGTCGATGATCCCCGTGAGGAGTTGGGACAGGTGATCCATGGGCAAGTTTGTGGAATGCCGAAGCGCGATGTTTTCCACTTTACGGCGGCGCAGTTCCTTGAGCGCTTCCAATTCGGTGTTCACTTGCTGGAAGACCTGTTCGTCAAGAAAGTACGCGCTCCGCTGGATCCCCAGGCTATGCGCGACCTTCACCAACGTCTCGATGGTGAGGTTGGTGCCGTCCGCGGACTCGGCTGACGCCAGGGTTCGTTTGGAGACCCCGGCGCGCTCGGCCAGTTTAGACAGGCTGAACGGGCCCTCCGGATGGTGCTGACGCACGTGCCGCAACCGCGTGGCGATTTCAGCCTTCGTCGCGTGCACGTGCTCGTCAAGTCCCGGCTGTGCCAGCGCGTCAGTCCGCTTGCCCTGATCGCCCATGCCCTACCTCCCTGGCGCACAATACTGCGCCATCGGCGCATCATGTTGCAACGGAGTGTGGTGGGGCATATCGTCCTGGATAGGGGAGGGACCTCAAGAGAGGGCTATGCGACATGCTGAGTCAACATCAGCACGAGGCGACAGAGGGGCCGTTACGGTGCTCTCGCCTGGGCACAGCCTACGCCGCGTGCACCAGCATGTTTGCTCGACCAAGCGCCTACGGCGTATCCGGGCAGTGTTCATCAGAACGTCTGATCTCTCGTCGCTGCGCCGCTTTACGCAACCTCCGTGCCGCAGCGGTGCGGCTTCCCGTGCCCTTTGCCAGCAACACTCCACGGCCGGATAGGACGACATGCCGACGCACCTGCAAGTGTGCGGCCCGCCAGCTGCGCCTACCCCAAGCGTTCCGGAGAAGACCAGGTATCCGTGGTCTTGCTCTCTCCGCGTCACAGAGGTCACTTGCGCCTCGCGCCAGCGGACTGTCTTCCCGTGCTCGCACGCGTACCAGCACACAGCGTTCACGGAGGCCAAGATGACGTAGATCGCTCGGCGGCGCCCCTAACTGGCCAGCCGCCTGGGCTATCCGGTCTCCGGATGATGCCAGTCACCTTAAGACCGGAAGCCCAACTGCTCTCCGTAAGGCCTGCCAGGGCCTTACGGAGGTGCTGACCGCACCGGTGCCAGCCGGTTAGGTCAGTGCGACTTACAGGTTCTGCCAGAACCCCGAAGCCACCGCAGGGCTTCGTTACGTCCATGTGCAACTACATGAAGGACGATCGCCATCATGCAACACAGCGCTGCCGTGCGCCAGCCCAGGCCAGCACGGATGACGCAGTATCCCCCGTCGCTCTCCCCACGTCCCGTCGGCTGTGCATGCACGCGCGGAGCATTTCCACAGGGGCAGATGCTGAGTAGCGCGTTATGGTGACGTATTTTCCTCGTCCCGCCGGTGAGCACGGTGGCGGCGGTAGCCGCTGTCGCATCCCGGGTGCCAACACCGGGGCATCGGCCGCCATTGGTGCCCGCACAGGCCGCACCGACGCTGGAGTTGGAGATGGTTAACCCACTCCAACTGACGCGGACCATGCGGACACGCCTGCTGGGCGCGGTCCGCGCGCTGGTGACAGTCCCGGCTCTGGCCTCCGCTTCGGATGCCGCGCGTCTGGCATCGGTCGTACTGACCGCGAAGGCGACAATCCGCGATGGCTACCGGACGGTGATCTGGGCGGAAGAGCTTGGTCGGTGGCTCGGAGTGTCCCAGTCACAGGTGGCGCACACGGTGTTGCCGGAGTTGCGCCGTGCCGGGGTTCTCGGTTCGAAGGTGGTGACCAACGCGGCTGGGCACACGACGGGCCTGGAGTGCTGGGTGGTACCGATGTACCGGGCGCAGCAGGCGGGGGATCGGCGGCACGCCCTGGCCCTGTCCCGGGTGGAGCTCGCCGTGTTGCTGCGGTTGTGCGAGGTGCTGTTCGGGCCGGGATGGGCGCCAAAGGACCGGGAACCGGTGCCGGCCGGCCTGCTTGCGGGACGTAGAGGTCGGGGGGCTGCGACTGACCGGCTCGGGCTGCTGCTGATGGTGCTGTCCACGGGCTCGGCGGGCTGGTTGCAGCTGTGCCCCGGCGCGGTCGACATGAGCCGAGGGCGTCCGGCAGCGACGGTTGCGCGATTACTGGGTTGCTCGCCAGCGGGCGGGGCGAAGGTACTGTCGCGGCTCCAGAAGCAGGGCGTCGCGGAGGTCGTACGGCGGGAGACGGCGTCCGGGCTCAGCGGGAAGTCGCGGGTGCGTCTTGTGCCGGTCGCCGAGGCCCACGGTCGTGTCGCCCGGGAGACCCTCGAAGCCACCAAGTCCGTGCTTTCAGACCACGCCGCTACTGCATCCGGAGATCTTGAGGTTGTCAAGGACACCGGGACTGTTGTGAATGCTGGCATCTCGGCTGATACCAAGGATGAGACAACGGGATCCACAGACCTCGCCACAACTGCACGCCACCACGCCTTCCACGCTCCTGTGGTTACTCCCATCCCTTCTCCTGCTGCTCGTCATGGCTTTTCCGGCCATGGCCGGGGGGAGATCGGTGATCTGCCGGGACGCGCCGGCGCACGCGAGGGGCGGGCCAGTGACCAGGCTCGTCGGCTGAAGCTGGTCGGTGGCCAGTCCGACCAGCTGCGCGGGGAAGAGCAAACAGACCTTGCCGACCACCGACAGCCAATCGATCCGGAGCAGGCTTGGGCTACGAGCACCGCCGAGTCGGGTCAGGATGCGACCGCACAACTGCTCGCCAGCATGGGCGGGCATCCCGGCAGCCGGCTGTTGAGGAGGGTTCCCCGGCCACGTCGTGAACTGCAGGTTCCTCTGGCTCCGGCGGAGGCGCTGTGGGACCGGATGGAGCGGGGTGGCGCCCGCCGGTTGGTGGAGAAGGTCGCCCGTCGCGAGCTGCGTCGGGTAGCGGACTGGCTCGGCGAGGACCGTGCCGAGGCCTACCTCGCCGCCCGCCTGACGCGCCGTCTGACCGCTCAGGCCGGCCGCGCCTCAGGGGTCCACGACCCGGTGGGCTGGCTACTGAAGCGCGGCCTACCCCGACGCAGCGACTGCACCGACGCCCGGTGCGACGAGGGCATCTTGATGCACTCCGGCGACGACTGCACGCTCTGCGAGGACCAGGTCCTCGACCTTCGCAGCCGCCGCCGGCGCGTGGCAACCGAGGCCCAGGCCGAACTGCCCCACAGCACACCCCAGGAGCGCTTCGAGGCATTCGAGAGCCGGCTACGCCAAGCCGTGGCTGCCGATGCCGCGCACGCTGAGGAGCGCCGCCGCAAGCGCGCCGCGGCCGAGGCCGCATCGCTGGCGCAAGCCGCCGAGGTCCGCGCCCAACAGGAGGCGGACGAGGCGCGGCGCCGCGCGCTGCCCTGTGTCCAGTGCGGCGAGGCGGACGCGGCTGGGCTATGTGGGGTGTGCCGGGCTGATGAGGAGACCGAAGCGCTGATTGCAAAGGCTGTCGCCTTCGTTGCTAGCGGTTGCCACGAGTCGAACGACCCGTCCCTGACCGCTGCCCTGGTCTCCACAGCGGAGGAGCGAGCCCGTCGACGTATCCAGGGCGCTTGTGCCCGAGTTCAGGCCGCCGGCGGCACCGACCTGTCGATCGCCGTTCAGGGTCGGCTGACGGCGGAATCCCTTGTCCACGAATACCGAGCCACCGCCCTGCTGGCGCTCAGCTCCAGCCCTGAGGCTGATGCCGAGGCTCGCAGCGCCTACGCGGCGCAGACCCGGAGCCGTCACCTGCACCCGAGCATCGAGGCCGCCGAACAGGCCGCCAAGGAGGCAGCGCACAGAGCCAGGCAGCGGGTCGCCGAACATCTGCTGACGCAGCGCAGCACCGCCTGGCTCGCCTCGGCGCCGACAGCAGCGACCGCCGGTGAGCGGCACGCGGTCTACGAGGCGGGTGCCGCCCAGGCTCGCGCGGCCGCAGTCACCCACGTCGTGCAAGACCGCCCCGCCAGCCGGACCACGGATGTCGGACCCGCTAGCAAGCTGTTGCGCCCGGAACCCGATGACTTGCAGGCGGTCGGGGAGGCTGAGGAGACCGCTCGACTGCGGACACAGATTGCTGCCGAGGCGCCGGGTCTGGCGGCCTGGACCGTTGCTCATCATGGCGCCACCTACACCATGCCCGCCTGCTCAGGCGCGGGAGCCAGCGCACGACGGTCCGTGCCCGATCCAGGCCAGTCGGTGCACAGTGGCGCCGCGAAGCTGCTGTGCCGGAAGAGAGCGTACGAGTACTCACCAAGCCCTAGATAATTGATTCCAAGGGATGACTGCGGGCATGAGACGAGGGAACCCAAGGTCCTTGTGTGACGGCCGACTTGGACTCCCTCGCGGCCGCACTCTATGTGAAGACCCATGACCTGTTGAATGATGCAGGTGATGCTCGGCTTCACCTCCGAGGCGAGGTGACTGCGTCACGCGCGCACCCACCCGCGACAGCTGTTCCCGTACCTGCCAAGCAGCCCGGCTACAACAAGCGCCTGCGCAAGGCGGCCGGACTCATCCGGCACACCAGTCGCGGGCTGGCCATGGACACCGCACTGTGGACCGACGACGTACGGGTCGTGGACTCCACGCCCATCGAATGCGCTGCTCCCGAGAAACCCTCAAACGCTCCGACCTGGCCGGACGGGCCCAGTACGGCTACTGCGCGAGCCACTCGCGATACTTCTGGGTTCTGCGGCTGCACCTGGTGTGCACCCTAGGCGGACTACCGGTCGCCTTCATGCTGACCGGGGCGAAGGCCGACGAGCGCGAGCCCCTGCTCGACATCTTCGCCACCGAGCCGGCACTCACAGCCGACCGGTCTACCCGGCGGCCGGGGCCGACGCACGACGAGGGCGGGCGACGAGTTCACCGCCGCAGTTGGGGCACGTTTCCCGCATGGCTTCGCTGCAGGACACACAGAACGTGCACTCGTACGAACATATGCGGGCTGACGAGGTCTGAGGCAGCGCCGTTTCACAGCGTTCGCAGCGGTCGCGCATCTCCAGTGCCATGACTCTCCTTACAGGTTCAAACACTCATCGTCCGGTGCTGGCACCGGACGAAGCCGAGTGCCCATTCTCGGAGCAGCGATCTTGACCTGAAAGTGTCGACAGGGACAGCTCTGCGCAAGATCCGGCCACTGCCAGAGTGCCTGGGTGGAAATTGACGGATAGCTGCCGCCCAGGGACGACGCCATCGATCGGCTCAGACTCGCTGTCCCGCCCGTATGCATCGCCTGGCTCCGGGGCACGCCGTTCGCCCCCGGTCAGATCAGAGCAGCGGAGGCAGAGGATGGCAACGGGGTGGGAGCAGCGGCACCAGGAGGTGTTCGGGGAAGGCCCATGGATGCGGGCGCAACGACTGGCGTGGCAGCTCACACACAACGCCGTATCGGTTATGCCTCGGGTGACCTGGACGCGTACGAGGCGGGCCAGCACACGCGCGAGGCAAGGAGCGTACGAGGAATTGGCTGCCAGCCTCTCGTCTGCTGGCCCTGGCTCTGTGGTGGGCTGCCCGCGACGCCGGCGTGCTGGTCGATGAGACGTCGTTGCAGCGGGCCGTGTGGCGGCTCGGTGGCGTCCGCGCAGGTGAGCTATACGCGGAGCCGTTCCCGTCCTGGGACACCGGCGTGGTCGGAGGCTGGGCCCGGCTGCGGGAGCAGCACCAGCCGCTGGAGACCTCGGCTCGCGACGTCGTCACCTGGCACATTGTGGGCGTCATCGCCGAGGAGCGGCCGCACCAGGACAGCGACACCAGCGTCGCCCCTGAGCCCATACTGCTCGGTGCCCAGTGCCACTGCTCCGCCCGAGCTGCGCCAGGCGGAGCAGTGGCACCAGCAGCATCCCCGTCGCAAACAGCCCGTAGATCTTCGAGAAGGCCGTGTTGTCGACGAACTCCTTGCCCACAGCCTCTCCCCATCATCGCCTGTCATGACCGCCGAGCATCGCACCCTGCTGGTGTGACGGAGGAGAGCCAGCAGAGCAACACACTGCGTGGCGAGGTCAGTTGTCGTCCAGGTCGTCCCCGGCGTAGAGGCGGGTGTCGAGGTCGCCGGCCCATGCCAGGGCCCAGGCGCGCAGGTCCGCTACCTGCTCAGGGCTGAGGCCGTAGTCGGCGAAGTCCTGGTCATCCCACCAGTCGGAACCGGCGAGGCGGTCGCGCAGGTCCTGGAGGCTGAACTCGAAGCGCGCATGGCGACGGCCGAGGTTTTCCAGGTCGGCGGTAGAGCGATGCTGGGTCGCGGCGTGGACGTCGATGAGGTCGCGGACCGCGCCGCGGTCCGCGAGCGCGCGGACCTTGGTGCCGATCACGTCGTCCAGCGAAAGGACCGGACCGTACTCGGTGACCTTCGGTGGCGCCCAGAACGCCTCCTTGAGGACGTCGACCTCGCACTCCTCGCCCGTGGCGGGGTCGGTGGCGATGAGCCGGCCCGACAGCGGACTGGACTCGATGTGCCGGACGCCCCAGCCACGCTCGACCAGGCCATTGCCGACTGTGCGGATGATCTCGTCGATGGGGGCCGGGTTCTCGGTGGCCACGTCCAGGTCCTGGGAGAGCCGGTCGACCAGGCCGTGGGCCTGCACGGCGTACCCGCCGGTGATCACCAGCGGGTAGGGGGTGCCGATAGCGAGGACGTCGGCCAGGAGCCGGCGGTGCAGACCTGTCAGCTTCACGCGGCCGTCGCGGTGGGCAGCTCGGGGAAAGCGGCTTCCCACACGTCCCTGATCGGGCGGCTGATCAGCGTGCGCAGCACGGGCCACTGCGCGATGAGCAGATCCCGGTTCAGAATGTCGATCAGGTCCTGGCGCTGTCCTTCGGCCAGGACGGTGCGGTACAGGCCCATCCGGGAGCGCGGCTGCTCCAGTCCGTAGGAGCGGCGTCCCGACCAGGCCACATGCAGCGGCAGATCGACCGTGCCGTGGGCGGGACCGTTGAGGTCCTCCAGTTGCGTGGGCAGCCGCTTCGCGTACTGCGCACACAACAACTCGAACGCGTTCGGCACCGGAAGCGAGTGGGACTGCACGCTCATGCCCCCAGTATCGCCGGCGGGTCGCGCGGTCGCCATGCCGGGGCCGGGGCGGTCTGGGCGGTGCCTCATTCCGCTCCCCTCAGACAGCGTGGAGCGCCGGCCTGCGCGGGTGCGACGGGCCGCCTCCGCGTCTTCCTGCTGTGGCCCTGCAGCAGCTCCACGGCCTTCCTGGGCCGCGCTTCCACTGCCGAGGTGTCTCCCCCTCCGGGAGTGCATGCCGTTTAGGGAATTGTCCGCGAGGCGTCAATTCCACTTTTGTTCGATTGAATTCAATCCGCGTAATTGCCGCATCTCGGGTGAGGTGAGGGGTGGCGAAGGGTGGCGCTTTTCCCGGTCGCCGGAAAGTGGCCGTCTGGCTCTGGCACATGCCTTAAGAATGTTCGTCGGACAACGGGGTCAGAAGTGACGCAAAGGGCGTCGAGTGCATTCCAGGGCCCCGTAGAGCTGGCTGCGGCAGTGATGCCCGGCCGACTGCCCAAGGTCGGGCAGCCAACCCTGATGAACGCCGAACGCAAAGGAGCGCGGCGCACAGGCCTTGCATGTGCGTTGACCTGCAATGATTGTCCATCTCGTGAGCCAGACCTGGCCCGAATACGTCGCCGGCGTCCTTGTGCTGGCCACTGGCTTCCTCGCCGCTCAGATCGGCAAAGCCTGGCGGCGCAGGCGCCGCCGCGCCACACCCGAGGTGCCGCAGCCGCCCGCGGAAGCCAACGAATAGACCTCGCTTCGATATCGGATTTCTTGGAGCCGTCACTTTGCAGCATTCAATTAATGTCGTCTCGCAGACGACAAAACGCGTCGTCCGGAAGGCGACATTAACCGAACGCCCCGAAGTTGAATCCAACCGCTACTACGCCTGGCAACACCTGCTCACTCCGCAACCACCCCAGCCGGACGCCTGGGCAGGCGAGATGGCCAAGGCGGCTCCCGCCTTCCGCACCAGCGGCTCCCTCAGCGACGTGGCTGCCAAGTTCGACCACCTCACAAGGCTCATCGAGCACGGAGCAGCGGACGACGCCGAGGAAACCGACCTGCTCGCCGCACTCCTAGTGATCCGAACGCTGCGGGACAAACTCCTCATCGACGAGGCCCGCATCATCGGTGCAGCGCGTACCAAGAGCGTCACCTGGGCCCGGCTGGCCGACGCACTGGAGATGCGCAGCCGCCAATCGGCAGAGCGCCGCTACCTCCAAATACGCGCAGACATCGATGACGCCAGCGGCGAACCCATGAGCCAGAGCGAGCGCGTGGAGTTCATCCGCTCCCAGCGCGACCGCCGAGCCGAACGCCTATGGGCCGACGAGCACCATGAACAGATCGTCGCCCTGGCGCGCCAGCTCGTAGCCGTCCCCGATCTGCAGCAGCGCGCCAACAGGTCCGTTCAGGCAGCGAGGATCGCCACTCAGGCCGCCGAGAAAGCCGGAGAACCTCACCCGGCCTTCGTCGACATGCCATGGCCCGACCTGCTCACGAAGTGCCTGGCGGCCAGCGAAGATCAGCGGGCCCGCCGCACACAACTGACCGCCGGAGAACAGCTGGGCCTCACCCACAAGCTCTTCGGCCTCATCGGGTACGCCTGCCACCCTGACTACGTCGACCTGAGCGACCACGACGACCTGGTCCGCGACATCCGCCAGCTCTATCGTGGCGCCGGCGCTGCGGCCCCCCGTATCCGCACCGAGTACGCCCCGCACCCGAAGCCGAGGTAGAAGGCAGCGCAGCACGAACGAACCGAACGGCCGGGGCCCATGTCAGGACTTGGTCCGCGCCGCCCGTACGCTCTCTTCCAGCGCAGCCATCAAGTCCACTGGTTGCGGTGCTGGCCCCGGAGCTCAGCCGGGGCCGCCGCCGGGGCGGTCGACGCCGACCGAGCGCACCGCACGGGTGCGCCACGGCGGCTTCCAGTGCGGCGGTGGTGGCGGTGGCGGTGGCGCCGCAGGGGCGGGGCGAACTGTGACGTCGACCTGGCGGCGTTCGGCGCCGTAGTGCAGGGAGACGGTGTGCTCTCCGGAGCTCGGGCGGGCGACGGAGGCACGCGGTCCGTGACCGACCGTCTCGGCGTCGAGCAGCCATTGCAGGGCGGCGGGGTCGCCGTCACCGTCGAGCCGCCCTTCCAGTACGAGCAGACCGTCCTCGGAGAGCGTGGTACCCGGCTCCGGTGTCACGATCTCCGGCCCCGAGGGTCGTGGTTCGACTGCCAGGGCCGGGCTGGACACGGTGACCGTGCGCGACCCGTCGCTGTAGCTCACCGTCAGCCGGCACAGCTCGGCGGTGGGAAGGTCGGCGAGGTCGAGCCGCACCACCGGAGGCTCGCCGCCGCCGACGTCGATGAGGCCGAGGGGCACCGCGGGAGAACTCGAACCCGGTGCCTCCCACCGGGCAACGAGGTGCGCACCGGGCGGAGGCTGAGGGCCGTCGATCCGCACGGGTACGTCGACGACCAGGTCGCGTGGCAGACGCTCGTGCTGGATGGCGCCGAGTTCGAGGCTGACGGTGGCGGGTGCGGGTACCGTGCGGCGGAACACCTCCACGTCATGGTGACGGACGGCGATGGCTGCCGTTCCGTCAGTGAGCGGCAAGGACGCGGTCAACCGGGCGGCGAACTCGCCGTTGCCCGGGCAGACCGGGAAGGTCGTGAGGGCGGCGGGAGCCAGCACAAGGGTCCGCCCGGCCTCGTCGACCGCAACGGCCGCCCAGTCGAGATCCGGGCCAGGCGGCGCGGTGACACCCTCCGGGGTGCTGCCCCACCAGCCGGGGGTGAAATGGCCGTCCGGATGAATGACGCCAGTTACGTGCACGATGTTCATGATCGACCGACCTGTCGGAATTCGCGGCGCCAGCGCTCGGGGCTCGGCCACGTCGGTTCGGGGCAGTAGGTGCGGACCATGATGTCGCGGGCGTTGCGCACGAAGGTGCTGTTCCACATGTCGAAGCCCGGCACGACCACCTTGCCGTCGTTCGGGAAGGACGAGGGCGGGTCGCCCTCGATACCGCAGAGCGCCAGGTGATTCTGGGCGAACAGGTGGCCCACCTCGTGTGCGATGGTGGCCGCTGTGGCGTCCGAGGCGCCCACCCAGGGCCCCGGCGCGTAGCCGCCCATGCCGACCGGGCCGATGACCAGCCAGATCTCGTTGCGCCACGACGGTGTGGCGGTGCCGCCGCGCTCGGCGATCAGATCTTCGATCAGGTGACCGTTCTGCTCGACGGGTGAGCCGGGCAGGGCGAGGATTTCCGGGTCGGGTATCGGAAGCAGACTTCCGGCGGCTCGCAGGGCGGTCCGGCATTCCTGGTCGGTGGGAGCCGGCCGTGGCGACGTGCCCGAGGGCAGGTTGATGGTCTGGCCCCAGCGGCGGTAGCGGATCCTGACTCTGCGCCGCGGGTAGAACGTCACATTGGTGCCGGCCGTCAAGGTCCAGCTCGGCCCGTCCTGGCTGAACACGCGTATCTCGGCGTCGAGCCGCGTCCAGCCCTGCGTGCTTGTTCCGAGGATCTCCCCGCCCCGGCAGACCTCGGCGGGCAGCACCACGTTGAACGTCTGCGGGTCGTTGCCCATCGCGAGCCACTGCTGATAGGCCGCCAACGACGTGAAGCCCGGTCCGGAGGGCAGTTCGAGCGGTGAGTCCGGGGGTGCTGGGTCGGCGGTTGACACACTCGGCCTCAGCGTCACCCCGGGGAAGCTGAGCAGCGGGCCGTGGACCTCGAGCGTGGCCGTCGCGGTGAGCGTCTCGCCGGGCGGCATCTGCGGTACAGCGTTCCACCAGTCGATCACCGCCACGCTGCGCTTGTCCGCGACCAGCGGGATCGACGACCCGGTCGGCGGGGCCAGGATGTCGATGCCGCCCTGGACGGTGACCGAGACATCGCCCCCGGCGACGGCTTGGTACACCGTCACCGATGCGGGTTGAAGTTCCGGGCCGGTCACCATTACCGCGATGGTGGCCCGCGTGGTGCCACAGGGGTTGCCGGCCTCGATGGCGAACGTGGCACGGACCGGGTCGGTGGGGGCTGTCAGAACCAGCGTTCCGCCCAACACGTTCAGCCCGGTGATGGAGCCGGTGTGGCCGGCGTTGGCGAGGATCTCGCCCGCACCCGCGTCGAGTGCGCGCAGCGTGACAGTGTCGGCGCCGAACCCTTGCCAGCCCACCCGAAACGCCTGACCGGTCCCGAGGTGCAGGGTGCTGGCGTTCCAGTGCTCGGAGGGGCCGCTCGTCGGGGCCACATCGGCGAGGACTCGCGGTTTACCGGCGATGTAGCGGGCAGCTGGCACGGAGCCGGGGCCGCTCGCGTACAGCCGCTCGACATTCCACGCCCCCGGACAGCCGCGGGCATGCATGGCTGCGGTGACTCTCGTGTTGCGACCCTGGGCCCACGCGTTGTAATCGGCGATGAAGCCGAGGTCGGCGAATGCCGCGTAGCCCGGGATCACATTGCTCGGCAGCTTCGCGACGACCACGGTGTCGGACCAGCTGGACACCGGCACCGTGCGGTACACCACCTGCGTCGTGGCGCCCTCCCAGGTCGCCGCGATGACGCCCGTTCCGGGCGAGTGTGCGGCGCTGAAGCCGTGACCGTGAATCGTCATGACGGGCGACGCGCCACACGGCTGTGCGACCTCGACGCTCTCGATACCGGTCGTGGACACCCCTTCGCCCTCCGGCGGCGGGTGCGCTGCCCAATCTTCTTCGTCCACCTCAATGAGCCACGTACTGCAGGTCTCCGATGTCGCCCGCACAAGGGCGACGATGTCCGTCCGGTCCCGTGGTGACCACCGAGGCTGTTCCCCCTGGTCGTCCACGGCCGGGCCCCCTGCCGTGCCGTACTCGGCGGCGGTGCCGGTCAAGAACGAAACGTCGGCCAGGTAGCCGGGGTCGTGCGGATATCCCTTGCCGGGCAGTCGGCGCTCGGCGGCGACCGCGACTTCCGACAGCCGCCGGATCGTGTACGCCCCGAGGCTCCCGGTCAGCCGGAGTGCCAGTTCTTCGACGAAGTTCACCCCGTCGACGTCGATGAGGGTGTCCGGCGAAGGTGCATCGGAAGCGGCGTCTCCCGAATCGCGGTAGGGGGAGGAGAATGTGAGATCGGGCGTGCCCTCCACGTGGTCCACGGCGAGTGTCGTACGCAGGGAAGCGCCGGTTCGGGTCAGTTCTTCCCCGGACCGGCCCGGGGCCAGGTCCGGGACGGTGCGGCGCAGTTCGGCGACGGCGTCGACGAACGCGTCGGTCGCCCCGTAGACGCCGTCGACGGCGTCGAACGCCAGCGCCGCCAGCCGGTCGAGCACGCGGTGGGCCGCGAGCAGGGGAAGAGCGGCGAGTTCATCGGCTTCGCGCTCCGTGCCCAACGCCGTCACGGTGTCCCAGCGGACGGGCCAGGCCAATGTCGAACCGGAGTGCGTCATCGCAACAATCCCCTCGCCTGCGTTCGGCGGTGGTGTCGGTCGTCAACGGGTCGCCCGTCCTGTCCGGTTCCACCGCAGATCCGGGGCATCAGCTTCAGCTCCTCGGAGCCTAAACGGCTGCGCGTTGCATCAACGGCTGAGCGTCGCTCGGCAGCGGCTTCACTCGACTCCAGACCTGTGGGCGCGAAGGACAAACGCCCGCACTCCGATCGTCACCCTTCCGCACTGAGGCGGCAAATCGCGAACAAGCTGGCCAGGCCGTCCTTACGGCGGAGTGTGGTCCCCCGGTCCCCGCTGGCGGCCACGCCGCCGAAGGTAACTCGGGGTGGACCGACCGGCCCGCCCGCAGGGGGAGAGGATCGCGCAGCCTGGCCACATACCGCCGGTACGCCCACGCCTCGGGCGAGGTGCCCGTGACATCGGCGAGGCGGTCGGGGAACATTCACTCCCCCGCGTGCGGTCAGGCACCCGTCCCGAACCGGTTGCTGTGCAGACGGCCGGTCACCAGCCGACCGCCAGGCAACCCCGGTCCGGATCTTGTAGACCATCCCGTTGATGATCCGGCGGTCCTCCGCCCGAGGCCGGCCTCGGCCAGCGCTCGTTATCAACGGAGCCAGTAACCTCCCACTCGGCGGCCCGCGGTGAAGCGGACGCCCAGACGTGATCACTCGGCGCCCTTGGGCGGCGTTGATCGCATCCAGGGACTCGTCCTCAGCGGCGACGAGGCAGGTGAGAGCCCGGATGGCATGGATCAGGTCAGGCAAAGTCGTTGAGCGGTATGCGTTGTCGTTCAGAAGAGAACTTGGCGGTCTCCGCAACGTCGGCGCACCTCGCCACTCCTCCGGGAAGCCGCCCAGTGCCACTGCTCCGCCCGAGCTGCGCCAGGCGGCAACCGCCAACGGAGACTTCGCCTACTACGTCGACATCGCCACCGCCATGGGCGACCTGCCCCAACCCGCCGAAAGCACCACCCAGTGGCTCGACGACGCACACACCGTCCACGAACGCTGGCGAGCCCTGGTCACCACACGCCAAAACCACCTACGCAGCACCCACCAGCCCGGCACCGGCGCGGCCGGGCGATAGGCGAGCGGGGTGGCCCGCCCGTCCACTCACCGCAGTAGAGGCGTACCCCAACGGTGCCGCGCTGAGCGGAGCGCCCCTGACGGGCCAGGCCACAGCGCGGCAGCAACAGCTCCCTCTCAGCCACGGCCGGCCAGTCCGGTCTCCTCACGCTCCCGCGCCCGCGACGGCATGAGTACGGCGGCCGCCTCAATTCCGCCCTGCTCGACGGCAACGGCGGCCGCGGGGCGGTCTGCGCGCGCCCAGCTGACAGTCGCCGGGGCTACTGCTCACGCTGGTGCGGCGTCCGTACCCCCTTCGCAAGCACGGCCTGCTGTCCTGCACCTCGGGTGCGGCGCCCTCACCCCGGCGCCCCCGCAGGGCGGCCTATCCGGTCGGTGGGATGGCGAAGGCCCGCCGCGAGTCGGACGGCAGACGGGACAGGCCCCTGCCGTGCGCCGGCAGAAGCCTGTCTGCGATCGACGGGCACGAGTGTGACGCACGTCACTAGCTCGCTGCCCGCTTCGGCGGCCCCGAAGGCAGGTGAATCGACGGTTCCGGAAAAGCCCTGGTCACAGTACGCATCTAGGCGTTCACTGTGTGCCTACTGGTCGGTAGGGGGCGCGTGGTGGGCGCGTTCGGAAGCTCAACTATCACGATCGGTCGAAATTCCTCCGAGGCGACCTCCACGTTTGCCCACCCCAGCCCGCTTAGCTGATCCCTGAGGGCGGTGAAGTCCTTCGGCACGAAACGCAGTTGGCTCGCGGGGGCTGAGCTCAGTGCCGACGAATGGAAGGAAACATCTTGTTCAATCAGCTCATCGGCGCGCTGGTGATAGCCACCGCTGTGCGCGTCTTCGCCCCCGATGCGGTGCGTCTGGCAAGGCGAGGTCTCGCGGTAGGTGTCCGGGTGGGGGCTGCTTCGCTGGCCGATCACCGATGTGCCGGCAGCGCGCCCCGTCGGCACATGGAGATGCCTCTGCCTCTCCCGACCGGCGAGGGGGAGGACGCGTGACCGAGAACAGGAAGACCGACTCGACGGCGCCGAGCCCAGGCGTGCATGCACCGCAGCGGATCCCTCTGGCCTTTTGGGCCTTCCACGGTCGCTTCCATCGGGCCTACCACAAATACGCGGAACTCCATCTCGGCGACGAGCGCCTCGCCGGCCGGATCGTCCACCAGGTCTTCCTCAGCCTCCTGCAGGGCTGGACGCGACTGATGGAGGAGGCCTGCCCGGCCGCCAGCGCCTGGGCGCATCTCAAGGAGACCGTCGACGACGTTCTCATCGCCCAGGGCCGTGACTCCGCCATGGCGGAGACGGCCGTGTTCAAACGCGTCGCCCGCGCTGTGCTGGAGGGCGCACGCGATGAGTTCGCCGCCATGGAGAGCAGCGTCGGACTGTATCCCGCAATCGCCCGCCTGCCGGGAAGGCAGTTCGACGTGATGGTGCTGCACTACGTCCTCGACTACAGCACAGCCAAGACCGCCAGCATCATGGGAATTTCCGAAGCCACGGTGCGCTCCCACCGCCTCCATGCCCGCAACCGAATCGCTCGCGAGCTAGGCCTGGAACCCGACACTGAACGCCACGAGGACTGAGGAGTACCGCCCCATGCAGCAGCAGCCGCGCACCCTGGATGACCTCCTGCACGATGCCCGCGCCTTTCCCGACGACGACTTCGGGGAAGCCCAGGAGAGGGCATCGCGCCGCCAGCTGGAGGAGGACTTCAACGACGCGGTACGGCACGGCTCTGCCTGGGGCGGCTACCCGCACCCCGCCATTCTCCAACCGACCTTCGCCACGTCCGGACGCCCTGCTGCGGCTGCCCGTCGGGAGCGGGCGGCCCGCCAGCTTCGGGTCCTGTCTACCTGGACGATCCGCGGCCCCCATGCCGCCCGGCACATCGCCAGCCTGGCCACGACGCACCAGATCGACCCCGATAGTTCCATGGCCTTCGCCTGCCTGCTGCACCTGGCCGGCCGCGACGAGCAGGCCGAGTTCCTGTGGCAGTTCGCCGCAGGTGCCGGCAAGTCGGCCGCTGCCGAATGCCTGTACCTGCTGTACCTCATCCGCGGCGAGCTGCGGCACGCGCGGCACTGGGCTCGTCAGGCCGCCGATCTGGATGCTGGCGATGCCGACCCACGCCCCCCGCACCCTCCTTCGTCCCCGCGCCGGGAGTTTGAGCCCCTGACCTCCCTCATGCTCCTACGGGCACTGCGGATCCTGCGACGCCAGACCACCCGCGCCACCGAGCGCTGGACCATGGAAACCTTCTGCGCTCGCGCCGGAGCGCTCTCCCGGTCCCTGGCCGCCGCTGTCCAAAGGCTCACGGTCGAACCCACTGCCGAAGCAGACGCCTTGGCCTGGCCCGACCTCGCGCTCGCCGACCAGCTCCACGAGTGCCGGGCCTGAAACCGGTCCGGCCGGCGCGGTCGGGACCGCCGGCTCGACGAAACGACGGCCGCAGCCTCCCAGGGCCCAGGCAGCGTACTTTCCGAACCCTGAGATGCGCGGACTCGGTGGCCGTGAGTGGCTTTGGCCAGATTCTGTGGGGTGACGCCGGTCGGCGCTGCTGCCCTCACAGGCAGCGGCGCTCAGACGGGGGCCTAGAACTCCGTGTGGCTGTTCACCATGAGGAGGAAGGCGGTGAACGTCGTGCTGGAGAAGCGCAACGGGGTCTGGGCCGCGTTCTTCGAGTCGCGTACGGCCACGGTGTCGGGGCCGAGGGACGCGGCCTCGACGCAGTTGGCGCCTCCACTGCTGTAGCTGCTCTTGCGCCAGGCGGGCTCAGGGCGGGGGTTCGCGGTGATGCTCAACGGATCTCCTTGATCAGATCGTGTGCATCCGGCCCGCGGTCGGTCCGGTCCGGGTCAGACGGGCAACGCCCCGGTGCGCGCAGCGAACTCGCGGATCCCGGGGACGCGGGCGGGTGCATAGAGCAGATCAGAGGTGAGAGCACGAAGCGCTGGCCGCCGTAGTTCCTGGGGCGCCTCCTGCTCAACCCGGCGCAGGGCAGCGAACGTTTGCTGGCTGTCGCCCAGGGCACGCCACATACGGGCGGCGTCTGTCCAGGTGCGGGCCCGCCGCTCTGGGGTGGACATGCGGTCAACATTGAGCCTGGTGAAAACCTTGACGCCTTCATCCGGGGTCCCGAGCGCGTTGAGCACGGTGATGCGATAGCCGTCGACCTGAGTCTGTGTTGCGTCGACGGTGAACAGTCCTGGCACTGTCGCGCGACGCCGATCGGTTTCCTCCGCTGCTTCATCGAGCAGATTGAGCGCGGTCGCTCGGTCGCCTTCGGTCGCTGCCGTGTACGCGGCTGTGAGCAGCAGCGTCGTGCGCACTGCGCCGGTTTGCGCCTGCGCTGCGTCGAGGTCGGAGGCTTCCCGGGTGAGCAGTCGCACCGCCGCGGGGCTACGGCCTGAGCGGCGCATTGTGATGGCCAGGACGCGGGTGGCTTCACCGATCGACACTGGGTGGCCACTCGCTCGTGCGGTGGCCAGCGCACGGTCGGCGGCGACCCAGGCGGCGTCGTGGTGTTGCTTGAGGGCGAGTTCCGCGGCGAGCACGTAGGAGCGTGCGAGGACCACGCCGGCTTGTTCCCGGGCTCGTCCGGCGGATGTCTCCCGGGTCGCGGTCGCGGCTGCGAGGAGGCCGGGAAGCGCCCGGCCGAGGGCGGTGTAGCGGGCGGCACGGAAGTCGGTGCGCGCGCGTGCCGCCTGCCGGCTGAGCCGCTCCAGGCGCAGGGGAGAGGCAAGGGGGAGATGGAACAGCGTGTCCTCAAGGCCAGCGGCTGGGTCGACGGTTGGGGAGGCGGCGTTGGCTGGTGAGGCGCCGAACGCGGCTGTTGCTCCGGCAGCCAGTGCCCCGGTGAGCAGTTCCCTACGACGCACTGCATCCTCCTCGTCCGCTGGACGCTCCACCGTATCGACCACACGCCTGGGCGGCACAGGAGCCGAGGGCAGCCTGTCGGGTGCGATGCCAAGGAAGGCGGCGAACTGCATCATCCGTGCGTAGTCGATATGCATGAGGCCAGCCTCGATCCGGGAGACGGCCGAGGGGGAGTAGCCGCACGCGGCGCCCACCTGGGTCTGAGTGAGGCGGCGGGCACAGCGGGCTCCGCGGATGAGCGCGCCGAACTCTCGCGCTGATCTGACGTCCATAGGACCTCCTACGGAACAGCGGGAGGCATGACGCTAGCGCCATCTCCCGAGCGCCGGGAGGGCGTACGGAGGCACATGGTGTGCGGGGCCCGCACACCATGTGCGAGGTCTTCCCTGGACGCTGCCGCCAGCGACGTCCAACCGACATGGTGAGGGGACCTCGGGGCATCGCCCGGCCCGTCCCCTTCCCTCAAGGGAGGCATCATCCATGGAACACCTTCTCGTCACCGGCGGGGCTGGCTTCATCGGCTCACACTTCGTGAAGCGGATGATCCACGCTGCTGATGTCGCCAGCGTGACCGTTCTCGACGCCCTCACCTACGCTGGCCACATCGAGAACCTGGGCACGGCATTCCTCAGCGAGAAGCTGGCGTTCGTCCACGGCAACATCCTCGACGCTGAACTCGTGGACGACCTGGTCGCCAAGCACACCGCCATCGTGCACTTCGCCGCCGAGTCGCACGTCGACCGCAGCTTCTTCGCCGCCGGCGCGTTCCTCGCAACGAACGTCCACGGCACACAAACCCTGCTGGACGCCGCCATGCGGCACGGCACACAGAAGTTCGTGCACGTCTCCACGGACGAGGTCTACGGGCCTCTTCCAGAAGGCACGGCAACGGAGGAGTTCCCGCTGCGCCCGTCCGTCCCCTACGCCGCATCAAAGGCTGCAAGCGACCTCGTCGCCCTCTCGTACTTCCAGACCTACGGGGTGCCGGTGTGCGTGACCCGCTCCTCGAACAACTACGGCCCCTACCAGCACCCCGAGAAGATCATCCCCCTGTTCGTTACCCGCCTCTTGCGGGGCGAGCAGGCCACCCTGCACGGTCGCGGCGAGCACGTCCGCAACTGGCTCCACGTCGACGACAACTGCGCCGGCATCGAGGCCGCATTGCGCGACGGTGCCCCGGGCGAGGTCTACAACCTCGGCGGCGGCACCGACCTCACCAGCGGGGAGCTGACGGCACACTTACTCGGCATCTGTGGTGCCACCTGGGACGCGGTCACCTACATCCCCGACCGGCAGGCTAACGACATCCGCTACTCCATGGATTGGTCGAAGGCCGCTGCACAACTCGGGTACCGGCCTAGGCGGGACTTCACGGATGGACTGGCGCAGACCGCCGAGTGGTACCGCCGCAACCCGGACCGTTGGGCACCGCTCATGCGCAACCCGACGGCCGCCCGCCCCGGACGGTCCCGCCCCAGCACCTCGGCCGGGCGGTGATCGCCGTGCCGAAGACCCTTGTGGTCACTGGGGTAGGCGGCGCCCCCGGGTTCGACCTCGCACGGAGCCTCCTGCGGCTGGGCTGCCGGGTCATCGCTGCGGACTCCGACCCATACGCGCCCGGCCTCCTGCTCCCCGAGATCACCTCACACCTCACCGTCCCGGCCGCCGACTCCGGCTACCGCTCCGGCATGCTCCGCCTGTGCGCCACTTTGCGGCCGGACGCCGTCCTGTCGACGGTGGAACAGGAGCTCCCCAAGCTCCTCACGCTCCGCCGGCCGCTCGCCGACCTTGGCGTGAGGACCTGGCTGCCCGAACGGCCCGCCATCACAGCCTGCACCGACAAAGCCCACTTCGCCACGGTGCTCACCGAGCACGGCATCCCCACCCCACGCACTGTCCTGGCGTATGAGCCCGACCGCGCGCCGGACGGGCCGCTCGTCATCAAGCCGCGGCATGGCCAAGGCGGGAAAGACGTGCACTTCTGCCGTACCCGGGAGCAGGCCCGCGTCCTGTGCCAGCTCGTCCCCAGGCCCATCATCCAGGAGCGCATCAGCGGCCGGGAGTTCACCGCCGACTGCCTCGTCGACCGAGCCGGCCGGGCCTCGGTGATCCTGCGCTACCGGCTCCTGGTCAAAGGCGGCCTCGCCGTTGTCTCCCGCACGTTCAACGACCCCGAGGTGCAGGAATGCGTCCGCGCGACCCTCGCCGCCATCGGCGTGACTGGGGCGTGCTGTGTACAGGGTTTCATCCGCCAGGACGGACCGACCCGCGTGGTGATCACCGAGGCCAATGCCCGTGTCGGCGGAGGCTTCCTCGCCGCCGAAGCGGCCGGCGCCGACTACGTCGGGCAACTCCTGCGCGGCCTCTTCCAGCAGGACATCGACCACGGCCAGCTCACCTACAAGCCGGACGTGTGCCTGACCAAGTACATCGAGACGCTGACGATCAGCGAGGGGAAGCAGCGATGACCACCGTGACCCGGGCGGGCGCCGGGCACAACGCGCGCCCGTACCTCTACGGCAGCGAGCAGACCGCGCTGGCCGCGGTCCTGCGCAGCGGCCAGTACAACCACAGCACGGTCACCGACGAGTTCGAAGCCAAGGTCGCCTGCCTCCTCGGCGTTCGGGAAACCGTCGCCGTCGCCTCGGGTACGGCCGCCCTGCACGTGGCCCTGCTCGCCGCTGGTGTCGGCCCCGGGCACGAGGTGGTGGTGCCGTCATTCACCTTCTGCGCGACCATCCAGGCGATCCTCGCGGTCGGAGCCCGGCCATCCTTCGTGGAGGTCAGCCCACGCACCGGCTGCGTCGAGAGCCCCGAGGTGCTGGATGCTCTCACCCCGGCCACCCGTGCCGTCCTTCCCGTGCTCTACGGCGGCCGCGCCGTCGACCTCTCCGACGCTCAGCCCACGCTGGACAAGCGAGGAATCTGCGTCATCGAGGACGCCGCGCACGCCTTTGGCTCCCGCAGCGGCCCCCGGCGCGTCGGCGCGACCGGCGCACTGACGTGCTTCTCCTTCGGCCCGATCAAAAACCTCACCTGCGGGCAAGGGGGCATGATCGTGCCACGCACTCCGCGGGAAGCAGACACCTGTCGCAGGCTGCGCGGCCTTGGCATCGCCGAGTCCCCAACCTGGCGAGCACAGGCGACCTCGTACACGGTCGATGGATTCGGACTACGCGTTCAGATGTCCGCTCTGAACGCAGCGGTGGGCCTCGCCCAGCTCGACCGTTTCCATGAGACCGAAGCGAAACGTAAGGCCCTCTGGCGGGCGTACGCCGCCGCGCTGCGGGACGTTGACGGCGTCGCCCTGGTCGATGTCGACGTGGACCGTTCCGTCCCGCACCTGTGTGCCGTGCGCATCCTGCGCAGCCGCGACCGGGTGTTTCACACGCTGCAAGAGCACGGCATCGGCGTCGGCACGCACTACCCGCCGAACCACACCCAGCCGGCGTTCGCCAAGTGGCACCGGTTCCTACCGATCACCGAGCAGATCGGCAGGGAGATCATGACCTTGCCCTTCCACCAGCACCTCACCGAGACCGATACAACCCACGTCACCGACGAACTCCGCCAGGCCCTCACCGCAGGAGGGGGCCGGTGAGCGCCGGGTGGCCGCGGCGCCTGCTGACGGTGTGCCTCGGCAACCACTGCCGCTCCCCGCTCGCAGCCGCCGTCCTCGCGAAGGTCGGCGGGCCAGCGGTCGAAATTCGATCGGCGGGCATCCGAGATAGGTGGGTCGGCAAGCCAGCACATCCGGCCATGGTGACCGCCGCGGCAGCACGCGGCTACGACCTCACCGCGCACCGCGGTGCGCACATCACCCATGACCTGCTGGAGTGGTCCGACCTTGTCCTCGCGATGGACACCAGCAATCTCACCGACCTGCGAAGCCTGACCGACGAGCGCACCGTCGCGAAACTCGCCCTCTATCTCGGCGACCGGGATGTCCCCGACCCGTGGGGGAAGCCCGAGGAGGCGTTCACTGCGGTCGTCGCCCTGATCGAGGACGGCGCCACCCAGCACCTCCCATAGGACCGCTCGCGCACCGGTCAGCCGGACGCTGCGGACAGCAGCACGTCTACCAGCCTGTCCGCGGCGTCCGGCCTCCCGTGCGCCCGCGCCCGCTCCGCCATTACGCTTCTGCGGGCAGGGTCGGTCAGCAGTGGCTCGACAGCATCGCGCAAGGAGTCGGCGGTAACGTCCCCGAGGAGGGCGACCGCGGCGCCGGCGTCCTCAAGATGCCTGGCGTTGTGAGCCTGTTCGTTGCCGGCCGAGGAGGTGAGCGGGATGAACACCGCCGGCTTGCCCAGGGCGGTGAGCTCCGCCAAGGTGCCGGCGCCGCTTCGGCAGACCACGACATCGGCGAGCGCCAGGACGTCGGGCAGCTCCGGACCGACGAACCCGGTCAGGTAGTACCGCCCAGCTAGATCAGCAGGCAGGGCCGTGGCATACTGCCGCAGCCCCTCAACATTGGCCGGCCCGCACTGGTGCACGACGTTCGCGCGCTCCAGCAGCCACGGCAGTAGCCCCCTCACCACGTCGTTGATCTGCTGAGCGCCCTGCGCGCCGCCAGTGACATAGAGGGTCGGCAAACGCCGGTCGAAAGCGTGCAACCCCAGCGCCGCGACCGCCTTGTCCGCGTGCCCAGACAACACCTCGGGCCGCACCGGGTTCCCCGTAACGACCGCAGCACCGCGCACCGCCTCCGGCAAGAGCGGCAGCGTCGACTCCGACGACACCGCGATCCGCGTTGCCGAGCTCGCCAACTTCCGGTTGGCCAGCCCCAGCCGCACGGTCTGCTCGTGCAGCACCAGCGGCCGACGGCACATGCGGGCCGCCAGCCCAGCCGGAACGGCAACATAGCCCCCCGTAGCAAGGACCACGTCCGGTCGGAAGTCGCCAACCACCTTCCGCGCCTGAGCGACGCCGAGTGGCACGCGGGCCATGTCCCGCACGTTCGCCGGCGAGACGAGCTTCAGCGGGTTGCTGGAACGGCGGATCTTCCCCGTGGCGACCGTGGTGAACGCGATGCCTTCAGCCGGGGCAACGCGAGCCTCCAGCCCGTCCGCCGTCCCGATCCAGAGCACGTCCAGCGTGCCGCCGACAGCCGTCAACCTGGCCTGCAGAGCTCGCACGGCGGTCAGCGCGGGATAGGTGTGGCCGCCGGTTCCTCCACCTGTGACGATCAGGCGAAGGGACCGCGGGAGCGTGTCACTGTTCACCGCGCAGACGCTACCGGCTTCGACAACGTCGGTCAGCGACTTCGATTCAGGAGGTTGACGGCTCGGCCGTCGCCTTCAAGAAGGCGACGGCCGATGCAGGACCGGCTATTGGGTGGTGCAGCCACCCTGCCCGGGCGTGCTGAGGCGGTGTTGCACCGCGCACCCGCGACCATGGCTTCAGCCTCGGCTCGCTCGGCCTGGACGGCGTAGTGCTCGACCGGCGGCCGGGGGCTGCACCTGGCCGTGCTGGTCGCCACCGCGCAGCGCGGCGAGGACCAGCCCGTGATGACCATCATCCAGAACGCTGCCGCACACGCCGCCGCCTACGGCGCGCCGCCCGGTCCGACGCTGGGGCGGCATGCAACTGCAATACGCGCTGCACTACCGCATGCCCCTACGACGAGCCCGCGCTGCGGCGGCTGTTCGAGGTGCACCGCGTCACTCCGCGGCTGCAGCGGCTGTTCACCGAGTGGTACCTGCCGCTGTGCGCGTGGCGCGAGCGCGCCGGCATCACCCCGGCCCGGCTCCCGGCGCTGCTGAAGTTCCTCCGCCGAGTCGACCTCGCCCGGCCCGCGACACCCGCGGACGAGGTCCTCGCCGAGCTGCAGCACAGTGCTGCGGCTGGCGACCGGCGATGGGTCATGGACGCCCGCGGCTGGCCCACGCCCTCGCTCACCGCACGGAAGTTGGTTCCGCAACGGAACCCCCGGAAGGAGAACGTGATGATGGATGACTGGCACTTGGTGAAGAAGCGCACCGCCGATCCGGCCGGCGGCGCGGTCTACGTCAACGATCACGGCACCCGCTACCGGCGTACCGGCGGAGAGGCACTCGCCGCGGAGGCCACGTATCAGCGCCACCTCGCCGAGCTCGGATACCCGGTCCCGCGCATCCTTCAGAGCGGCACCAGCGACGGCCACGTCTTCGTCGTGGAGGAATCCCTGGGCAAGCGCTCGCTCCACGACATGGCCCTGGAAAGCCTGGACGGCACACGTGCCCTGTCCGACACGGTGGTCGATCTGGCTGCCGAGGTCGGAGGCCGGCTGCTGCGGGCCCAGGCCGCACACGCGGTGCCCGCCCCTCTGCAGGCGCTGCGCGCCTGGGTGCACACCGCAGGGTGGACCGACAACGTCTTCGCCGAGAACCCCGACCTCGACAACCCCCGGGTGCGAGCGGCCGTGGACCGGGCGGTGGCCCAGCTCGCCGGAGTGCCCCTGGTGCCCGGCCATCTCGACTACGGCCTGCCCAACGTCCTCCCGGTCGGCATCATCGACTGGCAGCACCACGGCCTGGTACCGCTCGGCTACGACACCGCCCTGGCCCTGGAGATCATCCCCTTCAAGGGCGGCACCAAGGGCTACCTGGCCAGCCCCGAGCAGCGGCTCCGGTACCTGGAAGCGCTGAACAAGGTGGCCCGTACCACCACCGGACAGTGCCTCAGCCAGCATCTGGGCCCCTACCTCCTGGTCAAGGCGCTGTTCTTCCTCGCCCTGATGCGGCCCACCGACCCCGCGCGCACCGACAAGCACCTCAAGTGGCACTACCGCCGGCACCTATTTAAGGAGGTCCTGGAGCAGTATGAGCACCCCGGAGCAGTCGACACCGCCCGCTTCCCGGCCCTCGACGACTTCGCCGCTCGGCACGGCGCTCTTGGCTATCCGTGACCGCGACTACCTCCTCGACTGCTCCGGCGTCATCTTCAAGGTGATCGGCGACGTCCACCCTGGCTCGCACTGGCTGGGTTACGTGAAGTACTACCCGGACGAGGGCGGTGATCGGAGCTTGTTCGGCCGGATGTACCGGCAGAACAGCGTGGTCAGCAAGGCCTTTGGCATCCTGGCCGACCGGCCCGAGTGCTACGTCTACTCGCCCGCCATCGGCTGTGACATCACCGGCGTGCCCCGCGAGGACGTCATCACCCACTACTCCTGCCGCCGCGCCCTGACCGCTGCATCAGTCCCCGGAATTGCTGGGCGGCTCACTGGTCGGCAAAGACTTGGCCGCCATCATCGAATGGGTCGTGGATGCCGGCGCCGCGGAGGTCATCGGCGTCACTGGTTCGTTCGTGGTCGGGGTGTGCAACGCGCGCAGCGATATCGACCTGGTCTGCTACAGGCCCCGAGGCTACGAGGCCGCCCAGGCGTTGTTCGCCGAGCGGTCGTTGATCCGGCCTTACGAGGGAGAGTCCCTGACGCGGCTCTACGTCCGGCGGGCAAAGTACGTGGCCGGCAGCTCGTTCGACGCGCTGCTGCAGCAGGAGTCCCGCAAGTTTCAGGGCCTGACGGCCGGGGCTGGCGCGCATATCAACTGCGAGCCCTTAGGCGCTGACGGCGACCGGACCCTGGCTGGGGTGGTCTCCCGGGAGGTCGGCGCGATCAGCGTGCTGGCCCGGGTGACCGACCACAGCGAGGGCCTGGCGACGCCGGCCGTGTACGGGATCACGGTGGACACCGTCATCGGCTCCACCATCGACGAAGCGGCGACCTTCGCCTGGCGGATCACGCAGATGCGTTCGTACCTCGGCGCGTACACCGGCGCCTTCCGGGAAGGCGACCTCGTCTACCTCTCCGGCCGCCTGGTCCACCTCCACGGCCCGGGTGAGCGCAGCACCTTCGGCATCGAGCTGACGCCCTGGTCCGCCGCCGAGTCCTTCCTCGCCGACCTCGCCCACTGAGCAGCCCACCGACCACCAACCGGAGGATGCTCGTGACCTCCGATACTCAGGCGTTCGCTTCTGCGGCCGCCTACTACGCCCGCTACCGGCCGCAGTACCCCGCCGCCCTGTTCGCTCTGCTCGCTGACCGCTTCGAGCTCAACGACGCCCGAGCCCTGGACCTGGGGGGGGCGGACCGGGCACCGTCGCCCTGCCGCTCGCGGAGAAGGCTTGCGAGGTCTACACCGTCGACCCGGTTGCCGAGATGCTCGACCAAGTCGCCGGCGGGCCGCCGAACACGGCGTGCACAACATCCGCTGGCTCCAGGGCGACTCCACACTGCTGCGGCCCCTCGACCTTCCGCCGCTGGACCTGGTCGTCATGGCCAAGCCCTTCCACTGGATGAACCGCAACCAGGTGCTCGTCGACCTCGACGCACTCACCGCCCAGCAAGCCGGCGTGGTCATCATCTCCGCCGGCCCACCCGGCACCACGTCCCTGCCCGCATGGGCCCGCGTCATCGAAAACGTCCGCGCCGCCTATCTCGGGCGCGCCCGACGGGCCGGGCGTGGGATGTACCCGCAACCGCACCAGCCCTACCACGCCACCCTGGCCCGCTCACCCTTCAACGCCGTGACCCGTACCGCCTGGAACGAGCCGGTCCTGCGCACACTGGACGAGCTGATGGGCCTGCAGTTCAGCAACAGCTAAACCGCGCCCGTCATGCTCGGCGAGCGTCGGAAGGTATTCGAGCAAGACCTACGCCAAGCGCTGCTGGCGCACGATCCGACTGGTCGATACAGGGAGACGATCCGCACCGAGGCCCTGCTCGCGGTGCGCCCATAGCGGAGCTCACAGCGGCGGGGGAGACGTCACCGTGCCGTGTCCGGCGTGGCGCCCGACACTCCCCTGCAACACAGACGCTGAGCGCAGCACCATGGAGACATAGGCGTGCACGACCAGCACCAGGCCGGCGCAGCCGAACCGGCCCGGCTGCCGCTGACTGTCGCGCAGGCCCGCGCGATGACAGCCGGGCTGCGTGAGGCGATGGACGACGTCTGGCGCTCTGTCGCGGTGCTCGCCGCCCGGGTCCGTGACGCACACGGCGCCCGCGTCTGGTCGCCCCTGGGTATGGGCTCGTGGGAGGAATGCTGCGCACCCGCAGCAGCTGGTGGCCGGCGTCCGCCGAGATGCCCTCCTCAGGCGAGTTCGGGAGCGGCACTCTGAGTGCGCCGCTTGATGTTGACGGCGGCGCCGGTGTCAGCGTGCGTCGCATGCCCACAGCGGGTGCAGACGAACAGACTGCGGGTGCGGCGGCTCTTGGCATCCGTGTGCCCGCACCGATTGCAGGTCTGCGAGGTATACGCGGGGTTCACCACGCAGACGGTGGTGCCGTGCCAGGGCGCCTTGTACTCGATCTGACGACGGATCTCCCCGAAGCCGACGTCGAGAATTGCACGGTTCAGCCCGGTCTTGGCCGCTACGTTCCGCCCCGGCGCTTCCACGCTGCCTCGAGCGGACCTGGTCATGTTCCGCACCCGGAGATCCTCCAATGCGACCTGCGCGTATTGGGTCACCAGGCGCTTGGTCAGCAGATGCTGTGTGGACGAGCGGCGCGCGGCGACCAGGCCCTGCAGGCGAGCGACCTGGTCCCGTGCCTCCTTCAACCCCTGTGACTGCTGGTGAGCCGGCACGCCTTTTGCGTGACGCCGGGACATCCGCCGCTGCCACTTGCACAACTGCCGCCGCGCGTTGTCCAGATGACGTGGGTTCGCGAACAGCTGGACCTTGTCGTCGCCGACGGCCAACGGGTCCGACGTCGCAGCGAACACCGCCACGCCCAGGTCCACTCCCACCGTTCCCGACTCCCGCTGCCGCCGCGTCGCACGCACCGACGGCGGAGCGGGCAGACGGACGTTGAACGACACGAACCACCAGTGGCCCTCCCGCGCGAGAGTCACGGATTTCGTCTCCCCTCCCCGGGCCAGCAGCCGTGCCAAGCGCCGCGCCGGACGGTGCAGCCGACACCACGAAGGCCCGCTGCCCGTGTGGGTCACGCTCTGGTTGATCACGCGAAGCCGCAACCCAAGGATAGGGAGCGCGCAAATCCAAGGATAAATTTGTAGTAGTGTTTGGGGTGGAGGTGAAGCGTGCCGACCGAAGATGAGCTGTTCGCGTCCGTGGACGCGCTCCTGGAAGGCGAGCCGGACTTGCCGCCCCCGACAGAGCGGTCGCGGCTGCGTGAAGCGGCGAAGGTCACGCAGCCGCGGCTTGCACAGGTGCTGCAGACCTCGACGCAGACGGTGAAAAACTGGGAGGCGGGCCGTACGGAACCCCGGCCGCCGCGCCGTCAGGCGTACCAGCGGCTGCTGGACGGCTGGGCAGCGAAGTACCCGAAGCCCGCCGACGCCGAAGCCGAGGTGGCGCCGGCGCCGGGGACATTCACCGGCCCGGCCGAGCAGCCGCCGACCTCGGCCGTTCCCACTGCCGCGCCCGCTCCGGTGGCCGCACCGCTGCCCGAGCGCGCGCCGCGCCGGGCGTCGTCCCGACGCCCGGCGAAGAAGACCGCCGCCAAACCGGCCGTCGACGCGCAGTTCCCGCACGGGCCGCTGGCAGTCCTGGACGGTGACGGCAGTGCGTACTGCGTGGGCGGTCTGGTGCTGGATTGCCCAGCCAACACCCTTCCCACGCTGGTCGAATGGACCTTGACTGAAGCGAAGTTGGGCGCCCCGCGGCTCAACCGCAACGGGAAGGACGCCGACCCGCTGATCGTCATCACCGACGCGGCCGCCGAACGCCTCGGACTTCCGGCCGTCCTGGAGGACCGGCGCGGTCTGCGTCTGCCAGAGGACCACAAGGTGGTCAAGCAGCTCACCAAGGCCCAGTGGAAACTGACCAAGCGCGGATTCGGTCCGTGGGCCCGGGTCTACCGCCCCGCCGTGGGCGGCAAACGGCAATGCGTGCAGTTCGCGATCCTGCCCTGGGGCGCCCTCGATACCCGTTCCTGGGGGAACACCGACCAGCTGCCGCCGGCCGACATCGCCGCGGTGCTCGGCGCCTACGCGACCCGTGTCATCACCCCGCGCGGCTCGACCGCCGTATGCGGCCTGGAGCTGATGAGCGCGCTGCGCCCGCCGACCCGCCCGGTCAAGAACGAGACTGGCTCGTGGGTTTCCGGCCCGAACCCGGGCGCGCTGACCGAGCCGGTCGACCCCGCACCGCCGGAGGCGCCGGCCGAGCACCCGCTGGTCGCCGCCCTCTTCCCCCGCCACCACGTCCGCACGCCGGACCAGGTCATCGATGAGGAGGCGTACGACTGGTTCCGGTCGCTGACCGATGAGGAGTGCGCCCAGGGCTACACCCACGCGGTCGGCATCGACGTCAACATGGCCTTCGCCGCCGCCGCCAACCGCCTCGTCATCGGCACCGGACCCGCCACCCATGTGAAGAACCCAGCGTTCGATCCGAAGCTGCCCGGCTCCTGGCTGGTCGACCTCTCCCACATCGACCTCGACCCCCGTCTGCCCAGCCCGTTCACGCCGAAGGGCACCCGCCCGATGGGCCCGGCTTGGTACTCGACCTCGACCGTCGCCTACGCGGTGGAGCTCGGCCACGACGTGGCGCCGGCCGAGGCGTACGTCCGCTACGAGCACGCGGCCTACTTCGACGCCTGGTACAGCCACCTACGCGACGCCTACATGGCCACCATGGCCGACCTCGGCGTCGAAGCCGGCATGAGCGAGGAAGACTTCCTCACCGCGATGGCGCACCACAAGGACGTCGACCCCGGACAGGCCGCGGTGCTGTCGGCCATCAAATCGACGGTCAAGGGCGGCATCGGCAAGCTGCGCGAGCGCCCCCAGAGCATCAAGCACACGTTCGGGGAACGGTGGCCGGCCCTGGAACGCCCGACCTGGAGCCCCCACGCCAGGGCAGAGCTGATCGGCAAGGCGCGCACCAACCAGCACCGCAAGCTCATGGCATGGGCCCGCGTGGGCCTTTTCCCGGTGGCGATCCTGTCCGACTGCGCCGTCTACCTCTCCCACGGCTCCAGCCCGCTGGACTTCATGCCGCACACCCCCGACGGCAAGCCGCTGCCCGGCGGATTCCGCCTCGGCGTCAGCCCCGGCATGGTCAAGCACGAAGGCACCCGCGACTTTCTCTGGCTCGCCCAGACCATCGAGGACGACCAGATCAACCCCGCCCGCCACATCAAGGGCGACGACGCCCCCGACAGCGGAGAGTAGGAAGACGCGATGGGCATCATCGGCGACAGCCTCGACAAGGCCGCACAGAACACCGCCACCCGCCCCATCCCGAAGTCCGGGCCCACGCAGATGCGGTTCCTGGTCAAGCAGCACAAGGGCTCCACGAAGGCCGTGGCCGACTTGTTGGGCGTGTCCCAGCGCACGGTTGAGCGCTACCTCAAGGCGCAGATCAAGCGGCCTCGCAAGGACCTCGCCGCCCGCATAGAGCGCGAGGTCCGCAAGCGGTGGCAGCCCCGGGTACGCGAGCAGGCGAAGAAGCGGGCAGCCACCACCGGCGGCATCGTCATCGAAACCCGCGCCCGCTTCGGCTTCACCGCAGCCCCGGGCACCACCGATGACGGCCGTATTCGACTCATCACCCAGGCCCTGCCGCCCACATACGCGGCCCGGCTGTTCGACGCCCAGGCCGCCGGCGCCACCGAGCAGCAGCTGCAGAACATCGCCGCCGAGGGCCTGCAGGAGATCTACTTCAAAGACCGCGGCCGCCGCGCCGACGGGCTCCTGGTGGAGTTCACCGACATCGACTACGTCGAACTGGACTTCTGACTCGCCGCGGGGGAGATCCGTGCGCTCATGGTGTGGTCGGGTAGCCGGATCACACGTGGACAGCTGTGGCCCGGTGTACGACGCCCGTCCCAACGCCGTCCCCACGCACCCGGTCACGGCTCCACGGCGGGCGACTCCTAGAACCAGCCGTGGCCGGCCATGTAGTCCTTCGTCCACTCCATCAGCAGCCGGGCGCCTTCCTCAGCGCGTGTGGCGTCCCGCCCGCCGCCTTCGGCAAACCACCGCAGCAGTGCGCCGACGGCGGGCTTGTCAGCGCCGCAGGCCGCACAACTCCAGCTGTAAGCGCGGGCCCGGCCAGGACGGCGGGCTCTCCGGTCTGACCGCACCGGTGTGCCCGGCCCGTCCGTAGCCTGACCGTCGGCTGACCTTCCCCATGGCGTAGCAGCCCGGCAAGGCCAGGGATCGGCCGTACGGAGCAGCGCCGGGCTCAGCCTGCAGCCGACTGCCAGTGCCCGCTGCCACCCTGGGTTCTATGACCGCCACCGTGGACGCCGACCCGGATGCCCAGGCGTTGCTCCTGCCGGTCGCCCAGGTTCTATCAGAACGTGCTGCCAGGCTCCGCCGCTCGTTGCCCTCGCGTCCCGAGACGGCCATTGAGCGGTACGACTGGCTGCGCTCTCTCACCCTCGATCAGGCCCGCCGAGCGGCGCTCCTTGACCGCCTCGACGCGCTGTGCGGGCACCTCGCCGGACGCCCCGCCCTCGGATACTTCCGGGACGATCCGCTGCCGTCGGCCGCCCTTGAGGAAGCCGACGGATACAACGCACAGCTCAGCCGCCTCATCGCACGCTACCGGGCTGGACGAGCCAACAGCCCGGCGTAGGGCGGCCGGTGCGGGAGGGGCCGTCGGAGAACACCACCGCCTGGTTCCCAGTAGCGCCGTGGGCGGGTCTGCGCCCATCGGCCGGGTTCACCGCCGCCTGGTCCGTCCCGGCCTGGGCGTCGCGGGATGACAGCCGGGCGGTGTCCAGCACTCGACAGTCGGGTGTGGCAGCCGCGCAGCGCGTGCACATCTCCGCGATCCGCCACAATCTTCCGGCACGATCGGCATTCACCGTCAAGACCATTGGGCCGGCGCACCGCACCGACCCTGTCGCTGTGTGTACTTCGCCGTGCCGTCTGGCGGTGGGGTCGGGGGTGTGCCAGGTGCATTCGGCGGCGCGGCAGGCCACGCCTCGCCGCGCACCGGGGATGAACCCGCTCGGCCTCTGGGAACGGTCAGGCCCGGCGTGCCCTACTCACTCAACAGCAGTGACGAGCGTCACACGCTATGTGGAGAATTTCATTGTCGGTTCGGCCACCCGCCACGACCTAAGAGAGGAAGTCTTTAGAAACCTTCACGAGGAGCTTGTTCGTGTCCGGGACGTCTTCGACAGATAGTGCGCGTCCATCAGTTCGACTTGCCCTGTCTGCCCGACAGTTAGTCCGGCGTCTGTGGCCGGTGAGGGAGAAGCTGGCATCTGTGAAGTCGGCTCCGCAGGCCGTGCGCGATGAGCGGTTGCTGGACCGGCCACCATTGCCTGTGCGGCAGCCAGGCCAGAGTCTTCGGCGACTTGAAGGGACGCGCCCGCTGGTGACAGTGCGGGTGTTGCACCGTGCAGGGCCCGTACGGCGGCGCGGAGAGCCCAGGCCGCAGAGCGACCTTGCCACGCTGATCTTTCTGGGTCCGGACGAGATGGTGCCATTGACGGTGCATGGCGACGGAACTGTGAGTGCGCTGCCGTCGCTGCACAAGAGGTTGCCGACGTTCCTCCCACAGGTGGAACAAGAGGCCATGCATCCCTGGCTGCCTCCCAATGAGGTGGACCCACCGCCCACAGTGCGAGCGCTGGAGGCTCGGCGAGCAGCCTTGATGGGCCGCTCCGACCTGGTGGCATCGTCCGCATCTGAGGTCATGGGCCTGCGGAGCGGAGCTCGATGGCAGGAAGCGGTGTCGACGGCTTTGCTCAAGGACGAGACTGGCTGGAGCCCCTCGGCGAGGGGCTGAGGATCAAGTGGCTGGAGCCTCTTGCGGCAGAGGAGGGGCGGCTCAACGAAGCCTCTCTGGTACGGCTGCGCACGGACGCCTTCGCCGTACACCGGCAGCTGATCCCGCTCTGGCGCCGTCGCACCCGCCATGGGAGAGTCCTGCTGCTCAACACCCCGATCGGTGACGGCCTCACCCTGCAAGACGTCGCGACCGAATCTTCTGAACCGGCGGACGCTCTGGTGACCACTGAGCCGGAGGATGCTCGTCTGGGAAAGCTTGTCAGGGCGCTGCTGCCAGCGGAACGTGCTGTTGCCCTGGCCTGGGCCCGTCCGGGTGTGCGCACCTGGGCCGATGCTGCCCAGGAAGCCGGTGCCGATGAGCCGGCGCGCTTCGGAGAGCATGTCCGGCGCAAGGTCCGCCGGCTGGTGGCAGAGCAAGAGCGTCGCAATGCGCTCCTTTTCCGCGATGGCGAGGGGGTGTAAGAAGATGAGCATCTTGTCTGCTGCCCTTCCGGAGTTCCTCGGCGCTCTTGCCGCAGCCGCGGTGACTGCCTTCTGCTCGTGGGGCATACGGGCTCTCCGAGGGCAGCGTTTGCGTACCGAGGCTCATTGCCACGACGGCGGTCCGGGGGCCGAGACCGACCGATAGGAAGTGGGGTGTTCGGCGGGCCGACGACTCGCCCAGGTGACCACCAGTGGGTAGGAGGCGCCGATAGCGAGGACAGCCGGCACGGTGCAGAGCCGTCAGGATCACACGGCGCGCGGCCGTGGCGGTGGGGGCTCGGAAAATGCGGCGTCCCACATGTGCCGGATTGGGCGGCTGATCAGCATGCGCAGCACGGGCCACTGCTCGATGAGCAGGTCCCGGTTGAGGAAGTCGGTCAGGTCCTGGCGCTGCCCTTTGGCCAGAACGGTGCGGTACAGGCCCATCCGGGAGCGGGGGTGCTCCAGTCCGTAGGAGCGGCGACCTGACCAGACCGTGTGCAGCGGCAGGTCGACGGTGCCGTGGGTGGGCCCGGGCAGGTCCTGTGCTGCTCCAGGTCTCCACTTTCCGGGGTGGGGCGCCACGCTGAGCCATTTCCGGCAGCTGGGGCAATTTGGCACACAGTGGTCATAGCGCGGCCTTCCTTCGGGAATTTCTGGGTAGGCAGCTGGCGATGCCAGCTGGCCGAGCGCACTGTGACGATTCTTTGAGAAGGGGACTCGCCCACGACATGGCCGAGCCGGAAGCCACTCAGCCTGATCCGACGCTGTGTGCCCTGTGCGGCGTGCAGCTGACGCCCGCAACGGAAGTCTTCAGCCTGGTTCCAGACTCCTCCGCTGTCCACCCGTATAACGCAGACCTCGACGGCATGCGACGTCTGGCAGCCTGCAGTCCCGACCACCTCGGCGAGCTCCAGCAGCGCTATCGCCAGCGGCCCTACATTAAGGAAGAACTCTGGGCCGGAAAGATCGCACGCGCCCTGCGCCTGCAGCCCGACCTCGACAAGGAAGAACTCTCCGAGGTGACCGACCTGAACTTCCTCCAGATCGCACGCAGCCTCACCTGGGAGAGTGAACGGTTTCTGCGCGACGCAATGCCAGGGGGCGATGGCGAACGTCCGGAGGGCGGCACGCACACCGCTGACGGCCCAAGCTGATACCACCGCCGCGGGCGTCTGCTTTTTTGCGACGGCGCCGACGGCAGCACGCACTTCGGGTCAGGTTCCCAGGTCGCGCGGCTGGGCCAGAGGTGTTCGCCTGGCACCCTGTTCCCTTCGGGCGTTTGTCATGACGAGGTGCCCATCTGTGGCCGGCCCCGCCTCTCACGTGCCGGTATCTCCCCGCCCCCAGGCTTGGGGTGCGGGGAGGCGGGGAGAACGCACCGGAGATGGTTGCGCGTACTGGGCATCCTTGCCGTGGGTGATGCGCGCGGCATCTTCTCGTGCTGCTTTGTAGTCCGATTGGGTTGCGGTGGCTGGACGGAGGCGGCGGGTGAGCAGGCTGAGGCCGACGCATCAGCCTTCGGGGGAGCTGGACTATAGGGGCTGTCCGCCAGCTGCCCGCGCACGGCCTTGAAATTCACGCCGGCGTTGTAGTGGGACCTGGTGGACTGTCCCCTGATCTGGCAAAGGCGGGCTACGAGCAGATCACGCTACAGCTGACCGGCGCCGCGCGCGGTGGCCGACGACGTCCGCCGCGCGGCATATTGGCTCCCGCAGGACCATGCAGCCCGGGTACTCGCCGAGCACGTCCTGGCCGAGGCCGAACGCCGCCTGTCCGTCCGGCTGGAGGGCACCGTGCGCTGCGTCCAGGGCTGCGCCCGCCTCACCCGTGCGCTGTACAACCGCCTGGACCGGCTCGCCGGCGCCGCCCCGCAACCGCCCGTCAGGGCCCTCTGACCGCCGCCGCAACCACACGAACAGACAGCACTCACCCCAAAGATGCATGGAGCGAGCGCTGTCGCACATCACAGGCGGTCAGGCTGCGACCTGCTGAACAACTCGAATCTGGCCATGTATGTAGATAACCCAAACGCGTTCGTGATGTGCGTCTATAAAATGGACAAGGCCCTTTGCCACCCGAGGGCACCAGGGAGGCGCCCCCCCAGGCTGGACCGCTGCGTCAGCACTGCGCGAATATCGCCCGCACCGACCATCAGGCGGACCTGCTCATCGAACATGCCGAGACCATCGAGAAGGCCGCCTCCTCCCCGGAATCCTTGGCTGAGCGGTTGAAACAGGAACGCCGCCAAACTGCGGGAGGGTGCCGAAGGTCACCATCGCGACCGACACACCCAAGGAGAGTGCCCGTTGAGCCGCACACCGGATGGACCCGACCGGATCTGCACCGTCATGGACTGCATCCTCGCGGGCTCTCCGCAGCACGCCACGGCGCGTCGACCATCGTCGCCCTGGCTGCCGAGGCCGCGGCGTAACTTTGTAACGCACTCACCCAGCGGCACCTCGACCTGAAGAAGGAGTCCTACGAGAGGGCCCGCGATCGCGGTCACCGCTACTTCAAAACGAAGTCAGTATGGGGGTGAAGTCGCTGGAGAGACTTCACCGTACGGGAGGCAGCCAACCGGTCTTCCAGTGGGTAGGAGGGGTTGTTCGCACCTCGGACTAGACCAAGCAAAGAGGCCCCGCACCATTCGCGAGGGGCCTCCGGCTTATGGCATTAAATCAGTGGGCCTTGTTGTATGCCTCACGGATGTCAGCCGGCACTCGGCCGCGCTCGTTGATCTCGTATCCGGCCTCCTTGGCCCAGGCGCGGACCTTCGCGGTGTCGCCGCTGGCAGCGCTACCTGTGCTGCGCTGCTTGGAGCCCTTGCCGACCCGGCCGACCTTCCTCCCATTTGTGATGAAAGGCCCTACAGCTTCCATCAGCTTGTCGTAGCTGTCCGGGCCGAGGTCGATTTCATAAGCGATACCGTCGATCGCAATTGTGTGTGTCTTCGCCTCCTCGGCCTCTTCGCCTGTGAGGTCGTCTGTGTAGATGGTGACAATCTTCTGTGCCATGGGCGGAATTATAGGGCCCGGTAGAGGGGTGATCACGGGCCTTTGCTCTTACTTTCACCTCATGAACTTCAACATCACAACTGAGGGAGACTCTTGTGCTCTGTGTCGGTGAGCGGTATGAGGTCGGCGACTCCCCGACGGACGACGACCTGGGTGACGAGGTCCGACCGTAACTCCACGGGCTCCAGAGGAAGGGCTGGGCTTGTCGACACCAACCGCTCCCTGGCGGTCGCCAGGATGGCTCAGACGCCCATTTCCAGCTGGGTGAGCGCCGGCGCCGCCACCGGCGCCCCAAAAGGCTGTCCGGCAATGATCAACTGGCCCAAGGCTGTCAGAGCCGGGGGCGGCCTCGTCCACGCTCCATCTGTCTATTCAGCGAGGGTGAGTTTGTGCAGGCGGGCGATGCCAAGCATGGCGTGATGTACGCCGTCGCCCTTCAAGCGGCAGTCGCGGAGCATCTTCCAGCTCTTCATGCATGCGACGGTGTGCTCCGCTCGGGCGCGGACCTTGCGGTGTGACCGATTGCGCTCCTCCTTCCAGGCGGGGAGCTCAGTTTGGCCGCGTTCGCGACGGTGCGGGATCATCGGCCCAGTTCCGCAGGAACCACCGTCAGCGATTAGCGTGGCTTCGCCGACGACTGCCTTCACCCCGGACAACTCCATGCCCTGCAGCCGTTGCGGTTGCCGGGCGAAGGCGGACCCAGCGGCGACGATCAGCCGTGTACCTGCGTCGATGACTATCTTGTGGTTGGTGGAGCACGGTAGTTCTCCGACTGCTCGGCACCGTGTGGTCAAGCGTGGGCACCGAGGCGCCATCCACGCTGAGCCCTGCGTCCTTGCGGAACCGCCGGCGGCCGCAGGGCGAGCAGAGGCCCGAGGCGGTGATGATGCGGTCGGCTGCAGTCTTCGAGATGCCGAACAGGGACGCGAGCTGTCGCAGCGCCAAGTTGTTTCTCCAGTACGCCGCTACCAGCGGGACGCGATCCTCCAGAGGCAGGCTCAACGGCCGGTCTCTGCGGACCGTGTCCGCTCCCTCATGGCGCAGGGCAGTCACGAGCTTGCCGAAGCAGCGCGTGCTCAGCCCGGTGAACGAGCCTATCCAGGATGCCTGCGAAGCAGTGATCGCACCTCCACGCATTGATCATTCCACCGCCGCCTGGGCTCATCGTCCAGCTTCCCAGCCGTCGGATAGGCGGCGCCGCCACCAGAGGTCAGAACGCCACTGCCGATGAGTGGCGAAGGGATCCGGCAACGTGCGCTCGACGTACCTGGCATCCAGGACAGGCACTCGGGATTCAAGCTTGGTGTAGGGCCTGGGAGGCAACTGACGCACTACCTCCTCAAGCACGTCGCGTCCGTGCTGCATGTCATCGAAGGAACAGCTGTGGCACGAACACTCCGCATCGTACGGGTACAGGGGCCAGCGTCCTGGTGGTTGCAGAAATGCTCAATACTGCCGCAGCGACGGTCAGTGGCACCGGGGCGCTTACGCGGCAACGGCCTTTCGGTACATGGATATGAGGACCATCATGTCCGCCTCTGTGGTCCGATGACGGCCAGGAAGGCGCATCCGGTATCGACTCACCGCACCATGATTCGACCCCACATGCCGTCCGGGGCACAGTAGCGGGACAGTCTTACGAGCTCGTGCGCGGTTGGCGGTGAGGCGTCGAGAACTTCAGCGGAGCTCGGTTTCACTTCTGCTGTGCCAGGATTAGGTCTGCGGTCTGCTGAAGAAGGGCAAGCGGCTCTCGTCGTCCGTGACCACCATGGCTTTGACCGCGTTCTGCTTGCTCTTGTCGGCCATGAACGTGTCCCGGTCCCTGTGTCCGGCGGTTGGCCGGCGGACCCGAACCTCGGTCTCGTCGCTGATTCCGGTCTTCCCAATAGCCCCGAGATAATCGACGACCTCGGCCAGAGTTCGAGGCCGTACGTCGGAGTTCATGGTGCACCCTCGTTCGGCGAGCAGCGGCCGCCACTTGCTGATGGCCCGGGTGAGTGGAGCGATCCACGCCCAACCAGCAGGCCAGCACGCCGTGAGTCGTTGCGTGCCGAAGGTGGACAAGCGCAGCCAGGAGTCGGTCGACGAACACCAGTCGGTGTTTGGCTCCGGCGCCCACAGCTCCCTTCCGGTGCCGGGAAGAAAGCCGCCTCTGGTGCGGCTCGTGCACAACGATCGAATCTCGGCACCGAGTGCAGTGACGGCTGGGGGAGAGCAGGGGGCGACGCGGCGTTCTCGGATGAGGATCTTTAGGCCCTTCCGAGCCGTCGCTGGTTCGGCCGTACCAGGTGACGCCCAGACCCGGGTGTTACATCGGATGGGCGAAATGCATGGTCGGCAGCTCGTTTGATGCCCTGATGTGCAAGGAAACCTGTACGCTCCACGGGCCGACAGCCGGGGCTGACGCGCATTGTCGTACGGATGGCTACGTCGCGTCGCGATGTGCGCGCCGTGCCCATAGTTTCGGCGGCGCAACCCGTCTCCGGTGGGCGGGAAGAGGTCGGGGCGCACTGTCCTTCGCACGTCGGTGCGCTCCGGCCGCCCCCATCCTCCGGGGGCCTTCTTTGCGCTAACACCCGTTCGGTCCACGTCGGTGTTTTCGCAGCCGGTGGCGAGCTTGCGCAGGGCGTCTCGCTCATCGCGGCTCTGCCGCTACGCCGGCGGCCGTACCGAAGATGACGGACCGGCGGTGCATGGCGTCCGGACTCTCGCGCCTCAGCCGACTGGGCGGGCGCCATCCGTCACTTCGGTGACCGGTAGCCGAGGATCGTCATCATCCCTGACTCCGAGTGGTAGGTGTTGTGACAGTGCGTCATCCACAGGCCCGGGTTGTCGGCATCGAATTCGACGCAGAGTTCCTTGCCCGGCAGCATGATCGTGGTGTCCTTGCGGGGACCGTTGTCGGGCAGCGCGAAGGTGTGCCCGTGCAGGTGCACTGGGTGCCACATCTTGGTCTTGTTGCGGAAGACGATCCGCACCCGCTCCCCCTGCTCCACCGGGTACCGCTGCGACGGGGTGTACGGCGTGCCATTGATAGCCCAGTCCCACTTCTCCATCGTGCCGGTGAGGTCCATCCTGATGGTGCGGTCGGGTTCGCGGTCAGCGAGAAGAACTGATTCGTCGGCCTTGAGCTCACCTGCACCCAGCCCCCCGCTTCGCAATTCCTTCGGGCGAGTCTTGGGGTCGGGGGCCTCGCCGTTTCCGGTGCGCAGCAGGGCCTGCGCGGTGCGATTGCTCTTGCCTGCGGAGAGCGCGGTGAGTGGGAAAACGCCGTACTTGGCTGTGACCAGGACGTCGTAACGCTCAGCCATGCCCATCAGCAAGCTGTCGGTCTCGTGGTGCTGTACCGGGAAGCCGTCGGTGTGTGTCACGGTCATCTTGTGGTCGCCGAGCGCGACCCGGTAGGCGGTGTTCCCGCTGGCGTTGATGAGGCGGATCCGGATGCGGTCGCCGGGCTTGGCGTGGAAGGTTTCGCGGTCTCTGGACATTCGGCCGTTGATCAGGTGGAACGGGTGCTCCACATTGGCCGGATAGTCGGACAGCAGTCCCGGACTTCTTAGCATTCGGGATGCTGTTCCTGAGGCCTGCTTGCCGGTCGTGTGCCCAGTCTGCATTTCCCCATGGCCCATGGCCCCGCCGGCCTTGTTCTTGTTCAGGTGGGCCAGGACCGCGTCCGGGGTGGCGCCGTCGACCCCGTCGAGCCAGTCGTCGATTAGGACGATCCACTCCACGTCATAGGAGAGCGGCTCATCGGGGTCGTCGACGATCAGCGGTGCGTACAGGGCCCGGTCCAACTGCACGCCGACGTGCGGATGCAGCCAGTGCGTACCGGGCGTGGCGGCCGCGAAACGGTAGTCGAAATAGTCGCCAGGCTTGACGGCTTGCTGGGTGATGCCGGGGACGCCGTCCATGTCGTTGCGCAGCTGCAGCCCGTGCCAGTGGATGGTGGTGGGCTGGGGGAGACGGTTGTGGAGGGTCAGCGAGATCTGGTCACCTGCGGTGACCCGGATCTCAGGGCCGGGCAATCTGTCCTCGTAAGCCCAGGTGTTGACGGTCAGACCGCCCAGGTCGAACTGGGTCTCGGCGGCGGTCAGCGCAAAGCGCCGCACACGACCCGAGCCCCGCTTGTGCTCGTGCTCGGCGACCTCCGGGCCATGGGGGGAGACGTAGTCGGTCAGGGGGCTGTCGTCGGAGTGATGTGAATCGCCGGGGTCGGGCGATCCGTAGGGGGGGCCCGCGTCGTGTGGGGCCTCCGGGGCGGTGGATGCGAGGGATCGGGGGGCCAGCAGCCCGCTTCCGGCGGCGGCGAGTCCCGCGCCGAGCACGGCGCGGCGGGAGTGCGTACGCATAGGGAAAGCACCTCGTGGCGATGTGGGTGTGAAGTGTGGTCTGTTCGGGGGCGCTGCCGCGGGACTCCGGAGCGTCGGCGGCGGGCGCTCCTACACGCGCGGCACCGATAACGGGACGAGGAATATGAGACGCGGTCCGGCTCCCATTTCTGGGGAGCTTCAGGAAGCGTTCTGTCGTGGTGGCCTCACTGGCGCGTTATAGAGCTGACAGATTTCCGATGGTGAGGGTGGTGGCCGTGCCAGGGGTACCTCGCTTGTGAGTGCGAAGAGCATGTAGGTGCTGGGTAACGCGATTCCGAGGGCGTGGGGACAGTCAGCTCGTGGGCCACTTGTGGGGAAGGTGAGAGGGGTGGCTTTGGCGGTGGCCGGGAAGTCAGGTTTTGGTCGGCCGAGGCCTCGGCTGAGTTTGGGAACTTCGTGCCCAAGACCCTGCTCAACCACCGGAGGAACACTGCTGTGGCCTAGGCGTCGGTTTTGGCGTCCGGATAAAGAACGGGGGGTACGCCGTATCACGGGCAGCAGCAGGCGGCGGGTGCCGATCTGGGCGGGCTGGTCCCCCGGCGACTAGCACAGCGCTTGCCAGGGTTGATGTCGTGAGGCTCCATGTGCAGACCTCCGTAACGAGCGTTCGGAACCATGGTGCGCACCGCCAGATGATGCGGCAACTGGAGCGCGATACAGAATCCATCTTTTGCGCCTGGATTCGCCGCCTACTGGCCCAATTTCCTTTGTGCCACAGCTGCGCTGCCTGCGTCGTATATGACTAGCCCGTTCTAGCTTGCGAGGCTACGAAAATGGATGGTGTGTCGATTGGCAGAGCACGACTTTGCAATCGGAGGAGGTCCCGCCAGTTTCCGGCCGTCGTTCTCGGACACGAGCGATGAGCGGTGCTCAGCCATCAGCGTCGAAAGCTCGCGGGGCTGCAGTGGCCATGGAGGGCACGTCCGGTCCAGCCAGGGCTGCATGCTCGGCTTGAACTTCGAGGGCCGCAACAGATGAAGACCCTGACAGCCGACGTCCTTAGAATCGGAGTGCGCTGCGCTGGCGCCTTCGATGGCAGGCGGTCATGCGGCTTGGACCAGTGCCACCGGCTACAGACATCGCAGCCCTCACACACCAGGTCCTGGCCGGTGCCTACACAGGGACGCTGTCTGAGGTGGAACACCTCGCCCGCACCCTGGGCAGCGCAGGCATCGCAGTGGTGGCTAGGGGCCGCTGAGGCACGGTCGGCTCAGTCGGTGCCGGGGCCGTCCTCCACCGTGTCATCGGCTTGAGCATCCCGACCGCTTCGGCCCTCGGTACCGAATCCAGCACCATCTCATCCCTGCTGGCTCACCTTTGACCGGCGTCTGGCCGCAAGTGATGCCGCAGCTCTCCGTGCCCGCTGGCGAGCGGCGGCACATCGGTGTTGTGTCACCAACGGCCGCTGGCCCTGCGCAGAACAGCGCCGCAGCATCTGATCCGGCGCGACTCCTTCACGTCAGGCAGGAGGTTCTGGTCACGGTGGGGCCCGTGGAGGTAAAGATCGACACCACACTCCCTTTTCAGCTCTACCGTGGTGGCGCCTTCCACGAGCCCCTTGCTCCCGTGCGGCACCTGCCCTGCCTTAGCAGCCCACGCGCTCCTCTACTAGCTGCTCCTCGATCAGCTCCACGGCCCGACGGGTACCGCCCTCGGCGAGTACCTCGGCCCACAGCCATGCCGAGCGCGCGGCGACTTGCGGATCGCCGATGAGTTCCACCAGGGCCGTACGCAGAGCCGCCGCCGTGACCTCCGCGGAGTCGATCCGGCGGGCGACACCCAGTTCGACGAGCCGGTCGGCGTAGAGGCACTGCTCGGCTCCCTGCGGTACCGCAATCATCGGCACACCGGCGTACAGGCCCTCACCGCAGCTGCCCATACCGGAGTGCGTCACCCAGGTGTCTACCCGCTCGAGGATCGTCGACGGCGGCACCCACGGCAGCACCTCGAAGTTGGGGGGAATCCGTTCCCCCAGCCGACCCCGATCGCTGTCGTTGTCGATCTGCAGCACCACATGCCAGCCCGGAAGATCCGCGAAAGCCGCCACACACTGCTGGTAGGTCTCCCGCTGACCGAGACGCGCCGAGCCGCCCAGCGACACCAGCAGCACCTTCTCCGCGCCGGCCGGCCGCACCCAGCCACCCTTCTCCTCGGCAGCGCCGCGGCATGGACCGACGAACGTCACCGCCTCAGCGTGGACCCGGTCCGCATGCGGCTGCATGGCGCGCGGGATCAGGGCCAGCACCTGCCTCGGCCGCGCGATGAACTCCTCGACGTCCGTGGTCACTGCACCGCACTGGGCCAGCCAGGTGGCGAACCGCACTCGGTGCGCAGGACCTCCGGGCAACCTGGCGAACGCCGCACCCATCTCCTCCTGGGCACCCTCCCAGGCCACATGCGCCGGTGACACCTGGACCAGGTTGCGGCCCTGCGCCTCGGCCAGCGCGCGACCCGCGTACGCGCCGATGTCGTACAGGTAGAGGTCGGCGGGGGCGTCGTCGTACGCGGCGTGCAGCTGCGGCAGTACAGCCATCGCCTCGTCGAGGAAGAGGGAAGCGGTGGCGATGGGATCCCGCGGCCAGTCGTCGTCGGCGACCGGCAGGGTGGAGGTCAGGCGGACCAGCTCGGCACCAGTGGGGGCGATCAACTCGGCGACATGGTCGGCGTTGGCGTACGTCACGCGATGGCCGCGAGCCACCAGCTCACGGATGATCTCCAGGCTGGGCAGCACATGGCTGACCGCAGGGGTGCCGATCATGGCGATATGGGATGGAAGTGGCATACCGGAACTTCCTTGCAATAGAGGGTTACGGCAGGCAAACGCTGAGGGGTGCGACTGGGCAACGGGCAGTGCGCAACAAAGCAACGCGGCACGTACGTCACCCTTGGGCAGCCTCGCCCCGAAAGCGATACCGCTGTGCACGCCGCTGCCGAGGCGGCCGGCGCCGACACCGCTATCTCCGCTCTGCCATAAGGGCTGGAAATCTCGCTGGCTCTTTCCTGGTGGGACGGACAGGACCTGTCGGGCGGGCGGTGGAGCGCATCGCCGTAGCTTGAGCCTTCCACCGCGACGCCACCAGGCTGGTGATGGACGAGCTGACCGACGCGCTCGATTCCTGAGCCGAGCGTCGCATTTACACCCAGCTCAGGGCCCTCATCAGAGCGGAAGACTGACGGGCGGATGGTCCTCGCCAGGCCAGCGTGAGCGGTTCCGAGCTGGTCTGACTGGACGTAGACATTGGCTCTCAATCCAGCAGGTCGGCCGGGCGTCAGTCGGACACGCGGCTGCCACCGGGCCGGATTGAGTTTCGAGTCCGTACTGCTGGCCGCAGCCACGGAGACTGCCCCTCCCCGTCTGCAGACATGGAACTGCGGTCTTGATCTCCGACCGGTGGCTCACCAGCAACTTCTTTCTGTCAGTAGGCTCCCGGTGCCGGGGTGGGATACGTGACGGCCCCACCCTGGCGCCGGTCTGCTGTCTGCGACGGCGATAGGCGTCGACTTGCATGTCCTGTAGACCGCCACCTGAATGTGGGGCGACGGTTCGCCAAGGCACTACTGCGCCACCGCAATGGACTTCTCCGGATACGCCAAATGCTGACTGCCTGACATTGAGGCACTCCGGCTCCGTGTGCCTCGCGTCGCGTGCGTGCCCCCAACTCGAGCGCGCCGCACTTCCCGACACGACATCCACAAAGCGGTGTTGGGCCTCGTGGTGGCCACTATCAACCCAGCACCCACCATTACCCGTTGTCCTGGCTGCCGTGTGGCCCTCGTCCTCGCGGCCTGAAGCCGTGAATGAGGTTGATCCTGCGACACGCCACCGAGGTCCTTGCCTGACTAAGCCGGAACGTGTGCACTCTGCAATGCGCACCCCGGTCGGCCGGGCGTAGCCTGGCAACCCCATCCCCGGGTGCACACGTCGTGCTGCGTTCGGCCCACGGTGCCCTCCGAGGGCTGGGTCTCTCGTGTTTTCAGCCGCAGACGGTCCAGCGCAGAGACTCCTCATGCATCGTCAAGAAGCATTCGGCGGAGGCCCCGCGACCGGCTTATAGCCGGAGCCCTCGGACCCGTGGTTGGCTTCTCCTCGGATGGCTGGCACCGTGACCAGACTGGTGCCCCTCATGACGTGGTCGTCCTGGCTTTGACCAGCCACACTCCGGCGGCTGCCGTCGGCGGACTCATCGGCGGCGAGTTAGCACCGCCTGTCGGCTGCAGTGGAAGCTATTGAATGACTGCCAAGGCCCTCATCAGCTGTGTCACGGCAGCTACCGTGGTGATGAGACCCGCCTGGAGGAGACCATGACTGCCCAACCCGACCACGCGCCCGTCCCGCCGGCCGCCCCCGCCCCGACCGCCGCCGCCCAGCTCCTCGCGCGGATCCGTTCCGACCGCCGCGCCGATCAGTGGGTGCCAGCCTTCGAACGGGACTGGGCCGCGGCCCTGGAGGACTCCCGGCACAGTTACAGCCTTACTCCGCTGCACGACGTCGTGCGCACCTGGCGGGCCCGCCTCGCCGCCGCCCCGGCCGTCGATGCTTTCCTTGCCTCCGGCAGGGACGACTCCGATGGCATGGCTCTTGAGGACGCACTTGGAGCCCGCCCGTGAGCGACGCAGCCTGGCAGGTGCGGATCTCGCCGCAGGCTCTGTCCGCGCTCGATAGGCTGCCCCACCACGCTCGCGAGATACTTCGCGATCTCCTCGACATTGCTTCGCGCGACCCGTGGAGCTTCCCGGCTTTCAACAGGCAAGACCCCGAAGGTGAGGATGTCCGATCTGCCTCGGTCGGACAGCTCACAGCCGTCTACTGGATCAATCGGTCTGCCGGACGCCTGTATGCCATCGACATCATCTGGCTCGGCTGACCGGCCGATAGGCAGCGCTTTGGCAGTACGACACAGGGATGCATGACTGAGCGGTCGTTAGATCCCTTTCTGGTAGCGGCCACGTCCGGGCTGGGAGAGGAATCCTTGGCGGGTGAGGCGTCCGAGGCGGCTGCGGGTGATGTTGACGGACACCTTGTTGGTGGGCATGCCGAGGAGTTCGTGAAGCTCGTGAGCGCGGAACTCCTGGTCGGGTGTTGGTTGAACGCGTTCACGACGCCAGTAGGCGGTGTTCGACTCGGGCGGATCCGGTGAGTGCCCGGTCGGCGCGAGTTCGGCGATATTCACGCGGCCAGTTCGAGGGTGTCGCGCCAGGTCGGGGTGGAGGTGGTGAGGCGGTGGGCCATGTCCGTAGTGGAGGCCCAGTAGACGCGTGAGGCGGAGGTGCCGGTCCGGTAGTCGTACTCACGGGCCAGGTGTCGGTGCAGCATTATCGTGCCGTTCGTCTCTTCGACCCCTTCGACTGTGGGACAAATCCTTTGCCCTGGTCGGCGGGATTGCGGCGGATGCCCTCGACGTCGACGTCGACCAGGGCGCCGTGGAACATGACTTCGTCCTTGAAGCCCCGGTCCACCAGGACATTCTCCAGACGCATCCCGCACTGCTCGGCAGCCTAGTCGAGGAGGGCGGTGCCGGCGCCGTTGCCGCGGGCGGAGGTGGCCAGCACGACGACGCTGATGATCAGCCCCAGAACATCGACGGCCAGTCCCCGTTTGTGCCGCGACAGCTTCTGGTTCGCATCCAGCCCCGTCGTGCTCTTTGGGACACCCGCCGTGGCACGCACGGACTGGGTGTCGATGACCACCAGGGGTCCTCTAACCGGCGGGCTCTCTCCCGTACCTGGCAGCGCAGAAGTTCCTGGATCCGTTGGTCGAGACTGTCCTGGCGCCACAGGCCGAAGTACTAGAACACCGCCGACCAGGCCAGCAAGTCATGGGGTAAGCAGTGCCACTGACAACCTGTTCGTTTCTGGTCGAAGATCGCGCTTTCTCGGAGGTCGCAGGACCCGGGGTCCTCGGTTGCCGAACGTGAACCCGGTCCTGTTTCCAGGCCGTGGTCACCGCTCGATCAATGCCCGCTGCTTGTCCGATAAGTCGCTGAGGTGCGACTTCTCTCCATGCCTCGCATCTCACCATGGACATGCGGCCAGGCGGCCGGGCGGCGGTCAGTTCCACGATCGAGTGATCACGAACTGGGGGAAATCGGACTTAACTCCCGCTGGACTCCGCGCCGACAGCAGCGGTGGCCTGCGCGGGAGTGCGTCGGTTGTCCTGTGGCAGGCCATCGGTGGATAGAGGCTACTGGCCTGCTGGGGCCCAGGTCGTTGGAGAACGCTGTCCCACAGCGT
>NZ_JBHYJC010000045.1:0-57563 GCF_042749045.1 Streptomyces sp. NPDC059008 | reverse complement strand
CCGCCCCCGCCCCACACCCCCCGGGGGGCCGGTACCCACACCCCCCCCCCCCCACCCCAGGCCCCCGGCCGCTCCCCTCTGGAGCGGCCGGGGCCCTGGTCGTCCGCGCGGGGCGCTCAGCCCTGCCAGCTGCGGTGCACCGCACCGTCCTCGACCTCGAAGTTGAGCCGGCCGGCGAGGTACTCCATGGTGATGATCGCGCCCGGCGGCAACGAGCGGACGGTGGTCCAGCCGCGCGCCCTGGCCCGCTCCTCGGCGTCCTGCCGGTCGAGGCCGACATACGCCCCGATGTCGTCCTGCGGGTTGTTCGGAAGGTTCGGTACATCAGACATGACAGCCACCGTAGGCGCCCGTCCCGGCCCGCGGAAGGCCCGTCCGTCGCACACCTCGGTGTCTTTCGTGTCCGTCGATGGTCACACTTGTGTCACAGCATACGTTCGGGCGTTTGCCGGAACTTCCGTCACCCGTACGCGCCGTGCGATGGGGCAACCGGGTGGAATATAAAACCGCCCCAATTCCGCCTTGATCAAATACGGAACGAGCGCCTCCGCGCCGGGCGACGCGACGCACACCGGTTCGGAAATCAACCCGCCGGCAACGACGGATTCCCTTTACCCGACGCCGTTTATCAGCCGTCCGAAAATTGGCCAACGCGACACACTCCACACACATTTCCCGCACATCGCCCAGAGCGTCGTCCGCTGCCCCTCCCCCGGCATCCGCCCGTCGACCCACCCGTCCGGCTACCGGCCCTCGGGCTCCGGATCCGCACCGCCCTGCGGCCGGGCGGCAGGCGGCGCCGGCGCCAGCGCCCGGGAGAGCCGGTCCCTGATCTCCCGGATGCCGGCCAGCAGCTCCGGCGGCTCACGGACCTCGAAGTCGAATCCGGTCAGCACGAGGTGGACCACCATCGCCTCGAGGCTGGGCGCCCCGGTGCGCAGCAGGCAGTGGTGCTCGTCGACCGCCTCCAGCACCCCGGCGGACGGGCTGATGCGCGCCGCGGCCTCCTCGGCCGAGGCGTGCAGCAGCACGGTGGCCCGCTCGGCGTACACCCGGGTGGAGACGCCCTGCGAGACGTACCCGGCCAGGTCCTCGGCCGGAGGGGTACGGGGCGGAACGCGGGGGCCGTGCGGCGGGGTGAGGGTGATCCGGTCGGCACGGTAGGTGCGCCAGTCCGCGCGGTCGGCGTCCCAGGCGACGAGGTACCAGCGGCGCTGGGCGCAGACCAGCCGGTGCGGTTCGACGGTGCGGCGGGTGACCGTGCCGTCGTGCGCCTCGTACGCGAACCGCAGGCACTGGGAGTCGCGGCAGGCGTGCGCGAGCTCGGTGAGGAGGCCCGGGTCCACCCGGGGGCCGCGGCCGCCGAGCATCGGGACGGTGAAGGCGTTCAGCGCGCCGACCCGGCGCCGCAGCCGGTGCGGCAGCACCTGCTCCAGCTTCGCCAGCGCCCGTACGGAGGTCTCCTCGATGCCCTCGACGCCGCCGGCGGCCGCCGTGCGCAGCCCGACGGCGACCGCCACCGCCTCCTCGTCGTCCAGCAGCAGCGGGGGGAGTTCGGCGCCGGCGCCGAGCCGGTAGCCGCCGGCCGTCCCGGGCGCGGAGTGGACGGGGTAGCCCAGCTCGCGCAGCCGGTCGACGTCCCGGCGCACCGTGCGCGGGGTGACGTCGAGCCGGGCGGCGAGGTCCGCGCCGGACCACTCCCGGTGGGCCTGCAGCAGCGAGAGCAGGCGGAGCAGACGTGCCGAGGTCTCCAACATGCCCGAAGTCTCGCAGTGTTCGCGGACAGCCGCGGTCCTCGATGCCGCCGCGGGGGCCGCCGCTGTCCGGGACCGCCGCTGTCCGGGGCCACCGCGGCGGACGCCCGTCAGCTCCCGTCCGGTCCGGCGACCCGTACGGCCAGGTCGTTGTCGAGCGTGTAGTACGGGCCGATCCTGACCTGGCCGGCCGCGCACCGCACCGGCAGCGCCGGATAGCTGAAGACCTGCTTCTTGTCCGCGACATCGTCCAGCAGGCGGGCGATCCGGACCGGCCGGGCGCCGTCGGCGGGGCGCAGCCACAGGTCCCAGGGCTCGGTGCCCTGCGCCCAGTGGGCGGCCAGCTCCTCGTAGGGCAGCGTGAAGGCGAACTCCGGGCCGTCGACGGTCAGCGGGACGGTGACGGCTGCCGGGACGTCGCCCGGACGCCCGGGTATGCGCCGGGCGCGGGCCTCGGCGTGGGCGCCGGCGGCCGGGACGGCACCGTAGAGCCGGCCGGAGACCGTCATGCCGTCGGGCCCCACGAGGATGTCGCCGGCCTCGGCGTGCGGCCCGCGCAGCCAGCTGCGCAGCGCGAGATTGCCGAACTTGGTCGCGTACGGGATCCGTACCCCGAGCCGTCCGATGCCCGCCAGCGGACGGCGGTCCACCAGCGAGCGCAGGTCGTTGACGCCGGGCAGCAGGCGCCGGGGGTCCTGGCCGTCGCCCAGGTCCGCGTAGGCGTTCCAGCGGCCCTCGGCGAGCGCGACGGTGCTGGGCAGCACGGCGCGCAGCCGGCCGGCGCCGTTCGGGCCGAGCGGCAGCCGCACCTCGTCGTCCGCGCCGTCGCCGCCGCGCAGCCGCAGCACCAGCGCCGCGCTCCAGGCGGCCGCGGTGCCCTCCGGGGCGGTCAGATCGAAGGTGAGGCCGCCCGCGGAGTCGGCGATGCAGTCCGCCCGCAGTTCGCCGGGCGCACTCGCCCCGCCGGCGCGCCCCCGCGGCGCGGCGGACCGCCGCTCGCCGCCTTCGCCGCCCGCGCCCGCCGCGGCCGTGGGTTCCTGATCGATGGCGGCCGACTCCTTCGTCTCGTTTCCGCTCGCGGTCAACTGGCTCGACCCCGTCATGCCGTCCGCACCCCTCCCAGCACGGTGCGGGCCGCGTCCTTGGTGGCGTAGGCGCCACTGAGCAGCGCGCCCCTGGCCCGATGCAGCCCGCCACGCAGCCGGTTGGCCCGTCGGCGCGCCAGCAGCTCGTCGAAGAGGGCCTCATAGCGCCCGGCGACCCGGTCGGGGTCGAAGCGGGCGGAGGCGGCCAGCGCCGCGCGGCCCATGCGCTTGCGGGCGTCGTCGTCGTTGATCAGCGAGAGCAGCGAGCCGGCCATCGCCTGCGCATCGCCGACCGGCACCAGCCTGCCGTCCACCCCGTCGGCGATGATCTCGCCGGGCCCGTGCGGGCAGTCCGTGGCCACGACCGGCAGACCGCACCGCATCGCCTCGACGATCGTCATCCCGAAGGACTCCAGGCTGGAGGAGACCGCGGCGATCGAGCCCTTGGCCCACTCGGGCTCCAAGGGGTTGGCCGGGCCCATCAGGAAGACGTGGTTGTACAGGCCGAGTTCGTCTATCAGAGCCCGCAGCGCGGCCTTCTCGGCCCCGCCGCCGTATATCCGCAGCCGCCAGTCGGGGCGCTCCGCGGCGACCTGCGCGAAGGCCCGGATGAGGACGTCGTAGCGCTTGACCCGGGCGAGCCGGCCGGCCGCGACCACCCACTTGCCGCTGCCGTCGCAGGGCTCGAGGGCGGGCGCGGGCACGCTGTTGGGCACCGCCTCGATGCGCACTCCGGGCAGCCGCAGCCCGCTGCGGTAGGCGCGGGCATCGGCCTCGGTGACGGTGGTGACCGCGTCCAGGCGCGGATAGGCGCCGCGCAGCGCCAGTTTGAGCGCCCGGCTGTGGGTGTCCAGGGTCAGGTGCTCCTGGCCGATGCGGACCGGCCCGCGGCGCGTCTGCCGGGCGATGTGCACATTGAGTCCGGGCCGGGTGCCGACCACCACGTCCGCCTCCGTGTGCCGCAGGTGCTGGGCGATCCGGCGGTCGGTGAGCTCGCTGTACTGGGCGAAGCGGCCCTCGGCGGCGGGGAAGACCCTGGCGGGACGGGCGTGCGCGGGGTCGGCGCCGTCCGGTCCGGCCTCCCGGATGTCCACGAGGTGCCGCAGCGCGACGCGGGGGCCGAGGTCGAAGACCGGGGCGTCGCGGTGGCGCAGCACGGAGACGATCTCGACGTCGTGCCGCTCGGCGAGCGTGCGGGCCAGATTGAACGTCGTGCGGATCGTCCCCCCTATCCCGTATGCGTTGTGAATCAGGAATGAGATGTGCATCCGTCCCCGTGTCCCCTGGTCTTCCGGTCGTTCCCGCGCTGCCCGCGGACGACGTCGCGCTCCCCTCCCGATGGCGCGACGCGTCCTGTTCACTGCAGGGGAAGACCGCGAAACGGGGTTCCAGGTTGGGGGCTTTCGCCAAGATGTTCCGAAAGAGTTAGGGCATCGGTAGCGACAGCAGGGAACCTTCGGGCCACAATTCCCATCCCTCCTCCGAGGCCGCATGCTGGTGCTGCCCCTTGTGCCCGTGGGCGGCCGGTCCGGGAAGCACCAGCCTGGTCCCGACCCGCAGCCGGTTCGGGTTGGCGCCCACGATCGCCCTGTTGGCCTTGTACAGCGCCCGCCAACCGCCCTTGACGTGGTGGGTGCGGGCGATCTCGCCGAGCGTGTCCCCGCGCCGCACGACGTACGTACGGGCCTTGGCGAGCAGGCCGTAGCGCCTGGCGCACACGGGCCAGGCGCCCCAGCCCTGGGCGGCCTGCACCTTCTTGGCGATGTGGATCTGCTCGTCGCGGGTGGCGAGGTCGGCCCGCCGCGCGTAGCGGAGCCCGCCGAACGCCTCCCAGGTGGGCTGCCAGAACTGCAGGCCGCCGTAGTAGCCGTTGCCGGTGTTGGTGCGCCAGTCGCCGCTGCTCTCGCACTCGGCGAGGCAGCCCCAGGGCCACTGGTCGTCGGCGCAGGCGTGACGTTTCTTCGCGCCGCCGCCACCACCGCCGCCGTCGCCACCGCCACCGCCGTCCGGCCCCACGCCGGCGGCCGCGCCACCGGGGAGGCACAGGACCACGGCCGTGACCACCGCGGTGAGCAGCCCCGCGGATCCCACGTGGCGCCGTGGCGCCGAAGAGTTGTCCGACATAGCCGGTGACGGTAAGCAGCCGTCCGCCGCCGACCGCCGCGCCGCGCCCTCCACGCCCCGGTCCCACCCGCTCCGGTGTACAAAACGCCGCCAACTGCGCCACCTTCTACGCGAAAGCTGGCGGTAAGTGACCGGTTCCTAGGCGCCTTTCCTTGGTTTTCCGCTGTGCGGGGATTGGTTCGATTCTGTTCCCGTCGTCGCGTGACTCCTGCCGCAGGTCACCCGTTGTCCTTGTACGAGCCGGGAGACCGCCCGGCAGACGCACAGAGATCGAGGAGCCACCCGTGCCGCGCATGCTCGACGTCAGCGACGACGTTCGCGCCGAGATCGGCGACGAAGAAGCCGACCGCCTGCTGGCCGGTGGCGACGCCCCCGGCAGCTACGACTGCACCTCCTGCCGCACCCCGGGCGACAGCGAGCAGGAGCGCACCAGCACCGTCCTGTTCGTGGGCGAGGAGACCGCGGTACTCGCGTTCGCCCATGCCACATGCATCCCCTCGCAGGTCGTCCCGGTGTCGGAGGAGCAGCTCCAGGGAGCCGTGCGCTCCATCACCGGCGAGGACGCCGCCCCCCGTACCCCTGGACCGGCCACCGCGCCGACCGGCCCGGCTCCCACCAACGAACGCCAGGCGACCCTCGGGATCACCTGCGGTCTGGTGCTGATCGAGGGCGATCTGCGCCCCGCCCTGGTGGTCGAGCCGGACGGTCCGATCGCCCGCCCCGGCTCCGCCGGCCTGAGCGACGACTTCCTTCCGCTCCTGATGGAGCAGGGCTTCCAGCCGGTGAAGGACATGAACCGGCTCCCCACCCTCAACCCGGGCTGGTCCGCGCTGCTGGCCATGGGCAAGCTGCACGCCGTCCTGCAGCCCGGCAGCGCCGGCAGCCAGGCCGCCTGGTGGCAGGCCCACCAGCCGCTGGCGGTCTCCGACGGCTGGCGCGCCGCCGCCAACAAGGCCCAGACGGTGCTGATGTACGCCGCGCCGGCGGGCACCATCGGCCATCAGCCCCGTGAGGACCTGATGCGGCAGGCGCTGGAGGAGGCCGCCGCGCAGGACGCCCTGGTCGCCGCGGCGATGCCGCTGGCCGGCACCTGACCTTCCCGTGCCACCCGATCGCGGGGGCGGGACCGCCGATTCGGCCGGTCTGCCCTCGCGATCGGCCATTTCCGCAGGAAAGCCGCATCCCGCGGCCATCGGGGTCGTTGGCACATACGTGCACGCATACGACCCCTCCTCCCGCGCCCCGTACTCCCACCAGATCCCCGGCATGCGCCCGTCGCACGACCACGGGCCGACGCACACGACTGACCGCGGCTCGGCCACGCCGATCTATGACGCGCTGTACGCCGAATACCGCCGCTCCTTCCGGGCCCTGCCCGGGGACCGTTCGGACGAGCCGGAGACCTCGGAGACGCTGCGCGGCACGGGGAACTGGGGCCGTACGACGGCCTCCACGGGCCACTGGGAGGTCGTGGGCCGCCAGCCGTACCACCCGCGCGGCCACGTCCCGGCGCTGCCCCCCGGTCAGCGCGACGGCCGCCAGCACGGCCGCTGAGCCCCTCCCGGGCCGGCGTCGCGCCAGGCGGCCGCGTCGGCGCCCGGGGCGTCCCGGTCGGCCGGGACGCCCCGCTCGCTACTTCTTCTTGGTGCGCTTCTCGCGCACCCGCACCGAGATGTGGATCGGCGTCCCGTCGAAGCCGAACTCCTCGCGCAGACGGCGCTCGATGAAGCGGCGGTAGCCGGCCTCCAGGAAGCCGGAGGCGAACAGGACGAAGCGCGGGGGCTTGGTGCCGGCCTGGGTGCCGAAGAGGATGCGGGGCTGCTTGCCGCCCCGGATCGGGTGCGGGTGGGAGGCCACGATCTCGCCGAGGAAGGCGTTCAGCCGCCCGGTGGGGATGCGGGTCTCCCATCCGGCCAGCGCGGTCTCGATCGCCGGGACCAGCTTCTCCATGTGGCGGCCGGTGCGCGCGGAGACGTTCACCCGCATCGCCCACGGAACCTGGACGAGGTCCCGCTCGATCTCGCGCTCCAGGTAGAAGCGGCGCTCCTCGTCGAGGGTGTCCCACTTGTTGTAGGCGATGACCAGGGCGCGTCCGGCCTCCACGGCCATCGTGATGATCCGCTGGTCCTGGACGCTGATGGACTCCCCCGCGTCGATCAGGACGACCGCGACCTCGGCCTTCTCCACGGCCGCGGCGGTGCGCAGCGAGGCGTAGTAGTCGGCGCCCTCCTGGAGGTGGACCCGACGGCGGATACCGGCGGTGTCCACGAACTTCCAGGTCTTGCCGCCCAGTTCGATCATCTCGTCGACCGGGTCGCGGGTGGTGCCGGCCAGCTCGTTGACCACCACCCGCTCCTCACCGGCGACCTTGTTCAGCAGCGAGGACTTGCCGACGTTCGGACGGCCGATGAGCGCGATCCGGCGGGGGCCGCCGACGGTCTGGCCGAAGGTCTGCGCGGGCGCCTCGGGCAGCGCCTCCAGCGCGGCGTCGAGCATGTCGCCGGTGCCCCGGCCGTGCAGCGCGGAGATCGGGTGCGGCTCGCCGAGGCCCAGCGACCACAGCATGGCGGCGTCGGCCTCGCCGGACGGGCCGTCGACCTTGTTGGCGACCAGGACCACCGGCTTGCCGGCGCGGCGCAGCAGCTTGACGACGGCCTCGTCGGTGTCGGTCGCACCGACCTTGGCGTCGACGACGAAGACGACCGCGTCCGCGGCCTCGATGGCGAACTCGGCCTGCATCGCGACCGAGGCGTCGATGCCGAGCACGTCCTGCTCCCAGCCGCCGGTGTCGACGACCTTGAAGCGGCGGCCGTTCCAGTCGGCCTCGTAGGTGACGCGGTCACGGGTGACGCCCGGCTTGTCCTCGACGACCGCCTCGCGGCGGCCGATGATGCGGTTCACCAGGGTCGACTTGCCGACGTTGGGGCGGCCGATGACGGCGAGGACGGGCAGCGGGCCGTGGCCGGCCGCGGCGATGTCGCCCTCGACCTCCTCGAGGTCGAAGCCCTCCTGCGCGGCGAGCTCCATGAACTCCGCGTACTCGGCGTCGCCAAGCGCACCGTGCTCGTCGCCGGTGGGGATCTGGTCGTTCATGAAGTCCGTTCCTCACGCATTCAATGTGCGGCTGCCGCCGCGTGGTCTTCGTGAGCGGTGGGCCGCTCGTCCGCGGTCCACTGCTCAAGTGTGGGTCAGCGCCCGGTCAGGCGCCGTGCCTCGGCCAGGTGGGCGGTGAGCCGCTCCTGGATGCGTACCGTCGCCTCGTCGAGCGCCTTGCGGGTGCGCCGCCCCGTGCCGTCGCCCGCCTCGAAGGCGTCGCCGAAGACGACGTCGATACGGGCCCGCAGCGGTGGCACGGCCGACGTCAGCCGGCTGTGGCGGTCCCTGCCGCCGAGCACCGCCACCGGCACGACCGGCGCCCCGGAGCGCACCGCGAAGTACGCCAGGCCCGCCCGCAGGGAGGCGAAGTCCCCCTCGCCGCGAGTGCCTTCCGGGAAGATCCCCAGCACCCCGCCGTCCTCCAGCACCCCGAGCGCGTCGGTGATCGCCTTGCGGTCGGCGGTGCTGCGGTCCACCTTCAGCTGCCCGATACCCCGCAGGAACGGGTCCAGCGGGCCGACGAAGGCTTCCTTCTTGATCAGGAAGTGCACCGGCCGGGGCGCGGTGCCCATCAGCATCGGGCCGTCGATGCCGTGCGAGTGGTTGACCGCGAGGATCACCGGGCCGGACGACGGCACCCGCCAGGCGCCCAGCACCCGCGGTCGCCACAGGCCGTACATCAGGCCGATGCCGATCCGCCGGCCGAGCGCGGCACCCGCGGCGCTCGGCGCCCCGCCCCGGTCGGTCACCGCGCGAGTCCCGCCTTTTCGGCGCTGACGCCCTCGATGAGGGTGACCACGCACTCGATGACCTGCTCCAGCGACAGCTCGGTGGTGTCCACCTCGACCGCGTCGTCCGCCTTGGCCAGCGGGGAGGTCTTGCGGGAGGAGTCCGCGGCGTCCCGCTTGATCAGCGCCTCGCGGGTGGCGGCCAGGTCGGTGGCCTCCTTGCCCTTGAGCTCGCCGCTGCGGCGGGCCGCCCGGGCCTCCGGGGAGGCGGTCAGGAAGATCTTGAGGTCGGCGTCCGGCAGGACCGTGATGCCGATGTCCCGGCCCTCGACGACGATGCCGCGCGGCGCCGAGGCGGCGATGGAGCGCTGCAGGTCGGTGATCAGGGCCCGCACCTCGGGGACCGCGCTGACGGCGCTGACCGCGGCGGTGACCTCCTGGGTGCGGATCGGGCCCGCGGCGTCCAGGCCGTCGACCGTGATGGTCGGGGCGGCCGGGTCGGTGCCGGAGACGATCACGGGCTTGGCGGCGGCGTCGGCCACGGCGGTCGCGTCCTGGACGTCGATACCGTTGCTCAGCATCCACCAGGTGATCGCGCGGTACTGGGCACCGGTGTCGAGATAGCCGAATCCCAGCTTGGCGGCGACGGCCTTGGACGTACTGGACTTGCCCGTGCCTGCGGGGCCGTCGATGGCGACAATCACTGCAGCCGGGGCGGTCCGAGCGGCGGTTTCCACGGTGACGAACACCTTTCTTGTTACACGGGGCGGGGGTCCAAGGCCATGAGGGCCTCGCACAAGGTTACTGGCTCACCCGCACGGCGCCGTCCACGGTCTCATTGCCGGATGGACCAGCCCCGCTCCCGCAGCTCCGCGGTCAGCCCCGGCACCGCCTGCGGCTCGACCATGAGCTGGATGAAGCCCGCCTGCTGACCGGTGGCGTGCTCGATGCGGACGTCCTCGATGTTGACCCCGGCGCGGCCGGCGTCGGCGAAGATCCGGGCCAGCTCGCCGGGCTGGTCGCCGATGTAGACCGCGACGATCTCGTACGCGGCCGGGGCGGCGCCGTGCTTGCCCGGGACCCGCTCGCGCCCGGCGTTGCCGCGCCGCAGCACGTCCTCGATGCCGCCGGCGCCGCTGCCGCGCTTCTCCTCGTCGGCGGACTCCAGGGCGCGCAGGGAGCGTACGGTCTCGTCCAGATCGGCGGCGATCTCGGCGAGCACGTCGGCGACCGGGCCGGGGTTGGCGGACAGGATGTCGATCCACATCGCCGGATCGGAGGCCGCGATCCTCGTCACATCCCGGATGCCCTGGCCGCACAGCCGCACGGCGGTCTCGTCGGCGCCCTTGAGACGGGCGGCGACGAGGCTGGAGAGCAGCTGCGGGGTGTGCGAGACCAGGGCCACGGCGCGGTCGTGGGCGTCCGCGTCCATCACCACGGGGACGGCCCGGCACAGCGCGACCAGCTCCAGGCCGAGGTTGAGCACCTCGGTGTCGCCGTCGCGGGTCGGGGTGAGCACCCAGGGGCGGCCCTCGAAGAGGTCGGCGGTGGCGGCCAGCGGACCGGAGCGCTCCTTCCCGGCCATGGGGTGCGTGCCGAGGTAGCCGGTCAGATCGCAGCCCATCGCCTCCAGCTCGCGGCGCGGGCCGCCCTTGACGCTGGCGACGTCGATGTACGCGCGGGCCGCGCCGCGCCGTATGGCGTCGGCCAGCGCCGCCGCGACATGGGCCGGCGGCACGGCCACGATGGCCAGGTCGACCGGCCCGGGGGGCGCCTCGGCGACGCCCGCGCCGAGCGCGGCGGCCGTCAGGGCCTGGGCCTGGTCGTGGTCCTCCAGGAAGACCTGCACGCCCCGTGCGTTGAGCGCGAGGGCGGCCGACGTGCCGATCAGGCCCGTTCCGATGACGAGTGCGGTCCTCACTGCGCGATGTCCTTTCGCAGCGTCCCGGCCGCGCCGAGGTAGACATGGGCGATCCCGGCCTTGGACAGGTCGGTCTCGACATGGGCGAGCACCCGCACCACGCGCTCCATGGCGCCGGTGACGGCCAGCTCCTGGGCGCAGATCAGCGGGACGTCCGTGATGCCCAGGGCGCGCGCGGCGACGGCCGGGAAGTCGCTGTGCAGATCCGGGGTGGCGGTGAACCACACGCTGATCAGGTCGTCCACGAGCAGCCCGTTGCGCTCCAGAATGGCGGTGAGCAGCTCGCCGACCTGCTCCTGCATATGTCCGGCGTCGTCCCGCTCCAGCTGGACGGCCCCGCGGACCGCTCGTACCGCCACGTCACTGCTCCCCTTGCGTCGTGTGCCGCGTTCACGCACCTGTGCACGCACTGATCAGCGTAACCAGCCGCACTGACATTCCGTACACGACGGGTGACCGTGCAGCGGGCCGGGAGGGCGGTGCACGGGTGCGGCGAGCGGCCGTGCACCGGTGGTGATCGGCCGCGTACCGGCCCCGCACCCCGGCGCGCAAACCTGGTGACACATCACCCCTCCCCCGGCCACAATCGCCGCCATGTCCGCAGCCATCGGCCAATCGGGCCACTCACTGGTCGCCGAGCACACCATCTACGCGTGTGTGATGGGCTCGCGCGCCTTCGGGCTGGCCACCGCGAGCAGCGACACCGACCGGCGCGGGGTGTACCTCGCCCCGACCAGGCTCTTCTGGGGCTTCGAGAAGCCGCCGACCCATGTGGAGGGGCCCCGCGAGGAGGAGTTCTCCTGGGAGCTGGAACGCTTCTGCCAGCTGGCGCTGCGCGCCAACCCCACCGTCCTGGAGTGCCTGCACTCCCCCCTCGTCGAGCGCCTCGACGGCACCGGACGGGAGCTGCTCGCGCTGCGCGAGGCGTTCCTGTCCCGCCAGGTCCACCGCACCTTCGCCGGCTACGCCACCGGGCAGCTCAAACAACTGCGGGCCGATCTGCGGCGGCACGGCGCGCCCCGCTGGAAGCCCGCCATGCACCTGCTGCGCCTGCTGACCTGCTCACGGGATCTGCTCCGTACGGGCGCGCTGACGCTGGACGTCGGCGACGAACGGGAGGAGCTGCTGGCGGTCCGGCGCGGCGAGGTGGCCTGGGACGTGGTCGAGCGGCGGATGGCGCGGCTGTCGGAGGAGGCCGAGGCGGCGGTGTCCGGCTCACCGCTGCCGGCCGAGCCGGACCGGGCCCGGGTCGCCGATTTCCTCTTCCGGGCCCGGCGGGCCTCGGCTCTTGGCCAAGGAGGCTCCTCGGCGTCCGGGGCCGCCTGACGGGCCCGGGGTCTTGGGGCCTGTCAGGCGGGTCGGGGCCTAGGCGTCCCAGGCCGCCCCGAGCGCCAGCAGCTCGTCGCGGTACTCGATACGGGCGGCCCACTCCTCGGGCCAGGCGCCGGCACCGAGGTGGGCGCCGGCGAAGGCCCCGGTGAGGCAGGCGATCGAGTCGGAGTCGCCGGAGGTGCAGGCGGCCCGGCGCAGCGCGGTGAGCGGCTCGTCGGGGAAGAGCAGGAAGCACAGCAGTCCGGTGGCCAGCGCCTCCTCCGCGATCCAGCCGGCGCCGGTGGCCAGACAGGGATCGGCCTCGGTGTCCGGTGCGGCCAGCGCCGCCTCCAGCCGGTCCAGGACGCCCAGGCACTCGTCCCAGCCGCGGGCGGTGAACGCGGTCGGCGACGGGTCCTGGCCGCGCTGCCACAGATCGCCGAGCCAGTCCTCCCGGTAGACGGTGCGCCGCCCGTGGGCGTACGCGCGCAGCAGGCCGGGCAGTTCGGCGGGCCGGGCGCCGTCCGCGAGGGCGCGCACCGCGCGGGCGGTCAGATCGCTCGCGGCGAGCGCGGTGGGGTGCCCGTGGGTCAGCGCGGACTGCAGCTGGGCGGCGCCGGAGCGCTGCTGCGGGGTCAGTCCCGGCACGAGGGCGACGGGCGCGACCCGCATGTTGGCGCCGCAGCCCTTCGACCCGATCTGGCTGGCCTCGGCCCATGGCCGGTCCGGGTCGCCGAGCAGCTCGCAGGCGCGCAGACAGGTGCCGCCCGGCGCCCGGTTGTTGTCGGGCGAGCGCCACCAGGCGACGTACTCCTCGCGCACCGGGGGTACGAGGCGCTCCGGAGCCGGCTCGCCGCCCGCCAGGGCCGTTCGCAGCCCGCGCCCCAGCGCCAGGGTCATCTGGGTGTCGTCGGTGACGATGGCGGGGTCGGGCAGCGCCATCCGCCGCCACGGGCCGCACTTGGCCAGGATCGCCGGCACGTCGTTGAACTCGGTGGGAAAGCCGAGCGCGTCACCGAGCGCCAGCCCGATCAGCGCGCCGGTCGCCGCCGACTTGGATCCCGCCCCGCCCGTGGACCGGGCCGCCCCCGTGAACCGCATGAAAAACCACCCCTTAATCGTCATGGTGACGTTAAGGGGTGGTGGGGTGGTGGCGCAAGGGCGACCCCGGCGCGCCGCCGGGAGTCGCCCACGGGGCCCGGTGGCGGACCCCGGCGGCGTGGGCCCCTACAGCTCGACCTCGCGCATCAGCATGCCGACCTCGGTGTTGGTCATCCGGCGCAGCCAGCCCGACTTCTGGTCGCCCAGCGCGATCGGGCCGAAGGCCGTCCGCACCAGCTTGTCGACGGGGAAGCCGGCCTCGGCGAGCATCCGGCGCACGATGTGCTTGCGGCCCTCGTGGAGGCTCACCTCGACGAGGTAGTTCTTGCCGGTGTTCTCCACGACGCGGAAGTGGTCGGCGCGGGCGTAGCCGTCCTCCAGCTGGATGCCGTCCTTGAGCTGCTTGCCCAGGTCGCGCGGGAGCGGGCCCTGGATGGCGGCCAGGTAGGTCTTCTTGACGCCGTAGCGCGGGTGCGTCAGGCGGTGCGCCAGCTCACCGTGGTTGGTGAGCAGGATGATGCCCTCGGTCTCGGTGTCCAGCCGGCCGACGTGGAACAGCCGCGTCTCGCGGTTGGTGACGTAGTCGCCCAGGCACTGGCGGCCGTCCGGGTCCTCCATCGTGGAGACGACACCGGCCGGCTTGTTCAGCGCGAAGAAGAGGTACGACTGGGTGGCGACCGTCAGGCCGTCGACCTTGATCTCGTCCTTCTCCGGGTCGACCCGGACGCCCTGCTCCGTGACGATGCGGCCGTTGACCTCGACGCGCGCCTGGTCGATCAGCTCCTCGCAGGCCCGCCGCGAGCCCATACCGGCCCGGGCCAGCACCTTCTGCAGCCGCTCGCCCTCCTGGTCCCCGAACGTCTTGGGGGTCTTGACCTGCGGCTTGTTGTGCCGCGCGCGGTTGCGCTCCTCGACCTGGGCGTCGTACTCACGCGGACGCGCGGGCGCCTGGCCGCGGCCGCGCTGGGGACCGCCGCCCTTGCCGCCCGGACGGGCACCCTTGGAGGCGGCGCCCGTACGGGGGCCGCCCTTGGCACCGCCCCGGGCCGCCGCGCCCCGGCTGCCGCCGCCCTTGCGCTCGTCCTTCCGCTCCGAGGAGCCGCCGGCCCCGCCGGTGCCGCCCACGTCGTAGCGGCGCTCCTCAGGGCGGGGGCGGCCGGAGCGCTGCTGCTTCTCGTCCTTCTTGTTGCCCGCGCCGCGGTAGTTGCCGCGCCCGCTGTCCCTGTTGTTCCTGCCGCTGCTTCGCATCAATGATCCGTCTGAGAGTCGCCGCTGTCGTCTACGTCGAACGACGGGATACCTTCCGCGGAGTCACCCTCGACCGCGTCCGCCTCCGGGAGGAACGGTGCGAGCTCAGGGAGCTCGTCCAGGCCGCGCAGGCCCATCCGCTCCAGAAAGTAATTCGTCGTCCTGTACAGGATCGCACCTGTTTCAGGTTCCGTCCCCGCCTCCTCCACCAGGCCGCGCTGGAGGAGCGTGCGCATCACACCGTCACAGTTGACTCCGCGAACGGCCGAGACACGGGAACGGCTGACCGGCTGACGGTACGCGACCACGGCCAGAGTCTCCAATGCGGCCTGCGTGAGCCGGGCCTGCTGGCCGTCCAGGACGAAGCTCTCCACCGCGTCCGCGTACTCGGCACGGGAGTAGAAGCGCCAGCCGCCGGCCACCAGGCGGAGGTCGAAACCGCGGCCCTCGCGGGCGTAGTCGTCGGACAGCTCGCGCAGCGCGAGCGCGACCGCCCGCCGGGTCCGCTGCAGCACCCTGGCCAGGTGCTCCTCGGTCGCCGGCTCGTCGACGACCATCAAGACGGCCTCCAGCGCGGGCTTCAGCGCCAGCTCGGCGACGCCCAGCGCCCCCGCCGGCGCCTCGGAGTCCGCCTCGCGGCCGCCGCCGTCCGCACCGGCCTCGGTGATGTCGTACGCCTCGCCACCGGCCGTGCCGCTCATGCCCGCTCCTCTTCCGCTCGCCCGCCCTGCTCCGCCTCCGAGGCGCGCTGCGACGGTTCCTGGTCGAACTCGTCGGTGACCACCGGCTCGGCCCCCTCCGCGCCCGTCCAGCGCACCGTCAGCGCCCCCAGGGCCTCCTCCTGGTCCAACATCACCACCCGCTCCCGGTAGAGCTCCAGCAGGGCCAGGAAGCGCGCCACGACGGTCAGGGTGTCCGGCGCGTCCGCGACCAGCTCCTGGAAGGTGGTCTCGCCCGCCTCCCGCAGCCGCGCCATCACCACCTCGGCCTGCTCCCGCACGCTCACCAACGGCGCGTGGATGTGATCGACGTAGACCTGCGGCTTGGCCTTGGGCTGCATCGCCTTGACCGCGAGCCCGGCGAAGCCCTCGGCCCCGATGCTGATCACGACCTCGGGCAGCAGCTCGGCGTGGTGCGGCTCCAGCCCGACCGTACGGGGGTGGCGGCGCGCCTCGTCCGCCAGCCGGCCGCTGAAGATGTCCGCGATGCGCTTGTAGGCGCGGTACTGCAGCAGCCGGGCGAAGAGCAGATCACGGGCCTCCAGGAGCGCGAGGTCCGCCTCGTCCTCCACCTCGGCCGCGGGCAGCAGCCGGGCGGCCTTCAGATCCAGCAGCGTCGCCGCGACGACGAGGAACTCGGTGGTCTGATCCAGGTCCCAGTCCGGCCCCATGGCCCGGATGTGCGCCATGAATTCATCGGTCACCTTGGACAGCGCGACCTCGGTGACATCCAGCTTGTGCCGGGAGATCAGCTGCAGCAGAAGATCGAAGGGGCCCTCGAAGTTGTCGAGACGCAGGGTGAAGGTCGTGTCGCCGCCCTCACCGGGAGCCTCCTGGGAGGCGGCCGCCACCGGGAGCTCACCGGCGGGCCCGGCCTCGTCCACCGGCTCCGGCGCGGCCGCCGGCTCCGCAGCGGTCACCTCGGGCTCGTCCGTCACCTCAGGCGCAGCCGCCGGCTCCGGTGCCTCCGGTGCCACAGGCGCCTCGTCCGCGACCGGCGCCTCGTGAACGACAGGTGCTTCGTCCGCCACCGGCCCCGCACCCGGCCCGCGCCCGAGAGGTCTGCGGGCGCGGGGCGCGGGGGTGTCGTCGTTGGTCGTCGGCATCGCGGTCCATGGTGCTGCGGTCCCGTGCCGGTGGCGACGGGCTGGTCACGCGCGGGATGACCCGCGAAGAAGGCAGGCTATCCCGCGTCGCCCGCACAAACGCCGTCGACCGGCCCCGACGCGGCCGAGCCCCACCCGGCGGGACGTTTTTGCACCGCGGCGACACCGCCCGGGCACCGCCTCAGCGGCCGCGGAGCCGCCGTACCAGGATGCTGGCGTCGCCCCGCGACTCCAGGTCGGCGAGGACGACGGCGACCGCCTCACGGACGATCCGGCCGCGGTCGACGGCGAGGCCGTGCTCGCCGCGCAGCACCAGGCGGGCGTGTTCCAGGTCCATGAGCTCCTCGGCGGAGACATAGACGGTGATCTTCTCGTCGTGCCGTTCCCGGCCGCTGGGGCGGCGGTTGGCGCCGCGGCCGCCTCCGCGACGGCGGCCCTGGCCGCCGGCCTGTACGGCCGCCGCGGCGGCGTCCGGACCCGAGGAGCCGGACTGACCCGCCTGGGCCCGGTGGCCCTTGGCGCCGTCGCCGTCCCCCTCACGGCCGCTGTGCTCGCCCGGGGGCGCGACCGCGGGCACCCGGGGCGGGGTCGCCGGGCCGCCGTCGCCGGCCGTCGCCTCCGAGCCGCCGCCGCCCGAGCGCCGCTGCCGGACGGCGGTGCCCGCCTCCGGCGCCTCCGACGCCGGTTCGGGCTCGCCGGCCGGCGCCGGCACACGGGTCGCCTCGCCGTTGGCCGCGGCCGCCGAACCGTTCGTGGTGCGACGGGGGCTGGAGGGCTGCAGCCCCACTCCCCCGGTGGTACGGAACAGTTCGTCGGCTCCCGGCAAACTCACTCGGCGTGACACCGGGCGAGCACCTCCCTGGCGAGCTGGCGATAGGCGGCGGCACCGACGGAGTTGGAGGCGTACGTGGTGATCGGCTCGCCCGCGACCGTGGTCTCGGGGAAGCGGACCGTACGGCCGATGACGGTGTGGTAGACGTGGTCGTCGAAGGCCTCGACGACGCGCGCCAGCACCTCACGGCTGTGCACCGTACGGGAGTCGTACATCGTCGCCAGGATGCCGTCCAACTCCAGCTCGGGGTTGAGTCGCTCCTGGACCTTCTCGATCGTCTCGGTGAGCAGCGCGACACCGCGCAGCGCGAAGAACTCGCACTCCAGCGGCACGATGACCTTGTGAGCCGCCGTCAGCGCGTTGACGGTGAGCAGACCGAGGGAGGGCTGACAGTCGATCACGATGTAGTCGTAGTCGGCCAGCAGCGGCTTCAGGGCCCGCTGCAGCGTCGACTCCCGGGCGACCTCGCTGACCAACTGCACCTCTGCCGCTGACAAATCGATATTGCTGGGCAGCAGGTCCATGTTGGGGACCGCGGTCTTCAGGAGCACCTCGTCGGCCGACATGCCCCGCTCCATGAGCAGGTTGTAGACCGTCAGGTCGAGCTCCATCGGGTTGACGCCGAGTCCGACCGACAGGGCACCCTGCGGGTCGAAGTCGACGAGCAGCACCCGTCGTCCGTATTCGGCGAGTGCGGCACCCAGGTTGATGGTCGAGGTGGTCTTGCCGACCCCGCCCTTCTGGTTGCACATCGCGATGATTTTCGCCGGCCCGTGCTCCGAGAGCGGGCCGGGGATGGGGAAGTAGGGGAGCGGGCGTCCGGTCGGGCCGACGCGTTCGCGGCGCTGGCGCGCGGCGTCCGGCGCGAGCGTCGCGGCATATTCGGGGTCCGGCTCGTACTCCGCGTCCGGATCGTAGAAGTGCCCCTGGGGCAGGTCGTCGTAGTCGGCGAGACGGGCGGGTTCTCCACTGCCCCGGTCGCCGGCCATGGCGTTCACGTGATGGCCGTCCATACTCTGGTGGGCTGTCGTGGAAATGCTCTGGTGGGCTGCGAAGGTGTGGACCGCTACGGAGCCGACAGCCTCGAGCCCCGAGGGACCCTGGCCCCGTGCAACCGCTCCTGGGTGACCGCCTCCGGGAGTAAATGTCGACTCATTCACAAGTCGTCTTACCTCCTTGGACGTGACCAGGAAACTTTATCGATAGGTCAGCGTGGCACCATGCCGACGGTTGGCGACTCTATGGCGTGTCGGGCGTCCGCAGCAACACAATCCACCGGACCCGGCACGATGTGTCGGTAACCGGACCCCCCGATGTCAAGGGCGCGAGCAGTATCGGACCGATGTTTCGGGGGTACGCGAATCGGTTAAAGGGTTACGTTCGCGGCGAGTTGAGAGACGACGTTCCGGAACGGCGCACATCGCGGGGCGCACACGCGACCGGCCGGGCCCTGTCGCCAAGGCCCGGCCGGATGTGCAGCGTTGACACGCTTCGTTGACGCGACCTCAGCCGAGGAGGGTGCGCAGCTCGACGTGCTCGAGGCCGTGGGCCTCGGCGACGGACTGGTAGACCACCTTGCCGTCGTGCGTGTTCAGGCCCTTGGCCAGCGCCGGGTCACGGCGCAGCGCCTCGACCCAGCCGCGGTTCGCCAGCTCCACGATGTAGGGCAGCGTGGCGTTGGTGAGGGCGTAGGTGGAGGTGTTCGGCACCGCGCCGGGCATGTTGGCGACGCAGTAGAAGACCGAGTTGTGGACCTCGAAGGTCGGCTCGGCGTGCGTGGTGGGACGGGAGTCCTCGAAGCAGCCGCCCTGGTCGATCGCGATGTCGACAAGGACACTTCCGGGCTTCATCTTGGCGACGAGCTCGTTGGTGACCAGCTTGGGGGCCTTGGCGCCGGGGATCAGGACGGCACCGACGACGAGGTCGGCCTCGACGACGGCCTTCTCCAGCTCGTAGGCGTTGGAGACGATCGTCTGCACCTTGGTGCCGAAGATCTTGTCGGCCTCGCGGAGCTTGTTGATGTCCTTGTCGAGCAGGGTGACGTGGAAGCCGAGGCCCACGGCGATCTGCACCGCGTTCCAGCCGGAGACGCCACCGCCGATGACGACGGCCTTGCCGGCGGCGACACCGGGCACACCACCGGGCAGCACGCCGCGGCCGCCGGCCTGGCGCATCAGGTGGTACGCGCCGACCTGCGGGGCGATCCGGCCCGCGACCTCGGACATCGGGGCGAGCAGCGGCAGAGCGCGGCCGGCCGTCTCGACGGTCTCGTAGGCGATGGCGGTGGTGCCGGACTCCAGCAGGGCGTCCGTGCACTCCTTGGAGGCGGCCAGGTGCAGGTAGGTGAAGAGCGTCTGGTCCTTGCGGAGGCGGTGGTACTCCTCCGCGATCGGCTCCTTGACCTTCAGCAGCAGGTCGGCGGTGCCCCAGACCTCGTCGGCGGTGCCGAGGATGGTGGCACCGGCGGAGACGTACTCCTCATTCGTGATGGACGAGCCGAGACCGGCGTCCTTCTCGATGAAGACCTGGTGGCCGTGGCGGACGAGTTCGTTGACTCCGGCGGGCGTGATGGCCACGCGGAACTCGTTGTTCTTAACCTCGCGGGGGATGCCGACCTTCACGTCGATCACGGTCCTTGAATGAGAGGGTGCAGGAGGAATTATCCCCTCATGCGATGCATGACGGAACTGACCGCGCCGTACGCGGCCCAGCCAGTCTATTGAAGGACCTGCTCTTGTCTAGCCTTGCAAAGCATTAATTTCTGCCAGAGGCACTACCGATTTCGCAGGTCACTCCGGGTGATCTTCGAGGAGGCGCTCCCCCACGGCGCGATGGACCCCTGCCGCTGCCGGGTCTCCGAGCCGTTCGAGGGTGTCCGCAATCCGCAGCTGGAGGGTCGCCTGAAGCCGTCCGTCGTCCGCTTTGCGGGCGGTTTCGAGCGCCTCCAGGCAGGTCCGCAACGCCTCCTCGGGCCGTCCCGCGCGCTCCTGGACCCGGGCCACCTCCCCCATCGCCCGCGCCTGGCCGGCCGTCTCGCCGAGCCGGCGATGCGTCCTTGCGGCCGCCCGCCACTCCTTGAGCGCCTCCCCCCACCGCCCTGCGCAGACGTACACACCGCCGATCCGGCCGTGCAGCCGCGCCGCCGCACCGGCCTCGCCGCGGGCGAGCCGCAGCTCCAGCGCCCGCCCGAACCAGTCGGCGGCCCGCTGCCAGTCGCCCAGTTCGGTGTAGGTCTCCCCCAGCGACTCCAGCGCCCGCACGGTGGCCACCGGGTCCTTCACCGAACGGGCCGCCTCCAGAGCGCCCCGGTAGCGGGCGGCCGCCTGAGCGGTCCGGCCCGCCTGGCCGTCCAGATCGGCGAGGTTGAGCAGCGCGGCGGCCTGCTCGCGGGCCAGCCCGCGCCGCTCGGCGACCTTCAGGACGAGCCCGTGCAGCGCATAGAGGTCGGGCGCCGCGGCCTTCGGCCCCCGGTGCGCGAGCAGCGTCCTGGTCAGCGCGGCCATCAACCGCCGGTCCAGGGTGTCCAGTTCACCGTCCGCGACGGCGATCCGGGCGGCGTCGAGCAGCGCGCCGCGGCGGCTGCGCAGCCACTGGGCGGCGGCGCTCGGGGAGCTGAAGCGCAGCGAGCGGGGCAGTGCGGCGACCTGCCGGCGGGCGGGGGAACCGTCCGGCTCGCCCATCGCCCGGCACGACTGCAGCAGCCGTACGGTCCGCTCCAGCATCCGGGCCCGGGCCAGCTGGATCTCGGCCGGCCGTTCGTGCTCCCGCAGCAGTTCGCGCACCAGCGCATCGAGGCAGCCGGGGAGGCGGTACCGCGGGAGCAGCGCGGCGTCGGGCGTACGGGTGCCGGGATCGGCCTCGTCCCCGGAGGAGAGCGGCCGCAGCAGGCCGAGCGCGGCGAAGTCGCCCAGCGCCGTGGCCGCCGCGGCCACCGAGCAGCCGGCCAGCGCGGAGGCGATCTGCGCGTCCACGAGGCCGTCCGGCGCCAGGGTGATCAGCCGCAGTATCCGCGCGGCGGTCGGCGGCAGCGCGGCGTGGGCGAGGTGGAAGGCGCGGAACAGCGGGCGGGCGCCGCTGGGCAGGTCGTCGGGCAGCGGGACGGCGTCCAGCGCCTGGCGCAGATCGGCGACCGAGGACTTGGGGCGGGCGGCGAGCCAGGCACCGGCCAGGACCAGCGCGGCGGGCTGGCCACCGCAGATCTCGGCGACGCTCTCGGCGGTCCGCGGGTCGACGGTGATCCGGGTCGGTCCGGCGTAGCGGGCGAGGACCTCGACGCAGGCCGTGCTGTCCAGGCCGCCCAGGGCGCACGGCCGGACGTCCGGAATGCCGGTCAGCGGCCCCTGGGAGACCACCAGCACCAGGCAGTCCGGGGCGTCCGGCAGCAGCGGCTCTACCTCGTCGGCGCCCGGGGCGTCGTCGAGGAACAGCAGGGCACGGCGCCCGGCGAGCGCAGCGCGCAGCCGCTCGGTCAGCTCGTCGTCCGCGGCGCCCGGCGGGGCGTCCTCGCCGAGGTCGGCCAGCAGGTCGCGGGCGGTGCGCCCGGTGTCGGCCGGCCGGGCGCCCGGCCCGGTCAGCGTCGCCCGCAATACCCCGTCGGGGTAGCCGTCGGCCAGCTCGCGCAGCAGTTCCTCGGCGAGCGCCGTACGGCCGGAGCCGGGGCGTCCGGCGATCAGCAGCACCCGGCTGCGCGCGCCCTTGCGTCCGGAGAGGGTGTCCAGACCGGCCCGGGCGATGTCGGCGCGCAGCTCCTTGAGCTCACGGCGGCGGCCGGCGAACCCCGTGGCCGACCGCGCGGACCCGGGTCCGCCCCGCTCGAACGGGGTGGCGGGCTTGGGGAGGGGGGCCGGGACGGCGGGGCGGGCGGCGGCATCGTCCCGGCGGGGCCCCGTGTCCGACCGGCCCGCTGCCGCCGCGGCGGGCACGCCCGCCGTCCCCGGCGGGAGGTGCTCCCCGCCCACCGCCTGATCCGTCACCGGTCACGCTCCGTCCACCTGCGCGTACGAGCCCGCCCGCGAGCGCGGACGGGGTCGCCGTCGAGCGTAGTTCACGCCCCGTCACGTCCCGTGCGGAGCGCGTCGGTCGGGTCACCCGATCGGATCGGCGGATCATCCGACCGGTACGCGGCCGGTCGGACGGCCGGCGCTCAGGCCTCGAAGGGACGGGCCGGCCACGGCGCGTCGGCCGGCCGCAGCGCGTCGAGCCCCGCACCGCCCTCGGCGGCGATCAGCGCCAGCACCCCCACCACGAGGCAGTTGTTGTGCAGCTCACCGGCGAGCACGCCGCGCACCAGCTCCTCGCGCGGCACCCGCGCCAGCTCCATGTCGGCCTCCTCTTCGGAGACCTCGAACCGCTCCCCCTCGGCCTCGGACAGATCGCGGGCCAGGAAGATCCGCACCGCCTCGTCGCAGCCGCCGGGCGTGGTGTAGACGTCGGTCAGCACCCGCCAGTCCTCGGCCTTGACGTGGGCCTCCTCGTACAGCTCGCGCTGCGCGGCGTGCAGCGGGTTCTCACCGGGAACGTCGAGCAGCCCGGCGGGGATCTCCCACAGCTTGTGGCGTACGGGGTGGCGGTACTGGCGCAGCACCAGCACCCGGCCCTCGCCGTCGAGGGCGAGTACGGCCACGGAACCGGGGTGGACCTGGTAGTCGCGGGTGACCGTGGTGCCGTCCGGCATGACCACCTCGTCGGTGCGCACGCTGGTCTTGTTACCGGTGAACGGCGTCGTGGTCGCGGTGACCGTCCACTCCTCCGGGGTGTCCTTGATCGCCATGGCGCGACGTCCTCTCTGTATGTGCACAAGCTCGACCAACGCAGAAACCGGGGCACGCCCTCCAGAAGGAGGCCGTACCCCGGCAACCGTATCCGCCGCTGGACCGCTTACTTCGCGGCGCCCGTCTTCCGCGCGACCGCGGCCTTCACCAGCCCGGCGAAGAGCGGGTGCGGGCGGGTCGGGCGGGAGCGCAGCTCCGGGTGCGCCTGGGTGGCGACCAGGTAGGGGTGCGTCTCGCGCGGGTACTCGACGTACTCGACGAGCTTGTTGTCCGGCGACGTGCCGGAGAACTGCAGCCCGGCCTTCTTCTCCAGCTCACCGCGGTAGGCGTTGTTGACCTCGTAGCGGTGGCGGTGGCGCTCCTCGACGTACGGCTGGTCGCCGTAGACCTCGCGGACGATCGAGCCCTCGGCCAGCTTGGCCGGGTACATCCCGAGCCGCATCGTGCCGCCCATATCGCCCTCACCTGCGACGATGTCCATCTGCTCGGCCATCGTGGAGATCACCGGGTGGGCGGCGGCCGGGTCGAACTCGGTGGAGTTGGCACCCTCGATGCCGGCCAGGTTGCGGGCCGCCTCGATGACCACGCACTGCAGGCCCAGGCACAGGCCCAGCAGCGGGACGCGGTTCTCACGGGCGTAGGTGATCGCGCCGACCTTGCCGTCCACACCGCGGTCGCCGAAGCCGCCGGGGATGCAGATCGCGTCGCAGTCGGAGAGCTGGGCGGCGGCGCCGCCCGGGGTCTTGCAGTCGTCGGAGGCGACCCACTTGACCTTGACCCGGGCCTTGTTCGCGAAGCCGCCGGCGCGCAGCGCCTCGGTGACCGAGAGGTAGGCGTCGGGCAGGTCGATGTACTTGCCGACCAGCGCGACCTTGACCTCGTGGTCGGGGTTGTGGACGCGGTCGAGCAGGTCCGCCCACTGGGTCCAGTCCACATCGCGGAACGGCAGGTCCAGCTTGCGCACGACGTAGGCGTCCAGTCCCTCGGCGTGCAGCACCTTGGGGATGTCGTAGATCGACGGGGCGTCGATGGCGGCGACCACCGCCGCCTCGTCCACGTCGCACATCAGCGAGATCTTGCGCTTGATGGCGGTGGGCACCTCGCGGTCGGCGCGCAGCACGATCGCGTCGGGCTGGATACCGATGTTGCGCAGCGCCGCGACCGAGTGCTGGGTCGGCTTGGTCTTCAGCTCACCGGACGGGCCGATGTAGGGGAGCAGCGAGATGTGCACGACGAAGACGTTGTCGCGGCCGACCTCGTGGCGGACCTGGCGGACGGTCTCCAGGAACGGCAGCGACTCGATGTCGCCGACCGTGCCGCCGACCTCGGTGATCACGACGTCGACGTCCTCGGTCGCCATCCGCCGGATGCGGTGCTTGATCTCGTTGGTGATGTGCGGGATGACCTGCACGGTGTCGCCGAGGTACTCACCGCGGCGCTCCTTGGCGATCACGGTGTTGTAGACCTGGCCGGTGGTGACGTTCGCCGAGCCGTCGAGGTCGACGTCGAGGAACCGCTCGTAGTGGCCGATGTCCAGGTCGGTCTCGGCACCGTCGTTGGTGACGAAGACCTCGCCGTGCTGGAACGGGTTCATCGTGCCGGGGTCGACGTTGAGGTACGGGTCGAGCTTCTGCATCGTGACCCGCAGGCCCCGCGCCTTCAGGAGGGCACCCAGGCTGGAGGCCGTGAGCCCCTTGCCCAGCGAGGAGGCGACGCCCCCGGTGACGAAGAGGTGCTTGGTCGTCGAGGATTTGGGCGGCATGGCCAAGAGGGAGCTCCCGTGGTCGCGAGGTGGAGAGGTGCGAGGCGGCGCCGTCCGGAGTTTTCAGGGGTGCCGTCGCTGCGGTTCGGGGGTTCTCGTGCCCACCGGTCCACGGGGTACCAGGCTATCAGCGACCGGCCATGGTCGCTCCCGGCCACGCAGCGGCAATCCCGAGCGGCCCATACTTGACCGTGTCACGTGACGGAGGCCACCCGATCGGAGCACCTCACTCGTCGCGAGCGTCGCGCGGATCACCCGCGTGCGTCGTATCCTGCTCGGACACTCGCAACGAGCCGTCCGGGAAGGCACCACCCCCGCCCGATTTCCGGTCCCGCTGCTCGGCGACGTTTCATGGGCAGGACGGACCGATTCACAACGTCCCATGGGGGGCGTGACTCCAGTTCGACGGGAGATGCACGTGGCCGGGCGCATCGAGGACTACGCACTTATCGGCGATATGCAGACCGCCGCTCTAGTGTGCAGGGACGGGACGGTCGACTGGCTGTGCCTGCCCCGCTTCGACTCGCCGGCGGTCTTCGCAGGACTGCTGGGCACAGAGGAGCACGGTTTCTGGCGGATCGGGCCGGTCAACGGTGCCGAACCGCGGCCGGCGGACCGCCGGCGCTATCGCGGCGATTCACTCGTACTGGAATCCGAGTGGGACACCCCGCGCGGTACCGTCCGAGTGATCGACTTCATGCCGCCGCGCGACGGCGCACCGCAGGTGATCCGCATCGTGGAGGGCGTCAGCGGACGCGTCCCGATGCGCTCGGAGCTGCGGATGCGGTTCGCGTACGGCTGGGTGGTGCCGTGGGTGCACAAGGTCGACGGCCGTACGGTCGCGGTCGCCGGCCCGGACTCGGTGTGGCTGGACACCGAGGCGGAGACCTACGGCAAGGACCTGACGACCTTCTCCGACTTCACCGTCTCGCCGGGCGAGCGGATCGCGTTCACGATCAGCTGGCAGCCCTCGCACCACCAGCAGCCGGCCGTCGCGGACCCCGAGGGGTCGCTGGAGGCCACCGAGGAGTTCTGGCGCGAGTGGGTCGAGCACTGCACGTACCACGGTCCCTACCGTGACGCGGTGGTGCGCTCACTGATCACGCTCAAGGCGCTGACGTACGCGCCGACCGGCGGGATCGTGGCGGCGCCGACGACCTCGCTGCCGGAGTGCCTCGGCGGCGTCCGCAACTGGGACTACCGCTTCACCTGGCTGAGGGACGCGGCGATCACCCTGTCCTCCCTGCTGCGCACCGGCTACCGCGAAGAGGCGCGGGCCTGGCGGGAGTGGCTGCTGCGGGCGGTGGCCGGCGACCCGGAGAACCTGCAGATCATGTACGGCATCGCCGGCGAGCGGGAGTTGGGCGAGAACGAGCTCAACTGGCTTCCCGGGTACGAGAATTCACGCCCGGTGCGGGTCGGCAACGGCGCCGCCGGCCAGCTCCAGCTCGATGTCTACGGCGAGGTCACCGAGGCGCTGCACCTGGCGCATATGACGGGTCTGGCCCGCAACGACTACGCCTCGCTGCTCCAGCTCAAGCTGATCCAGTGGGTGGAGAAGCACTGGGACGAGCCGGACGAGGGCATCTGGGAGGTGCGCGGCCCGCGCCGGCACTTCGTGCACTCCAAGGTCATGACCTGGGTCGCGGTCGACCGCACGGTCAAGCTGATCGAGTCCGGGGACGTCGACGGCCCGCTGGAGCGCTGGAAGGACCTGCGCGAGACGATCCACCGGGACGTCTGCGAGAAGGGTTACGACAAGGAGCGCAACACCTTCACCCAGTCCTACGGCTCGCAGGAGCTGGACGCCTCGCTGCTGCTGATCCCGCAGATGGGCTTCCTGCCGCCGGACGACAAGCGCGTCATCGGCACGATCGAGGCGATCCAACGGGAGCTGGGCACCGAGGACGGCTTCGTGCTGCGCTATCCGACGGCCGGTGAGGGCGTCGGCGTGGACGGCCTGGAGGGCGACGAGGGGGCGTTCCTGGCCTGCTCGTTCTGGCTCGCCGACGACCTGGCGATGATCGGCAGGGTGGACGAGGCCCGCAAGCTCTTCGAGAAGCTGCTCTCGCTCCGCAACGACCTGGGGCTGCTGGCGGAGGAGTGGGACCCCCGGGCCAAGCGCCAGGTGGGCAACTTCCCGCAGGCGTTCAGCCACGTTCCGCTGATCGACACGGCGCTGCGGCTGACGGCCAGCGGGGCCTACGGGGGGTAGCCCGGCGAGGTGACACCTCGCGGCCGCCCCCGGCAGGTTCCGGGGGCGGCCGCGGTGTGTGGGTCAGAAGGGGGTCAGGGTGAGGGTGATCTCCTTCGGGGCGCCGTCCTCGATGTACGAGGCGAAGCCGGCGACGTCGTCGAAGGCGAACCCGTAGGCCTTGCCGTCCCGGGTCGCGGCGTGCATGGCCTTGGCGTAGTGGTTGGTCAGCCGCTGCTGGTAGAAGGCGGCCGGGTCGGTGGTGGGCTGGCCGGCGTGCGAGGTCAGGGTGGAGCGGTTGAGGGCGGCGCCCAGGATGGCGGCCACCGGGCCGGTGGTGCCGTCGTTGGGTGCGGCGAGGGTGCCGTCGCAGAAGAGGACGTCGCGGGTGGACGGCTTGTCGAAGGAGACGGTGCCGGGGCCGGTGAAGGCGAGCCGGCCGCCGCTGACCCGACCGGTGAAGGCGCCCGCGTTCGTGGTGACGGTCAGGTCCCTGGTCGCGTAGGCGGACCAGGCCTCGTCGATGGCCGGGGCGAGGTAGTCCTCGGCGAACAGCCCGCTGTCCAGGCCGTGGCCGGGGGCGATCACCCGCCGGTCGCCGATGACCAGGCGGTCGAAGCCCTCGGTGGCCCGGACGTCGGCGAAGATCTTGGCGCGGGCGCCGTCCTTGAGCGTGCCGGTGGTCTGCTCCTTGGCTCCGGAGAGCTTGATCGCCAGCGGGACGCTGAACATGTCGACCATGGTGGTGTTGCAGTACATCCCGCCGGAGTTGTACGTGAACTCCGCGCAGTCGTGCAGCACGTCGTAGTTGGGGTCACCGGAGACCCAGCCCGCCGGATAGGCGAGCGCGGCCTTGCCGTTGCCGTCCTCGACGGCCTTGAACTTCAGCTTGCCGCCGAGCGCGGTGTAGATCCGGCCGGACATCTGGGGCAGCTGGAGGGTCGTGGTGCCGCCGGCGGCGAGCGGGATGGCGTAGTCGGTGAAGCCGTCCGGACCGTTGTCGGCCAGTGCGACGGGCTTGAGCTCGCCGTCCGGGGTGACATGCACCTGCTGGGTGCCGTCGTTGCCGACGATATAGATCCAGACCGAGGAATGGGCGTACTCACCGGAGTCGTTGACGATGTGCAGCGGCATCGCGGCGGCGGACCGGCGGGCCGGGGCCGCGGTCGGGGCGGGGGCGCCGATCGCCCGGCCGGCCAGGGCGAATCCGGAGGCGGTCGCGGCGCCGGCGGCGAGAGAGCCGAGCAGGCTGCGGCGAGTGATCACGAGCGGACTCCTTGCGGGGTGGTGCGCCGGTCGGTGGGGGCGGGGGCGGCGGCGGTCCCGTCGCCCGTACGGGCCTGCGCGGGCGGCTGCACAAAGACCGCGACATGGTCGACGAGGAGCGAGCCGCCGGGCCGGGTGGCGTCGGTGGGGGTGGCGGAGCCGGCGACGCCGTCCGGGAACGCCCCGCCCATCGCGAGGTTGAGCAGCAGGAAGTGGCCGTGGTGGGTGGCCTTGGCCCAGGTGTCGGCGCCCAGCTCGGAGGCGGCGACGGTGTGGAACCGCTGACCGTCGACGTACCAGTTCAGCGACTCCGCGGCGCTGTCGGTGCGGTCGAGCTCCAGCGCGTAGGTGTGGAATCCGGCCTGGCAGGAGCTGTCCGGGCAGGCGCGGGAGTCGCCCTTGCCCTGGGTCTCGTCGCACGGCCCGCCGGGGTTGACGCCGCAGTGCAGCACGCCCCAGACCTTGTTGATCCCGTTGACGTTCTCCATGATGTCGAACTCGCCGATGCCCGGCCAGTTCCAGTAGTTGCCCCGGTAGTCGGCGCCCAGCGTCCAGAAGGCCGGCCAGTAGCCGAGCGCGTCGGCACCGGAGACGTCGGGCATCCGGATGCTCGCCTCGATCCGCAGCTTGCCGCCGGCCGGGGCGGCGAAGTCGCTGCGCCGGGACTCGATACGGCCCGAGGTCCAGGTGGCGCCGTCCTTCAGCGCGGTGATCTTGAGGTGGCCGGCGCCGTCGAGCTGAAGGTTCTCGGGGCGGTCGGTGTAGGTCTGGCGCTCACCGGTGCCCCAGTTGGCCGGGCCGCCCGGGTAGCCGGTACCGGTGTCGGTGATCCAGTCGTCGGTGGAGGGGCGCGATCCGGCGGCGCCGTCGAAGTCCGTGCGCCAGACTTCGTCGAAGCGGGCGGGGGCGCCCTCGGCCTCGGCTCGGGACGGCCGGCCCGACGCCGCTGAGGCCGTCGGGAGGGTGAGGGCACAGGTGGTGACGAGTGCGGCGCTCGCGGTGCGGAGCACCGCTCTGGTGAGGTATCCGGCCGGTATGCCGGACCATTTTCTCATGCTCATGACATTCTCTCCTCGGCACAGTGGGGGGTCGTGAGGAGTTCCGTGGGGGTACCCGGCGTGAGAGCGCTCTCATATCGTGTGCTGTGAACCCTGCCGACTCGACGGCACACCGTCAAGTCACCGCGTGGAAAAAGGAGTTCGATGGTGTCTGAGCCGAACGGCCCACGGCCGACGCTGGAGGCGGTCGCGGCGCGCGCCGGGGTCTCCCGCGCGACGGTGTCCCGCGTCGTCAACGGCGGTGCGGGCGTACGGGCGGTGGTCCAGGAGCGGGTCCGGCAGGCGGTGCGCGAGCTGGGCTACGTACCCAACAGCGCGGCCCGCACGCTGGTCACCCGCCGCACCGGCGCGGTCGCCGTGGTCATCGCGGAACCGGAGACCCGGGTCTTCACCGACCCCTTCTTCGGCCGCCAACTGCGCGGCATCAGCCGCGCGCTGGCCGCCGCCGACACCCAGCTCCTGCTGATGTTCGTCGAGCACCGCGCCGACTACGACCGCATCGGGCGCTATCTGTCGGCCGGCCATGTCGACGGCGCGCTGATGTTCTCGCTGCACCACGACGACCCGCTGCCCGCCATGGCCGAGCGCGCCGGACTGCCCACCGTCTACGGTGGCCGGCCCGGCTGGGCGGGCGCCGACCGGGCACCACGGCCGCTGTACGTCGACACCGACAACCGCGACGGGGCCCGCCAGGCCGTACGCCATCTGATCGACCGCGGCCGCCGCCGGATCGCGGTGATCACCGGGCCGCTCGACCAGACCTCGGCGCTGGACCGGCTCGACGGCTACCGGGAGGCCTTGGGCACGGCGGAGCCGGACCCCCGGCTGATCGCCGACGGCGGGTTCACCGCGCAGGGCGGCGAACGCGCCATGGCCCGGCTCCTCGACGCGGCACCGGACCTGGACGCCGTCTTCGCCTGCTCCGACCTGATGGCGAACGGCGCCCTGCGCACACTGCGGGCGCGCGGGCGCCGGGTCCCCGACGATGTGGCCGTGGTCGGCTACGACGACCTGGAGCCGGCGGCCTGGGCGGATCCCCCACTGACCACGGTCCGCCAGGACGTGGAGGAGATGGGGCGGCTGATGGCCCGGTTGCTGCTGCGGCTGCTGGATCCGCGCAGGGCGGGCGGGACCGAGGGGGCGGAGGGAGCGGACGCGGCGGAGCCGGCGCCGGTGATCACTGAGGCGCGGCTGGTGGTGCGGGAGTCGACATGACGGGGCGGGGGTGAGTGGTGGGGCGGGGGTGAGTGGTGGGGCGCAGCGGCCGGATCACCTCCGGGCGGGGCGACGAACGCCCCGGGCGCCCGCCCCCGCGCCGTACCGTGCGCCTCCGGATAGCGGACTACGGGTACCGTTCCTCGCCATGGGGCCGGAAGCACAGATCGACGCCGAGATCACGGTACGCAGGGCGCTGGAGCTGCCCGCACTGCGGCGCGGGCTGCCGGAGGTGCTGGCCGGCGCGGACCGCCTGGACCGCGCGGTGCGATGGGTGCACGCGGGCGAGGTCCCGCATATCGCCTCGCTGCTCAAGGGCGGCGAGCTGCTGCTGACCACCGGTCTGGGGCTGGGCGCCCGGCCCTCCGAGCAGCGGGCCTTCATCCGCAAGCTCGCGGACCGCGAGATCGCCGCTCTCGTCGTGGAGCTGGGCTCTCGTTTCGAATCCCTGCCCTCGGCGCTGGTCGACGCCGCCCGGGACTGCGGCCTGCCGCTGATCCAGCTGCACCGCGAGGTCCCGTACGTCACGGTGACCGAGGCGATCCACACCGAGATCATCAACAGCCACTACGCACTGCTGCGGCGCGCCGACGAGATCCTGCGCCGCTGTACGGATGTCCTGCTGCGCGGGGGCGGCGCCCCGGAGGTACTGCGGCTGCTGGCCGTCTTCACCGGCAACCCGCTCTGTCTGGAGGCCCCCGACGGCAGCCCGCTGTACGCGGCGGGCCCGGAAACCGGCGCCGAGGGCGGCGGGCCCGCGGACGCCGACCCTCTGCTGGCCTGGGAGGGCCTGCGCGAGCGCGGCGTACGCATCGATGTGCCCGGCGGTGGCCACGGCCCCGACGCGGTCCGCGCCCGCCTCGTCCTGCTGCCCGTCAACGCCCCCGTGGCGCCGGTGCACCGGATCGCCGCCGAGCGCGCCGCCGACCTGCTCGCCGTCGTCATGCTCCAGTCCCGCCAGGAGGAGGTGCTCGCCGCCCGGGGACGCGGCGACTTCCTCGCCGACCTGGCGGAGGGCCGGATCTCCGCGGCCGAGGCGCCCGCGCAGGCCCGCCTGCTGGGTTTCCGGCCCGGCTCGGACCCCGTCCTCCCGGTCGTCATGCGGCTGCCCGCCGGTCTGCCCACCCCCGGCAGCTGGGCGCTGCTCGCCCAGGCCCTGCGCGAGGAGCTCACCGCCCCGGGGGTGCCGGTGCTCCTCGGCGTGCGTCCGGTGGAGGGCAGGGTCCCGGTGCTCGTGGCGCTGCGCGCCGGCCAGGACCGCGAGGCGCTCGCCGACCGGATCGCCGAGGCGCTGCGGGCCGGCGTCGTGCGCGCGGGCCTGGACCGGCCGACCGCGCACCGCCCGGTGGTCGTCGTCGGCACGGCGGGCGACTGGGCGGCGGCGGGGCCCGGCCTGCGCCATGCGGCACAGGCCGCGGCCGCGGCCCAGGGCCTGCCGGAGCAGCCCTGGTACGACGCGCGCCGCCTCGACATCGAGCTGCTGCTGTGGCGGATGCGCGAACACGGCGAGCAGGGTGTGCTCACCGACTTCGTGGAGCGCGCCATCGGCCCCCTGCTCGCCCACGACCGCGGTGCCCGCCAGCCGCTGCTGCCCACGCTGGAGGCCTATCTCGCCAGCGCCGGCCGCAAGGCGGAGACCGCCCGCGACCTGAACGTCAACCGCCAGACCCTGTACGACCGGCTGGCCCGCATCGCCCAGCTACTGGGCACCGACCTGGACGATCCGCAGACGGTTCTGGGCCTGCGGCTGGCCCTGCGCGCCCGGCGCCATACGGACAAGGCCTGAGGACAGCCGGGTGTGCTGCCCCCTCACCCACGCCCGGGAAAGCGCGCCTAGAGGGGCTGGACCGGCTGCGTCAACTCGTCGTAGACGCTGAGTACCTGGGCGACGGTGTCGTTCTCGCTCGGCCAGCCGGCCGCCTGGAGACGGCCCGCGGCCGCGAGCGCGTCCCGGCGTGCGGGATCGCCGAGCAGCGCGAGAACGGAACGGCCCATGGCGGTGGCGTCCCCGTATCGGACCAGTTCCGCGGCCCGGCCGACCAGTTCACGGGTGCCCCCGGTGTCGGTGGCGACCAGTGGCACCCCTGCGCGCAGCGCCTCCTGGGCGATCAGCGAGCGCGCCTCCCACCTGCTGGGCAGCACCACCAGGTCGGCGGCGGCGAGCAGTCCGGGCACGTCGTCGCGGCGGCCCAGCAGCTGGACGGGCAGCTGCTCGGTGTCGATCCGCCGCTGCAGCGCGGCCCGTTGGTCGCCCTCTCCAGCGATGGCCACCAGCGGCTGCGGATCGAGCGCGCACCATGCGTGCGCCGCGTCCAGCAGCAGGTCATGGCCCTGACTGCGGTCGAGGCGGCCGACCGCGAGCAGCAACGGGCGGTCCACCGCGCCCAGTTCGGCGCGCTCCTTGTGGCGCGTGCGGTCCTGGTCCTCCGGCTCGGGCGGCGCGCCATCGGACCGGGGGCGCGGAATCGCTACCGGCGCGAGCCGTGCGTCGCGGGCGCCCCGCTCTCGCGCTCGGTCCACGAGATCGGAGCAGACGCCCAGAACCACGGCGGCGGCCCGCGCCACGCGCCGTTCCAACAGATGCACCAGCCCGGCCCGCGCGCCCTCGGTGTGCGCCTTGGTGTGCCAGGTGAGGACCAGGGGAACCCGTCGCCCTCCCCTGGGGCCGCGCAGTCCGCGCAGTGCCATCGAGGCGCGCAGACCGGCCCGCAGGCCGTGCGCATGGACCAGGTCGGCATCCCAGCACGCGCTGCGCAGCAACGCCACGCTCGCGGGGTCCGTCCGCGGGGGTACGTGCACGAACCGCGCCCCGGCGCCGGTGAAGTCGTAGACCGCCTCGGCTTCCGGTGTGGCGCAGACGGTCACCCGTACGCCGCGCGCGACCAGCCCTTCGGCCAGCGAGCGGACATGGGCCGCGCTGCCCGCGCTGCCGTGCCCCAGCACCTGGACCGTGCGCAGCGGCGACAGCCCGTGCGTCGAGGTCGGGGTGCTGATCACGTGGGCGGGGCTCCTGGGTCGATTCGGGGCGGGGGCGAGGGCGGGAGGGACCGTACCGGCAGGTCGGCCCCCTGCTGAGGGAGGCTGTGGCACACGGCCGGGCGACCACCGGCCCGCCCGGACAGACGGGCAGCGGCACGGCGCACGCACGCGGAACTGCGTACCGCGCCCCAGGATGCCAGCCCGGCGCCGTCAATTCGGCACCGTCCGCCCGCCGTTCCGGTGGGAAGTCTCACCCCAGCGCCCACCGGATCACCCACATGGGCGACAAACCGCCCGCGCGGGTCCACGGTCCCTTCGGGTGAGTCGCCCCTCCGGAGTGCGCCCGCCGCGGCGATACGGGGCGCGCACGCCGTTCCCCGGGGCGCGCCCGGCCCCGGTCCGTATCGACGGTCGGGGGCGGATGGCCGATCGACGGTCCAGTGGACGGACGCGAGGCGTCAGAGCGCCGCGGCCGCCCGGCTGACGCGGTCCCCGGCCGCCGCGGCGGCGATCAGCCCGGCGGCGTGTGCGGCCAGTCCGCGACGGCCGTTCGCCGTCACGACGGCGAGCCCGAGGGCCGCGCCGAGCGCGTGCGCCCCGGCGTCCCCGAGCATGGTGCGCTCACCCAGGTCGTCCCCGGCGACGGCGGCCGCGGCGCCCATGGGAGCGGCGGACAGCGCTCCCGCAGGACCGCGCCGCAGCAGCCCGGGCGCCCCGATGGCCAGCACGGCGCCGACCGCCCGGCCCGGACGGACGTCCAGGAGGTTCACCAGATGGGCCGAGCCCGCGATCACCACGCCCGCCAGCAGCTTGTCGGCCGGGCGTTCCTTCAGCAGGGCCCCGGCCGCGAGCCCGGCGGCACCGATCCCGAACAGCTTCACCGCTCCACTGGTGACCTCGCGGTCCCGCAGCGCCGAGAGATGCGCCCGAAAGCCCCGCCGGGGGTCGTCCGCGCCGAAGACGTCGTCGTACGCCCCGCAGCCCCCGGCGGCCAGTACGGCCAGCGCCGTCGCGGTGCGGGTGCGGGCGGGCAGGCCCGGCGCGGTGACGGCGGCGAGCGCGGTGCCCGCGGTCGTCGCGAGCCCCGCGTGCAGGTCCACGGTTCGACCGGCGTGGTTCTTGCGCTCCCACAGGGCGGCGCCACCGGGCGGCCGGTTCCGCAGCGCCGCGTACGCGGCCCGCGTCGCCCCCGCCGCCCCGAGCAGCGCCGAGATCCGCCCCAGCACCCTGCCGCCTGCCACCGCCGCCATGTCGCTCCCCTCGCCCGGCACCGCGCCGCGCTCAACTGCGGCCACCCTAAGGCGTGTCCACTAGCTACCCTTGCGCGCCGTTTCGAGCAGTTCCTCCGCATGCGCTCGGGCCGTTTCGGAGTCCTCCTGGCCGGCCAGCATCCGGGAGAGTTCGCGGACCCGCTCCTCGCCCTCCAGGACGGTGACACCGCTTCTGGTGACCGACCCGTCGTTCGTCTTGGCCACCAGCAGCTGCCGGTCCGCGAACGCCGCGACCTGCGGAAGGTGTGTGACGACCACGACCTGCGCCGACTTCGCGAGCCTGGCCAGCCGCCTGCCGACCTCGACGGCCGCCTTGCCGCCGACGCCCGCGTCGACCTCGTCGAAGAGGTACGTCGGTACGGGATCGGAGCCGGCGAAGACCACCTCGACGGCGAGCATCACCCGGGACAGCTCACCGCCGGACGCCCCCTTGGCGATCGGCCGGGGCGGTGCGCCCGGGTGCGGGGCGAGGAGCAGTTCGACCTCGTCGGCACCGGCCGGTCCGTAGGCCACGGTGCGGCCGCCCACCTCGATCCCGTCCGCGTCCTCGGCGACCTCGGTCTGGCGGATCTCGACGGTCACACGGGCGTGCGGCATCGCGAGTTCGGCGAGTTCGGCGGTGACCGCGGCCGCGAAACGCTCCGCGGACGCCGTCCGGGCGTCGGTCAACGCCTGGGCCAGCTCCCCCAGTTCGGCCCGGAGCGCATCGCGCTCCGCGGTCAGCTCACCGATCCGGTCGTCGTCGCCGTCCAGCTCGGCGAGCCGGGCGGCGCTCTGCTCCGACCACGCCAGAACCGCCGCCATGTCCTTGCCGTACTCGCCGTATTTGCGGGTCAGGTGGTTCAGGGCGGCGCGGCGCTCCTCGACCGCGGCGAGCCGCAACGGGTCGGCGTCCAGGCCGTCGGCGTAACTGGCCAGCTCGCCCGCCACGTCCGCCATCAGGATCCCGATCTCGCCGAGCCGCTCGGCGAGCGCGGCAAGCTCCTGGTCGTGGCTTCGTACGGCCTCCAGCGCGCGGTGCGCACCGGCGACCAGGGTGGTGGCGTCGACGCCCTCGGGGTCCTCGGGGTTGCCGGCCAGCGCGGCGTGCGCGGCGGTCGCGGCGGAGGCCAGCGCCTCGGCGTGCCCGAGCCGCTCGGCCTCGGCGGCCAGGTCGGTGTCCTCACCGGGCTGCGGTTCGGCCGCCGCGATCTCGTCGAGGCCGAAGCGCAGCAGATCCGCCTCCTGGGAGCGTTCCCGGGCCCGGGTGGTCAGCTCCTCCAGCTCGGTGGCGACGGCGCGCAGCCGGCGGTGGGCGGCGGTGTACTTGGCGAGCGGGACGGCGACCGCGTCCCCGGCGTAGCGGTCCAGGGCCTGGCGCTGGCGGGCCGGCCGCAGCAGTCCCTGCTGGTCGGTCTGGCCGTGCACGGCGACCAGGTCGTCGGCCAACTCCCCCAGGAGTCCGACCGGTACGGAGCGGCCACCCACGTGGGCACGTGAACGGCCCTCGGCGGAGAGCGTACGGCTGATCAACAGCGCTCCGTCGTCCAGCTCGGCGCCGGCCTCCTCGGCCCGTACCGCGGCGGGGGCTTGGGCGCCGACGCTGATCCTGCCCTCCACCACCGCCGATTTGGCGCCGATCCGCACCAGGGCGGGGTCGGCGCGGCCGCCGAGCAGCAGGCCGAGGCTGGTGACGACCATGGTCTTGCCGGCGCCCGTCTCGCCGGTCACCGCCGTGAAGCCCGGGGACAGCTCGACAACGGCGTCGTCAATGACGCCCAGGGACCGGATCCGCATCTCCTCCAACACGGATAAGACCTTACGAGGTCCAAGGGCCGCCCCGCGACGGCCTCCCCCTTCCTCCTTCGCCCCGTACTGCGGAAAACCCCACCGAAAGACGGGTGGATTCCTCATGGTGCGTGATCACGCTCAGCGATCACGCTGGTCACAGTGCGAAACGAAAGGTGTGCTCATGTCCAGCGGATTGGCGCGGGCGGCGCTGCGGGGTCACCGGCCCGCATTCACGGGGACGGCGGTGGCGACGCTGTTCGCCGCGACAGTGATCAGCGCCTCGATGACGATGCTGACCGCGACGGGCGCGGAGGACGTGCCGCCCGCCGCGCGACGGGCGATGGCGGCCCACGGCGTCGGGGACATCGCCCTCGTCCTCCTCCTCGGCTCGGTCTATATGTCGATTTTCGTGGTCGCCTCGACGATGGGCACGGCCGTCGCCCAGCAGCATCGTGAGTTCGCGATGCTGCGTTCGATCGGCGCCCGCCCCTGGCAGATCCGGCGGGCGACCGCCGCGCAGGCGGTGGCGGCCGCCGTCCCTTCGGCGCTCGCCGGCTGGGCGCTGGGCGCGGCGCCGGCGCGCTGGTGGTTCGACGGCATGGTCGACCACGGCCTCGTTCCCCACGGGGTTCCCTTCCGGTTCGGCTGGGCCGCGCTGCCGGTGTGCCTGGCGGTGGCGGTGGTGACCTCCGCGATCGCCGGAGTGCTCGCGGCCAGCCGGTTCGCGGCGCTGCGCCCCGCGCGGGCGCTCGAGGAGGCGGCGGCGGGCCGGCGGAAGCTGGGGTTGCTGAGGCTGCCCCTGGGGCTCGCGGCGACGGCGGGTGGCGTGCTCCTCTCCCGGCTGCTCGCCGGCCAGTCCGCCGAGGAGGCCGGCCAGGGGGCCTTCGTGGTGCTGCTGCTCTTCTGCGTGGGTGTGGGGCTGCTGGGCCCGCGCCTCATCGGTCCGGCCGCCTGGCTGGTGTCCCGGCTGATCGGGCGGTTCGGCAGCGCCGCCGAGCTGGCGATGCAGAACGTCACGACGCAGTCCCGGCGCTTCTCCGCCGCCGTCGTCCCGCTGGTCCTGGTGGTGGCGTTCGGCACGACGAAGATCGCGGTGCACACCACCGCCCAGCACCGGACCGGATCCGCCGGCCCGGCCGACGAGGTGTGGCTGGACTACATCGGTACGGGTCTGTACGCGGGCTTCGCCGCCATCGCCGCGGCCAACACCCTGGCCATGATCACCGCCGAGCGCCGCCGCGATCTGGCGCTGCTGCGGCTGGTCGGCTCGCATCCGCGCCAGGTGCGGGCGATGGCCGCCTGGGAAGCGGCCGTCGTCGCGGGCACCGCCCTCGTTCTCGGCACGGCCGTCGCGCTGTTCACCCTCGCTCCGCTGCTGCAGAAGGCGTTCGGCGACGCGCTGCCGTATCTGCCCTGGACGACGGCCGGTGCGATAGCCGGCGGCACCCTGCTGCTCGCGCTGCTCGCGACCGGCCTGCCCGTCCACATCGGCCTGCGCCGCCGCGCCACGGAAACCCTTGCCTCGGCCTGAGGCCGGCACGCACGCGGCTCGGCCGGGCCCCTTCACGAGGCACGCCTCCGTGAACGTCCGATCCCGACCTGAACCACCGATTCGGCACCGATCGCCGATCACCAATTAGCGATCACGATCACCCATCACCCATCACCGATCACCGATCACCGATCACCGATCACCGATCACCGATCACCGATCCAGCATGAGGACCGAAGCAACATGAGCGATCAATTCGGCACGGACGACCCATCCGGCACAGAGAGTCGGTCCGGCACCCGGCCCGGCCGCCCGGGGCGCCCCCGCCGCTCGCCGCTGCTGCCGCTCGCCGCCGTGGCCGTCGCCGCCGCGCTGACCGCCACGGCGGCCTGTGCCGGCCCGGGCGGCGCGGACCGCTCCGGCACGGACGCCGGTGCCGCCCCACAAGAGCCCGCCGCGGACCGCTCCGCCCGCGCCGCGGCCGGCTCGCTGGAGGGCGTCTGGCGGATGGACGGCTACGGCACCCTCGTCACGATCAAGGGCGGCGGCCTGCGGACGTACGAGACCACCGCCGTGAGCTGCCTTCCCGGGGCCGTCGAGGGCACCCGCACCGGCGCCCCGGACGCGGCCGGCCGAATCCGCTTCGCGGTCCCCGACTCGTCCCCGGTCACCGTGGCCCCGGCGGGCGCCGACCGCGCCCACCTGACCGTGGAGGACAATGTCGGCCGGCGGTCGCTGCACCGCATCGACGCGCTGCCGGCCCGCTGCGCACAGCGCCCGTCGCGCGACCCCCGGGCGGCCTTCGACGTCCTGTGGCAGACCTATGCCGAGAACTACCCCTTCTTCCGCGCGAAGAAGATCGACTGGGCGGCGGTCCGCGACCGCTACCGCCCCCGCATCACCGCCAGGACCAGCGACGGCGAACTCTTCGCTGTGTTCCGGAAGATGATCGAGCCGCTGCACGACGCGCACACCCGGGTCGTGGCGGGCCCCGACCGGTGGTTCGCGGGCAAACGCCCCGGGACCGTCCTGCCCACTCCCGCATCCACCGCCCGTATCGACAAAGCGATCGCCGCGAACCTGGGCACGGGCACCGTCCAGCGGCACTGGGCCCAGGGCAAGCTGACCTACGCCGAGCTCCCCGGCCGCATCGGCTACTTCCGTGTCACCCAGTTCGCCGGCTACACCGACAAGGGCGACTACGCCGGCGATGTCGCCGAGCTCGACCGCGCCCTGAACTCGGTGTTCACCAAGGCCCGGACAAAGGGCCCGGCGGCCCTGCGCGGCCTGATCGTCGACGTACGGCTCAACGGCGGCGGTGCCGATCCCCTCGGCCTGCGCATCGCCTCACGTCTGACCGACCGCCCCTATCCCGCCTACCGCAAGCGGGCACGGAACGACCCCCGCGACCCGGGCAGGTTCACCACCCCCCAGCCGGCCCGCATCCGCCCGTACCACGGCCCGGTCTACACCGGCCCGATAGCGGTCCTCACCGGCCGGCTCACCATCAGCGCGGGCGAGATCTTCACCCAGTCCCTGATGGGCCGCTCCCCGGCCCCCACGCGCATCGGCGAGAACACCCAGGGCGTCTTCTCCGACATTCTGGACCGCAGGCTCCCGAACGGCTGGACCTTCGGCCTGCCCAACGAGGAGTTCCTCACCCCCGACGGCCGCACCTTCGACGGTCCGGGCATACCCCCGGCCGTCCCCACCCCGGTCTTCACCGAGGAGGAACTCTCCGCCCGGCAGGACTCCGCCCTCACCCGCGCCAGGAAGCTCCTCGCACACCCGGCTCCACGGGGCCGCCACTGAGGCGCCCCGGGCGGGGCCCGCGCCGGGCGGGCCCCGGTGCCCTAGTGAGGCGCCCCCCGCCACCCCGCCACCGGAAGGGCGAACTTGGCGACCAGACGATCCGTGAAGGAGGCATGATGCAGACGCGCCAGGCGCACGGGTACGGCGCCGCGGCGGACCTCGACGCGGGCGCCGGCGGGGAGTTCGACGCTGCGACGGCCGTCGCACCACAGCACACCGTGCGGGGTCTTGGGCTGCACCTCGACCGCGAGGACGGAACGGGGCGAGGTGACCAGCGGCTTGGCGAAGAGGGCGTGCGCGCTGATCGGGACCATCAGCAGGGCCTCGACCTCGGGCCAGACCACGGGGCCGCCGGCCGAGAAGGCGTACGCGGTCGAACCGGTCGGGGTCGCGCAGACCACGCCGTCACCGCCGAAGCGCGAGACGGGCCGCCCGTCGACCTCCGTCACCACCTCCAGCATCCGCTCGCGTGCGGCCTTCTCCACCGACGCCTCGTTCAGGGCCCAGTCGGTGTGCACGACACTGCCGTTGTTGCGGACCAGGACGTCGAGCGTCATCCGCTCCTCGACCTCGTAGGCACGGGTGACGACCCGGTCGACGACCTTGTCGAGGTCGTCGCGTTCGGCCTCCGCGAGGAAGCCGACCCGGCCGAGGTTGACGCCGAGCATCGGCACCCCGGACGTCCTGGCGAAGTCCGCGCCGCGCAGCAGCGTGCCGTCGCCGCCCAGGACCACCAGCAGTTCGCAGCCCTCGGCGGCGCACTGCTCGGAGTCGACGCGCTGGACCTCCGGCGGCAGCGGCAGATCCGCGGCCTCCTCCGCCAGCACCCGTACGCCGATCCCGCTGCGCAGCAGCCCTTGGACGACGAGTTCGGCGCTGCGGATGGCCGCGGGGCGGCCGGTGTGTGCGAGCAGGAACACCGTCCGCTCGGCTCCGTTGTTCTCGTGTGCTGCGCTGCCTTCAACTGCCTGGGTAGTGGTCAACGAGGCCCCTCCGCCACTGCACGGTCGACGTCCGCCGGGTCGAGTGCAGGCGCCCCGGCGCGCAGCCACAGAAAGTACTCGACATTCCCGGAAGGTCCAGGCAGCGGGCTGGCAACTACTCCAAGTACGCCAAGTCCCAGCTCGGCCGCCCGGTTCGCTACGGCGCGCACCGCCTCCGCCCGCAGCTGTGCGCTGCGCACGACTCCGCCGCTGCCCAGCCGCTCCTTGCCGACCTCGAACTGCGGCTTGACCATCATCACGAGGTCCGCGTCCGGCGCCGCGCAGCCCACCAGCGCGGGCAGTACGAGCCCCAGCGGGATGAAGGAGAGATCGCCGACGATCAGGTCGACGGGCCGGGAGTCGATCTGCTCCAGCGTCAACTCGCGTACGTTGGTGCGGTCCTTCACGGTGACCCGTTCATCGCTCTGCAGCGACCAGGCGAGCTGTCCGTATCCGACGTCCACGGCGACGACATGACCGGCGCCGGCCCGCAGCAGAACGTCGGTGAAACCACCAGTCGAGGCGCCCGCGTCCAGCGCCCGCCGGCCCTCGATCTTCAGGCCGAGCGGCACGAAGGCGGCGAACGCCCCCGCGAGCTTGTGGCCACCGCGCGAGACGTAGTCCGGGTCGCTCTCGTCCGCCCGCACGACCACGGCCGCGCTGGTCTCCACCTGGGTGGCCGGCTTGGTCGCGGTCGCGCCGCCGACGGTCACCCGGCCCGCGGCGATCAGCTGGCTCGCGTGCTCGCGCGAACGGGCCAGCTTGCGGCGCACCAGCTCCGCGTCGAGTCGGCGTCGTGCCACTCCTGCCACCTGTGGTTCAGCTCCTGTTGTCGTACGTCGTCGAGGAAGGGGCGGGCGGCCCGGGGTGCTGGTCGAGACCGGCCAGCACATCGCGCAGCCCACGGTGGACATCCTCGTACACCTGGAGGTGACCGCTCGACGGGAGGTGGTCGGCGTCGGCGAGTCGGCGCAGCCCGGCGTCGACCGCGGACTGGCCGGTGGGCACCACCCCCACCCCCAGCGGCCGCGGCCCCTCGGGCGCGGCCGGGGTCTCGGACTCCCCGGGCGATACGGGCTCCGCCGGCCCAGGCGTTGCGGGCTCCGCTGGCTCGCTCCCCACGGCCCCCGCGGGGACCTCCGGCTCCGGGCCGGACGTCGGCTCTTCCATGCCCCCGACGCTACCCCGACGAGCGGGGTCACGGACGAACGAGCCGCCCACGACCTGGCGTATCGTCGGTCACGATGGCAACTCTCGACCAGTGCCGTGCCGCGCTCGACCGGCTGGCCCAGAACCTGTCCTCGGCTGACGGCAACGTCCGCAGCGCCGCCGCACTCGACCGTTCGCTCAGCTGCCGCATCACGGACCTCGATGTGACGTTCCTCGGACGGCTGGCCGGCGGCACCATCCAGAACGTCACCTGCGTCCCCGGCCCGCCGCCGAACAAGGCCGAGATCCGCCTGACGATGGCGGGCGACGATCTGGTCGCGCTGGTCGACGGGCAGCTGAACTTCGCCAGGGCCTGGGGCAGCGGTCGCGTCAAGCTGGAGGCCGGCCTGCGCGACCTGCTGCGCCTCAGGACGCTGCTGTAGTCGCCGCGCTCCTGCCGGTCGCCGCCACGGCGCCGGTACGCGGCGTGCGCGGCTTGCGCGCCGCCGGCACCACCAGCGGCGTCCCGGTCTCCGGATCGTCGATGACCTGGCAGGCCAGCCCGAAGACCCGCGCCACCAGCTCCGCCGTGACGACGTCGGCCGGCGCACCCTGGGCGACGACCGCACCGTCCTTCATGGCGATGAGGTGGGTGGCGTAGCGGGCGGCGTGGTTGAGGTCGTGCAGCACCGCGACCAGCGTGCGTCCCTGCTCCTCGTGCAGCTCCGCGCACAGGTCCAGCACCTCGATCTGGTGCTGGATGTCCAGGTATGTCGTCGGCTCGTCCAGAAGGAACAGCGGCGTCTGCTGGGCGAGCGCCATCGCGATCCACACCCGCTGCCGCTGTCCGCCGGACAGCTCGTCGACATAGCGGTCGGCCAGGGCGCCGACGCCGGTCGCCGCCATCGACTCCTGGACGATCCGCTCGTCGTCGGCGGACCACTGCCGCAGCAGTCCCTGGTGCGGGTAGCGGCCGCGCGCCACCAGGTCCGCGACGGTGATGCCGTCCGGGGCGATCGAGGACTGCGGCAGCAGCCCCAGCGTCCGTGCGACCTTCTTGGCCGGGAGCGAGGAGATCGCGGAGCCGTCCAGCAGCACCGATCCGGCGGCCGGCTTGAGCATCCGCGACAGGGCGCGCAGCAGCGTGGACTTGCCGCAGGCGTTCGGGCCGACGATGACCGTGAAGGAGTGGTCGGGGATGGCGACCGAGAGGTTCTCGGCGATGACCCGCTGGTCGTAGGCGAGGGTGACGTTCTCGGCCGTGAGACGGCTCACTTCGAAACTCCTGGGGTTGTCGTGTCGCTGCTGCTGCCCGGCGGCCGCCGGTCCGGTGCCGGTGGACGCGCACCGGACCGTGGGCACCGTCTCGGGCGTGCCCTGCCCGCCCCGCCGCGCGTCATATCCGCCCCGCCCGGCGCTCCGTGGCCAGCAGCCACAGCAGATAGCCGCCGCCGAGGACGCCGGTCAGCACGCCCACCGGCAGCTGGTCGGCGCCGAAGAGCTGCTGGGAGGACCAGTCCGCCGCGACCAGCAGGACGGCGCCTATCAGGGCGGCCGGCAGCAGGTTGGGGCCGGGCGAGCGGGTGAGCCGCCGCGCCAGTTGGGGCGCGGTGAGCGCGACGAAGGAGATCGGCCCGGCCGCCGCGGTGGCGGAGGCGACGAGCACGACCGCGGCCAGCAGCACCACGACGCGGACCCGGTCGACCCGTACGCCCAGCGCGTAGGCGGCGTCGTCGCCCATCTCCAGCATCCGCAGCGGCCGCCCGTAGCAGAGCACCAGCGGCAGGCAGACGGCGCAGACGGCGGCCAGCGGCCAGACCTGGGCCCAGTCGCGCCCGCTGAGGGAACCGGTCATCCAGGTGGTGGCCTGGGTCGCCTCGACGATGTTCGCCTTGGTCATGAGGTAGAGCACCATCGCGTAGAGCATGGCGCTGGCCCCGATGCCGACGAGCACGAAGCGGTAGCCGTGGATGCCGCCCTTCCAGGCGAGCAGGAACATGGCGAGTCCGGTGACCACCCCACCGGCGACCGCACCGGCGGCGACCGCGAAGGTCCCGGCCTGGAAGTAGACGATGGCGGTCAGCGCGCCGACGGACGAGCCCTGGGCGAAGCCGAGGACGTCCGGGCTGCCCAGCGGGTTGCGCGTGACGGTCTGGAAGGCCGCCCCGGCGACCCCGAACGCGGCGCCCACCAGCAGCCCCACCAGCACCCGCGGCAGCCGCAGGTCCTGGACGATGAACTGCTGGCCGGCGTCGCCGCCGCCGGTCAGCGTGGCGACCACCTCGGCCGGTGTCATCGGGTAGTCGCCGGAGCCGATCAGCGCGATGCCGGCGGCCAGCGCGAGGGCCAGCAGCAGCAGTCCGACGACGACGGCGCGCACGTCCAGGCGCAGCGAGAGCCCGCCCTGCGTACGCACGGCCCGCACCGTCCGGACCGCCCCGGTCCCGCTTCCCTTTCCGGGACCCCGCCCGGGCTTGACGGTCGTACTCACAGCTGGGCCATCCTCCGACGCCGTACGAGATAGATGAAGACCGGGCCGCCGACGACGGCCGTGACGATGCCGACCTGCAGCTCTCCGGGCCGGGCCACGACCCGCCCGAGGACGTCCGCGCCGAGCAGCAGCACCGGCGAGAGCACCGCGGAGTACGGCAGGATCCAGCGCATGTCGGGCCCGGTGATGGCCCGTACGACATGCGGGACCATCAGGCCGACGTAGACGATCGGGCCGCAGGCGGCGGTAGCCCCGCCGCACAGCAGGGTGATGGCGAGCATCGCCAGCACCCGGGTGCGGGTCAGCCGGGCGCCGAGCGCCCGCGCCTGGTCGTCGCCGAGCGCGATCGCGTTCAGCGGCCGGGCGATCAGCAGTGCCAGGACGCCGCCGGCCGCGAGGAACGGCGCGATCTGGGTGACGGTGGGCCAGGTGGCGGCGGCCAGCGAACCCACCGTCCAAAAGCGCATCTTGTCCAGTGCCGCGGTGTCCATCAGGTTGACCGCGTTGAGGTAGCCGGTGAGGACCGCGGTCAGCGCGGTGCCGGCGAGGGCGAGGCGTACGGGGGTTGCGCCGCGGGTGCCGCCGAGGACGTACACCGCGACGGAGACGAGCGCGGCGCCGGCGAACGCGAACCACACATAGCCGACCAGTGAGGTGACACCGAGGAAGCTGATGGCGGAGACGACCGCGGCCGAGGCTCCGGCGTTGATGCCCAGAACTCCGGGGTCGGCCAGGGGATTGCGGGTCAGCGCCTGCATGACGGTGCCGGCCAGTCCGAGGGCGGCGCCGACGATCAGACCGAGCAGGGTGCGGGGCAGGCGCACATCGCGGACGACCACGTCGGTGTCGGAGCCGGAGTAGTGGAACACCCCGTGCCACACCTGGTCGAGAGGGATCTGCTTGGCGCCGATGGCGATGCCGAGGACGGTGACGACGGCCAGGACGGCGACGGAGGCGAGCAGCCCCGCGGAGCGCATGGCATTCCGTCGTCGGGGTGCCGCGGAGGCCGGAGCCGTTGTTGCTTCGGGGGGACTGTCAACCAACACGAGGGTTAGGTTAGCCTACCCTCACATTCAACTCGCAGGCCCTTCCCCCACCTAGCAGGCCCTTCCCAGAGAGAAGCACACCCACCATGAGCACCTCCCGAAGCGTAACCCTGTCCCGCCGCGGCATCCTCGCCGCGGGCGGTGCCGTCGGCATCGGCGCCCTGCTCGCCGCGTGCGGTGGAGAAAAGGGCTCGGCGGGTGCCGGCGGCGGCAAGGGCGGCCCCTGGTCCTTCACCGACGACCGCAAGCAGAAGGTCTCCCTCAAGAGCACCCCGCAGCGCATCGTCGCCTTCACCGGCACCGCGGCCGCACTGCACGACTTCGGTATCGACGACCAGATAGTCGGCGTCTTCGGGCCCACCAAGCTCAAGAACGGCAAGCCCGACCCGCAGGCCGGCGACCTCGACGTCGACAAGGTCACCATCATCGGCAACGCCTACAACCAGTTCAACGTGGAGAAGTACGCGGGACTGCGCCCCGAACTGCTGGTCACCAACATGTACGAGCCGAACGCGCTGTGGTTCGTGCCGGACACCAGCAAGGACAAGATCGCCAAGCTGGCCGAGTCCGTCGCCATCACCTCCGCCCGCGTCCCGCTCGTCAAGATCATCGAGCGCTACGCCGAGCTGGCCGAGTCGCTCGGCGCCGACCTCAAGGCCAAGAAGGTCACCGACGCCAAGGCCCGCTTCGAGAAGGCCTCCGAGGCGCTGCGCCGGGCCGCCAAGTCCCACCCGGTCAAGGTGCTCGCCTGCTCCGGCAGCCCCGACCTCTTCTACGCCTCCAACCCCGGCATCAACGCCGACCTCATGTACTACAAGTCCCTCGGCGTCGACCTGGTCGTCCCCGACCACCTGGACAAGGGCGGCTACTTCGAGAGCCTGAGCTGGGAGAACGCCGACAAGTACAAGGCCGACGTGCTCCTGCTGGACAACCGGACCGCCACCCTCCAGCCCAAGGACCTGGCAGCCAAGCCCTCCTGGGCCAAGCTCCCCGCCGTCAAGGCCGGCCAGATCACCCCCTGGTCCAGCGAGCCGCGCTTCTCCTACGCCGGCGCCGCGCCGCTGATCGAATCGCTGACCAAGGCGATCGAGGGCGCCAAGAAGGTCAACTGACATCACGCCGCGGTGGACCGGCGCCCACCGGACCCCGCGTTCCACCGCGGCCGCTCCCCACCCCACCATCGTCCCGGGAGGTTCCCGTATGACCACGACCGCCGCCCCCGCCACCGCTCCGTTCCGCTTCTTCGAGGTGCACGTCGTACGCTCCCGGCGGATCAGCCCCTCCATGGTGCGGGTCACCTTCGGCGGCGACCGGCTTCACGAGCTGGCGTCCGGCGGTCGTGACCAGCGCTTCAAGCTCTTCCTGCCGCAACCCCACCAGGACCGGCCGGTCTTCGACGACATGAGCGAGGGCTGGTACACCGCCTGGCGGGCGCAGGACCCGGCCGAGCGCCCGGTGATGCGCTCGTACACGATCCGCGAACAGCGCCCCGGCGCGGAGGAGTTCGATGTCGACTTCGCCCTGCACGGCGCCGGTCCCGAGGCCGCCGTCACGGCCGGCGGCCCGGCCTCCCGCTGGGCCGCCCGGGCCCGCCCCGGCGACCGGCTGACCGTCCTCGCCCCGGTCGTCGAGGACAACGGCGGCGTCGACTTCCGGCCGCCGGCCGGCACCGACTGGATCCTGCTCACCGGCGACGAGACCGCGCTGCCCGCGATCGCCGGCATCCTGTCATCGCTCTCCCCCGGCACCCGGGCCAAGGTCTGGATCGAGGTCGGCCACGAGGACGACCGCCAGCAGCTGCCGACCTTCGCGGACGCCGAGATCACCTGGCTGGTCGGCGACCCGGGGGCCGCGGCGCACGGCGAGCCGGTCCTGGAGGCGCTGCGCGCCGCCGAGCTGCCCGACGGCACGCCGTACGCCTGGATCGCCGGGGAGGCGGGAACCGTCAAGGCGGTGCGCCGGCACCTGGTCGGCGAGCGCGGAATCGACCGCCGGGCCGTCAAGTTCACCGGCTACTGGCGACGCGGCGCCACCGAGGAGGACCTGATCGCGGAGCTGACGGCCGGCACGGCGCCGGCCGACGAGGACTGAAGGCCGCACGGCCCGGCTCCGCGGGGACTCCTGCCACCCCGGGCGGCAGGAGTCCCCGCCCTCACATCCCGATCCGCGCCAGCGCCTTGCCGGCGTCCGCGCCGCAACTGCCGTCGCCCGCCGCCGTCCAGGCCGCCGCGCACAGCGCCCGCAGCCCGTCCAGCGGTGTACCCGCGCCCGTCACGGCGAGCGCGTCGCCGACCGCCTCGGCCCGCCAGCCGCCGCACCGGAAGCCGCCGTCCTGTGCGGTCACCTCCGGCTGGGGCGCGAGCAGCCCGCGCAGATCGGCGTCCACGTAGGACGGACGGTGCTGCGGCGGGGCGGCCAGCAGCTCGGCGGCGGTGGTGACGCCGGTGAGGACCAGCAGCGAGTCGACCCCGCCGTTGCAGGCGCCCTCGATGTCCGTGTCGAGCCGGTCGCCGACCACCAGCGGCCGCTCGGCGCCGGTCCGCAGCACCGTCTCCCGGTGCATCGGCGGCTGCGGCTTCCCCGCCACCTGCGGCGTCCCGCCCGCGGCGATCCGGACCACCTCCACCAACGCGCCGTTGCCGGGCGCGATCCCGCGCTCCTTGGGGATGGTCAGATCGGTGTTGGAGGCGAACCACGGCACCCCGCGCTGCACCGCGTACGCGGCCTCCGCCAGCCGCCCCCAGTCCAGCGTGGGGTCGTAGCCCTGCACCACCGCCGCCGGGTCCTCGTCCGCGGAGAAGACCGGCCGCAGACCGCGCTCGCGCAGCGCCACCAGCAGCCCCTCGCCCCCGATGGCCAGTACCCGCGCGCCCGCCGGCACCTGCTCGGCGATCAGCCGGGCCACCGCCTGCGCCGAGGTGATCACCTCGCCGGCGCCGGTCGGCAGGCCGAAGCCGGTCAGCTGGTCGGCGACGGCCTGCGGGGTGCGGGCCGCGTTGTTCGTCACATACGCCAGGTGCATCCCGCCGTCCCGCGCGCGTATCAGCGAATCCACGGCATGCTCGATGGCCTGTCCGCCGGCGTAGACGACACCGTCCAGATCCAGCAGCGCCGTGTCGTACGCCTCGCTCAGCGGGCGCCGGCTCCCGTCGGGCCGCTGGCGAATCTGCTCGTTCATGCCGTCTCGCTCCTCGCTTGCCATGATGGGGACGAACGTCCCACCGCGCACCGTAAGGGCGCGTTCTCCGCGTGCTCCGGGCGCACCGTCGCCCGCCCCGCGCATACCGATAGTTCCGGCCATAGCGGCCTGTCCCCCGATCTTCCCTCATCGGGCCGGCGGCATAGCATTCTTCAATGACCAGTACCGACGGCCTCCGCCTCCTCCCGTTCCGTGGACTGCGCTACGCCCCGGACCGGATCAGCAGCCTCACCGCCGTGACCTCGCCGCCCTATGACGTGGTGGTCCGGCCGGACGGCGTGCGCCATCTGGAGACCGCCGATCCGTACAACATCGTCCGGCTGATCCTCCCGCACGCCGCGGACCCCACCACCCGCCACCGGCAGGCCGCCGACACCCTGCACCGCTGGCGCGCCGAGGGCGTGCTGACGCAGGACGCCGAGCCCGCGCTGTACGTCTACGAGCAGCGCGCCGGCGAGGTGCTGCAGCGCGGGCTGATCGGCGCGCTGCGCCTGGACGGTCCGGTGCTGCCGCACGAGGACGTCATCGACGAGGTCGTCGAGGACCGGGCCGCCCTGATGCGGGCCGCGGCCGCAAACTTCGAGCCTTTGCTGCTCTCCTACCGTGGCCGGAACGCCGCGAACGGGGCCACCGCGGTCGTCGAGCGGGTGGCGGAGGGCACCCCGCTGCTCGCCACGACCACGGAGGACGGCTTCACCCACCGCCTGTGGGCGGTCACCGACCCCGCCGATCTCGCGGCCATCGACGACGATCTCGCCCGCCGGCAGGCCCTGATCGCCGACGGCCACCACCGCTGGGCGACCTACCAGCGGCTGTACCAGCAGCGGCCCGGGGCCGGCCCCGCCTCGCCCTGGGCGTCGGGGCTGGTGCTGCTGGTCGACACCACCCGCTATCCGCTGCAGGTCCGCGCGATCCATCGCGTGCTGCCGCACCTGCCGCCCGCCAAGGCGCTGGCGGACCTGGCCGGCGCCTTCCGCACCCGTACGCTCCCGGGCGAGCTGCCCGCCGCCCTGGCGGCCCTGGACGAGACGCCCGGCACCGCCTTCGTCCTGGCGGGCGGGCGGCACTCCTTCCACCTCCTGGACCGCCCCGACCCCGAGCTGCTGGACCGCGCGATCCGCCGGGACCGGCCGGAGGCCTGGCGGAAGCTGGACGCGACCGTGCTGCACTCGGTCCTGCTGGACGAGGTCTGGCACGTCCCCGACCACCCGTCCGACATCGGGTATCTGCACCACGCCGAGGCCGCCGTCGAGCAGGCCGCCCGGCACGGCGGCTCGGCCGTCCTGATGCGCGCCACATCGGAGGAGACGGTCCGTCAACTCGCCGAGTGCGGTGTGACGATGCCGCGCAAGTCCACCTCCTTCGGGCCCAAGCCCGCCACCGGTCTGGTCCTGCGCACCCTGGACGAGTCCGACACCAACTGAATCCCGGCGTCCGCCCGCCCGCGGCACCTGTGACCAGCCCCGAGACGTAGTTAGGTTAGGCTTACCTCACTACGTCTCGGGCGGGTCTCCCTGCCCCTGCGCACACACCCCACCCTGCGCAGGACGTGGTCAAGTCCGCACCAGGGAGGACCGCTCCATGAGTCTCCTCGCGCACTCCGCCGAGGACCCGGCCGACAGCCGGACGTATCTGCTCAACAACGCCACGGCCCACCGCTACCACAGCGCCGTCACCGAGAGCGTCACGCGGATCAGCGCCAAAATCGCCGGCACCGCCCGCCCGTTCACCGGCATCTCCGTCGACGGCCTCGCACCCACGGTCGCCGGCGTCGACCTCGACACCCCGCTGCACGACCCGGCCGCCGCGCTCGACGAACTCGAGGAGGTCTACCTCCGCGACGCCGTCTACTTCCACCATCCGCGCTATCTCGCGCACCTCAACTGCCCCGTGGTGATCCCCGCCCTCGTCGGCGAGGCCGTGCTCTCCGCCGTCAACTCCTCCCTGGACACCTGGGACCAGAGCGCCGGCGGCACCCTCATCGAGCGCCGGCTGATCGACTGGACGGCCGACCGGATCGGCCTCGGCGAGCAGGCCGACGGCATCTTCACCAGCGGCGGCAGCCAGTCCAACCTCCAGGCCATGCTGCTCGCCCGCGACGAGGCCTGCCGCCGGGAGCTGACCCGCGACGGCTCCCCGGCCCAGGGGGGCCCGGCCCGGCTCACCGACGTACTGCCCCGGCTGCGCATCCTCACCTCCGAGTGCAGCCACTTCAGCATCCGCAAGGCCGCCACCCTGCTCGGCCTGGGCGCGGAAGCCGTCATCAGCGTCCCGGCCGACGCGGACAAGCGGATGCGCACCACCGACCTGGCCGACGAGCTGGCCCGCTGCCGGCGCGACGGCCTGATACCCATGGCCGTCGTCGCCACCGCCGGCACCACCGACTTCGGCTCCATCGATCCGCTCCCCGAGATCGCCGAGCTGTGCGACCGCTACGGCGCGTGGATGCACGTCGACGCCGCCTACGGCTGCGGTCTGCTGGTCTCCCGCCGCCGCGAGCTGCTCAACGGCATCGAACGCGCCGACTCGGTGACCGTCGACTACCACAAGTCCTTCTTCCAGCCGGTCAGTTCGAGCGCCGTCCTGGTCCGCGACCGCACGACCCTGCGCCATGTCACCTACCACGCGGACTACCTCAACCCGCGCCGGATGACCGAGCAGCGCATCCCCAACCAGGTCGACAAGTCGATCCAGACCACCCGCCGCTTCGACGCCCTGAAACTCTGGCTCACCCTGCGCATCATGGGCGCCCGGTCCCTCGGCGAGCTCTTCGACGAGGTCATCGACCGCGCCGCGGACGCCTGGAAACTCCTCCACGACGACCCCCGCTTCGAAGTCGTCGTCGAGCCCCAGCTCAGCACCCTGGTCTTCCGCTACCTCCCCGGCACCGACCAGGACCCCGAGCTGGCCGACCGGGTCAATCTGCACGCCCGGGACGCCCTGTTCGCCTCCGGCGACGCGATCGTCGCGGGCACCAAGGTCGACGGACGCCACTACCTCAAGTTCACCCTGCTCAACCCGGAGACCACGCTCGACGACATCGCCACCGTCCTCGACCTGATCGCCGAGCACGCCGGCAGCTTCCTCACCGAGCAGCCCCAGCCGGCGCTCAGCGCGCGCTGACCTCCCAAGCCGACCCCCTCGGAGCCCTCCTGTGTCCGCCCCTTACGACTTCATCGCCATCGGCCTCGGCCCCTTCAACCTGGGCCTGGCCTGCCTGACCGAGCCCATCGACGGACTCGACGGCCTGTTCCTGGACAACAAGGCGTCCTTCGAATGGCACCCCGGCATGATGCTCGACAGCAGCCACCTCCAGGTGCCCTTCATGGCCGACCTGGTCACCCTCGCCGACCCCACCTCGCCCTTCTCGTTCCTGAACTACCTCAAGGAATCGGGGCGGATCTACCCGTTCTACATCCGCGAGAGCTTCTATCCGCTGCGCGCCGAGTTCAACGACTACTGCCGCTGGGCCGCCGGCAAACTCGACTCCATCCGCTTCGCCCACCAGGTCACCACAGTCGAGTACGACGCCCGCGAAGAGCTGTACGTCGTCCACGCCGAGCACCTGCCCACCGGCGAACGCACCACCCACCGCGCCCGCAAACTCGTCCTGGGCACCGGCACCCCGCCGCACATCCCCGAGGCCTGCCAGGGCCTGGGCGGCGATCTGCTGCACAACGCCGACTACCTGGACGCCAAGGCCGCCCTCCAGGCCAAGGACTCCATCACCCTCGTCGGCAGCGGCCAGAGCGCCGCCGAGATCTACTTCGACCTCCTCCAGGACATCGACAGCCACGGCTACCACCTGACCTGGGCCACCCGCTCCCCGCGCTTCTTCCCGCTCGAATACACCAAACTCACGCTGGAGATGACCTCCCCCGAGTACGTGGACTACTTCCACGCCCTCCCCCAGGCCACCCGCGACCGCCTCAACGCCACCCAGAAACACCTCTACAAGGGCATCGACTCCGCCCTGATCAACGACATCTTCGATCTGCTCTACCAGAAGAACCTCGCCGGCCCGGTCCCCACCCGCCTGCTGACCAACACCGCCCTGAACCACGCGAGTTACGACGAGACCACCGGCACCTACACCCTGGGCCTGCACCAGGAGGAGCAGGGCACCGGCTTCGTCCTCGACACCCAGGGGCTGATCCTCGCCACCGGCTACCGCTACCGCGTACCGGACTTCCTCACCCCGGTCCGCGACCGGATCGCCTGGGACGACGCCGGCCGCTACGACGTGGCCCGCAACTACAGCATCGACACCACCGGCCACGGCATCTTCGTGCAGAACGCCGAGCTGCACACGCACGGCTTCGTCACGCCCGACCTCGGCATGGCCGCGTACCGCAACTCGTGCATCGTCCGCGAGCTGCTCGGCCGCGAGTACTACCCGGTCGAAAAGGCCATCGCCTTCCAGGAGTTCGCCGCCCCGGCCGGCCCGCACCACCCCATGGAGATCCCCGCATGAGCGAGGCCCCCGCCTTCACCCGCACCGACCCCGCACTGGGGGAGTTCTCACTGCGCCCGGTCGACCCGGCCGCCGACGCCGAGCTGCTGCACGGCTGGGTCACCCACCCCAAAGCCGTCTTCTGGCTCATGCAGGACTGCGATCTGACGGACGTCGAGAAGGAGTTCGCGCGGATCGCCGCCGACCCCTTCCACGACGCCTTCCTCGGCCTGCACAACGGCACCCCGGCCTTCCTGATGGAGCGCTACGACCCTGCCCACCGCGAACTGGTCGGCATCCACGCCGCCCGGCCCGGCGACGTCGGCATGCACTTCCTCACCGCCCCCACCGCCACCCCCCTGCACGGCTTCACCCTCGCCGTGCTCACCACCGTCATGGAGATGCTCTTCGCCGACCCGGCCACCCGCCGCGTCGTCGTCGAGCCGGACACCCGCAACACCGCCGTCCACGCCCTCAACAAGGCCGTCGGATTCGAGGTCCAGCGCACCGTCTCGCTCCCCTCCAAAGACGCCTGCCTCAGCACCTGCACCCGCGACCAGTTCCTGGCCGCCCAAGGAGACCACCGATGACCGCCGGCACCCGGCCGACCGCCCAGGACGCCGTCGCCCACCTCACCCCCGCGCTGTGGGCCCGCGCCAACCGCCTGCTGATACGCAAGGCCCTCGCCGAGTTCGCCCACGAACGGCTGCTCACCCCCAGGCGCCTGCCCCACGACGGCCACTACGCCCTGCGCAGCGACGACGGCACCACCGAATACCGCTTCGCCGCCCGCAGACAGGCGCTCGACCACTGGCAGATCGACCCCGACAGCATCACCCGCCACCGCGACCACGACGAACTCCCCCTCGACGCCGTGGAGTTCTTCATCGAACACCGCGACGCCCTGGGACTCGGCGCCCAGATCCTCCCGGTCTACCTGGAGGAGATCAGCTCCACCCTCTCCGGCACCGCCTACAAGCTCGCCGCCGACCAGCCCACCGCCACCGAACTCGCCACGGCCGGCTTCCAGGCCGTCGAGACCGGCATGACCGAGGGCCACCCCTGCTTCGTCGCCAACAACGGCCGCCTCGGCTTCGGCATCCACGAGTACCACGCCTACGCCCCCGAGGCCGCGGCCCCCGTCCGGCTGATCTGGCTCGCCGCCCGCCGCGACCACGCCACCTTCACCGCGGGCGCCGGCCTCGACTACGACTCACTGGTGCGCGACGAACTCGACGCCACCACCCGCGACCGCTTCCACACCACCCTCACCACCCTGGGCCTCGACCCGGACGACTACTACCTCTTCCCCACCCACCCCTGGCAGTGGTGGAACAAACTGTCCGTCACCTTCGCCGCGGAGGTCGCCCAGCAGCGCCTGGTCTGCCTGGGCCCCGGCGACGACGACTACCTCGCCCAGCAGTCCATCCGTACCTTCTTCAACACCACCGAGCCCACCAGGCACTACGTCAAGACGGCGCTCTCGGTCCTCAACATGGGCTTCATGCGCGGCCTGTCCGCCTCGTACATGGAGGCCACCCCGGCCATCAACGACTGGCTGGCCCGCCTGATCTCCGCCGACGACACCCTCCGGGCCGCCCGCTTCTCGATCATCCGCGAGCGCGCCGCGATCGGCTACCACCACCGCCAGTACGAGGCGGCCACCCACAAGGGCTCCCCGTACCTGAAGATGCTCGCCGCCCTGTGGCGCGAGAGCCCCGTCCCCACCCTGGAACCGGGCCAGCGCCTGGCCACCATGGCCTCCCTGCTCCACACCGACCAGGGTGGCGCCTCCTTCGCCGCCGCCCTGATCAAGGAATCCGGCCTGGAGCCCGCCGTCTGGCTCCGCCGCTACCTCGACGCGTACCTGACCCCCGTCCTGCACGCCTTCTACGCCTACGACCTGGTCTTCATGCCGCACGGCGAGAACGCCATCCTGGTCGTCGAGGACGGCGCGGTGGCCCGCGTCATCTTCAAGGACATCGCCGAAGAGATCGCCGTCATGGACCCCGACGCGGTCCTGCCCCCCACCGTCGAACGCATCCGCGCCGACGTCCCCGAGGACAAGAAGCTCCTGTCGGTCTTCACCGACGTCTTCGACTGCTTCTTCCGCTTCCTCAGCGGCACCCTCGACGACCTCGGCGTCCTCGACGAGGAGACCTTCTGGCGCACGGTCGCCGGATGCGTCACCGACTACCAGACGTCGCACCCGCACCTCGCCGACAAGTTCGACCGGTACGACATGTTCGCCGAGGAGTTCGCCCTGTCCTGCCTCAACCGCCTCCAGCTGCGCAACAACCAGGAGATGGTCGACCTGCAGGACCCCGCCGGCGCCCTCCAGCTGATCGGCACCCTCCGCAACCCCATCGCCCCCTACGCCCCCTGACCCTCCCCGAACACGCCGAAGGGCGGGACCCCACCGGGATCCCGCCCTTCGTCTTCGCTCACACGGCCCGAGCCCGCATCGGCCCGGCCCCCGCCGGCTCAGCCCTTGTCGGGCCGCTCACCGGAGTCCGCCCCGGCGTCGTCGCTCTGCTCCGCCTCGCCGGACTCCTCCAGCACGTCGGTGAACTCCACCCCGTCCAGCTCGGCGAGCCGGTCCGAGGCGTCCGTCGTGCCGCCCTGATCGGCCTCCAGCGCCTTGGCGAACCAGTCACGCGCCTCGTCCTCGCGCCCGACCTCCAGCAGCGCGTCCGCGTACGCGTACCGCAGCCGCGCGGTCCACGGGTGGACGGCGCTCGACGCCAGCTCCGGGCTCTGCAGCGTCACCACCGCGGCGTCCGCCTGCCCCATGTCCTTGCGGGCACCCGCCGCGACCAGCCGCATCTCGACCTGCCCGGCCCGGTCCAGCTTCTGCACCTCGGGCTCACCGGCCATCGCCAGCGCCTTCTCCGGACGGCCCATACCGCGCTCGCAGTCCGCCATGACCGGCCACAGGTCGACACCGCCGGTCATCCGCCGCGCCGCCCGGAACTCCGCCAGCGCCTCGCTGTACTTGCCGACCGCGTACGCCGCGAAGCCCGCGGCCTCACGCACCGCCGCGACCCGGGAGGCCAGCCGCAGCGCCACCCGCGAGTACCCGTAGGCCTGCTCCGGGTCCTCGTCCAGCAGCTTCGCGACCATCACCAGGTTCTTGGCGACGTCGTCGGCGAGCGTCTTCGGCAGGCTCAGCAGCTCCTGCCGCACATCCTTGTCGATCTCGTCACCGGTGACGTCCTCCGGAATCGGCAGCCGCTTGATCGGCTCCCGGTCCCGGTCCCGCCGCTCGTCACGACGGTCGTCCCGGCCACGGCCGGCGCCGTACGGCCGACGCCCACCGCGCTCGTCATCCCTGCGGAACCCGCCCCGGTCGTCCCGCCGGAACCCACCACGGTCGCCACCGCGGTCGTCCCGACGGAACCCACCACGGTCGCCGCCCCGGTCGTCCCGCCGCTCATCACGCCGGTCGTCCCGACGGAACGAAGGACGGTCACCACCGCGGTCATCACGCCGCTCATCACGGCGGTCATCACGGCGGTCATCACGCCGGAACCCACCGCGGTCGCCGCCACGGTCGTCACGCCGGTCGTCCCGACGGAACCCGCCGCGGTCACCACCGGACGAGCGGTCATCCCGACGGAAGCCCGGACGATCCCCGCCCCGGTCGTCACGCCGGAACCCACCACGGTCGCCACCGCGGTCGTCCCGACGGAACCCGCCGCGGTCACCGCCACGGTCATCCCGACGCTCATCACGCCGGTCGTCCCGACGGAACGAAGGACGGTCGCCACCGCGGTCATCACGCCGCTCATCCCGACGATCGTCCCGACGGAAACCACCGCGGTCCCCACCACGATCGTCCCGACGCTCGTCACGCCGGAACCCGGGACGGTCCCCGCCACGCTCGCCACCGCGGAACCCACCGCGGTCGTCACGCCGGAACCCACCACGGTCGCCCCCGCGGTCATCACGACGATCGTCCCGACGGAACCCGCCACGGTCACCACCACGATCGTCCCGACGCTCGTCACGCCGGTCATCACGACGGAAGCCACCGCGGTCACCACCGGACGAGCGGTCGTCACGACGGAATCCCGGACGGTCCCCGCCGCGCTCCTCGCGCCGGAACCCGCCACCACGCTCATCGTCACGACGCGGGCCACGCGGCCGGTCGTCGCGACGGTCGCCACCACGGAAACCCCCGCGGTCGCCGCCGGCGGGACGGTCATCGCGGCGGAACCCACCGCGCCCGCCACCACGCTCGTCACGGCGGAAGCCGCCGCGCTCACCGCGGTCGCCGTCGCGGCTGTCGCGACGCGGCCCCCGGTCATCACGCCGGAAACCACCGCGGTCACCGTCGTCGCGCCGCTGCGGGCGGCGCTCCCCACGGTCGTCGGAAGAGTTGGTGGACATCGACGTGACTCCTGTCTTCGGTACTGCATTCATTCTCGCGCACCGACCAGTTCGGCGCGCTTCGGGCTGTACTTGTTTCAAAACAGCAAAAAGGACCCTTGGTCCCAGCATGAACGCTGGGACCAAGGGTCCTTGAAATATTGTTCGGCGGCGTCCTACTCTCCCACAGGGTCCCCCCTGCAGTACCATCGGCGCTGAAAGGCTTAGCTTCCGGGTTCGGAATGTAACCGGGCGT
>NZ_JBHYJC010000044.1:0-58175 GCF_042749045.1 Streptomyces sp. NPDC059008 | reverse complement strand
TTCATAGTGTTTCGGTGGTCATAGCGTTAGGGAAACGCCCGGTTACATTCCGAACCCGGAAGCTAAGCCTTTCAGCGCCGATGGTACTGCAGGGGGGACCCTGTGGGAGAGTAGGACGCCGCCGAACAAATTTTGAAATAGCCTCGTTCCCCGAGTTTCGACTCGGGGAACGAGGCTATTTGCGTTCTGGATCCGTTTGTCCCTTCCATGTGCCGATCGCCTGCGCCGGCTCTACAGGGCCGCCAGTCGGCTTGAACGTGACGCGCTGGTCTTCACCACGCTCGCCGAGGGCCGGGCCGGCCGCCGTCTCTATGACGTCGACTGGCGACGGCAGACCTGGTGGCCGGCTGTCGACAACGCCTGCCACTTCGAGGCCAACGGTGAGTTCCGCCTCGTGGCTCGTTCGTGCAGCTGGGCGTGAAGGTCGACGGGCCGCTCGTAGTAGGCCTCGACGAGCGCCTGGGGCGCCTCGGGGGCGGTATCGCAGAGCGCGCCGAGCATCCAGCTGCAGTTTCTCGGTGAGCGGCCCTGTCCCTAAGATCTTCGTTATCGGTTGCGGCCCGACGGGCTTCCCCATGAGGACATGCCCCCACCCGCACGAGTCACTCGTGCCCAGGGGGAACTACGTCGTGTCCATGCTTCTGCTGAAGTTGGCAGCTCAGGATCTTCTTGACCTGAATTCGAGGCGTCGTATGGTGCCGCACCTCGCGGCCAGATGGCGACACTTCCGAGGAGCTGACGCATCGCTGACGGAACGTTCCGCATGGGCGGAAAGCCTGGTCAGCCTTGCAAACGACCTGGTTGCCGCCGATCGCGGGAACGTGGAGATGATCGTCGAGTGCGCCGCCACCCTCGACGAGACCGACCGGCCGGGTGACCCCAGACTCATCGATGTCGTTCTCGTGGGTCATCATCCGCAGGGGCGCCGATTGTCCGTCCAGCTCGTCGAGTTGAAGCGCTGGTCGACGGTGACCAGGGTGGAACGGGCAACCGCGGAGCTGGTGCACGTAGCGGGGATGGACAGCAAGAAGCACCCGGCTCTGCAACTACGCGACTACTACGAGGCGTTCACGAGCAGCAGGGGCCCGCTTCACGGGCTCGACTTCGAATGCGGTGGATTCGCCTACCTGCACAACGCCACCGAGGCGTCGGTGCAGGCGCTCATCGACGTGGACAGTCCGACGGGGCCGTACGCCCATGTGTACACGAACGACCGGCGCGAAAGGCTGCTGTCCGACCTCCGGCAGCATTTCACCGATGAAGGTGGCGCTTCAGCCGCCGAGATACTCCTGCGAAGCATGGGCTTGCGCAATACGCCGCTGCTCGACGCCATGATTTGGTCCCGCGGAGACGACACCGTCTTTACCCTGCGCGGCCGGCAGAAGGTGGTCGCCGACCAGATTCTGGAAACGGCTTCCAAGATCCTCCCGGATCCCCGGCGTCCTGCCCTTGTCCCGGACGAGCGGCGGGTGATCTTCCTGGTGACCGGTGGCGCCGGCACCGGCAAGAGCGCCATCGGCCTCCAGATCAAGGCGGAGCTGGAGGCCCAGGGCCGGACGGTCAAGTACGCCAGCGGTAGTCGGGCGTTCAACGGCGCTGTTCAGGAGCATGTCGGTTACGGGGACCGTGAGTTCCGGGAGACCTTCACCTATTTCAGCAGTTTCGTGACCCCGCCGGACCCACCGCTGGACGTGCTGATATGCGACGAGGCGCACCGCATTCGTGACCGCTCGACCAGCCGCTTCTGGAAGCCCGAACAGCAGGGCACACAGCCTCAGGTGGATGAGCTCCTCGACGCGTCCCGCCTGACGGTGTTCTTCCTCGACGAGGGGCAGTCCGTACGGCCGAACGAGGTGGGTACCGTCAGCCTGATCGAGGACGCAGCCAGGCGGCGCGAGGCCCATATCGCGCGATACGGCCTCCGGGAGCAGTTCCGGTGCGGCGGCAGCGACGCATACATCCGCTGGGTCCGCGCTGTGCTCGGCGTGACGGATGAGGCGCCGGAGCAGTGGACACCGGACGGACTCATGCACGTCGAGGTGGCGGACAATCCGGAGGAGCTCGAACGGATCATCCGCACCGAAGCCCTCGCCGGTGCATCCGCGCGCATGGTTGCGGGCTACTGCTGGCCATGGACCAAGCCACTGGGCAAGGACAAGCGGCTGGAGGCAGACGTCCGCATCGGCGACTGGCACAGGCCGTGGAACGCGGACAGCGAGACTTTCTGTGAGAACGAGGCGCCACCGTCGAAGATCTGGTCCGTGCACGAGAACGGCCTCGGCCAGATCGGCTGCGTATACACGGCGCAGGGTCTCGAATGGGACTGGTGCGGCGTGATCATGGGTGAGGACATGGTGCGCCGCGACGGCCGATGGGTGTTCCGTCGGGGCAAGGACCGCCAAGGCCCGGAGGCGGGCGTCAAGCGTGTGGCCGTCCCCGGATCGTTCGACCCGAAGGTGAAGGCCGGCAGCGTCGACGACGAGGAGTTCGCACGGCTCGTCCGCCATGCCTACCACGTGTTGATGACCCGGGCGAGCCGGGCGACGGTGCTCTACTCCGTGGACGAGGAGACGCGGGACTACCTGAAAGAGCAGGTCGGAGAGGTTCAGATCCACGGCCTGCGCCCCACCTGGGAGAACCTGCCGCAAGAGGCACGGGTACCGCACCTGCCCCGGCCCAGGCGAGGAAAGCGTCCCCGCCGGAACCGGAAGAGGCCTGATGCACAGGGGCCGGATCTGCGGCTCTTCTGACCGGCACTGCTGAACAAGGGGAGTGGCGGGCTCTCCGGGCCCGCCACATGCCTGCGTCAGAAGAGCAGGCGCGCTGCCGCGGTCAGCGCCGCCACCACGACATTGGCGGTGACGCCGATGGCGACGTCGACCAGGATCTCGCGAAGCCGGTTACGACGTGCAGGCTTGAACTCGACGGGGTTCATGCGTGACCACTCCTCGGTATGAGCTGGAAGTGGCAGGGATCGCCCTACCGGGCATCCGCACTCACACCACGTGCAGCACGCGATGGAAACCACTCGTCAGTCACAGCCGAGGACCGGCACTGAACTCCGCTGACGTACCCTCCGGGAAGATGCGCAGCGTCAACCACACTAGTACACCCCTGAGTTGGGCGTGTTCGACTTCCGGTCGCCGGGCTCAAGTCGTGTTGGCTGTTCAGGGGCCTGACCGTGCGGCGAGAAGCGTGCCGTTCCGCCGAGCGGACCTCATCCTCGGGCCGCACCGTCGCCGGTCGGTGGGATCAGGGAGCGGAGTTTCGCGCGGGTCTCCGGGTCCGTCGAGTAGACGATGGTCCCGATCATGCCCCGGGTCAGCAGCACCTTGTAGGTGTTGCGGACCAGCCGGTCGACGTCCTCGTCCGGGGTGGTCTTGGTGAAGGAAGGGTCCTTGGACGCGGTGCGATCCACGACCCAGCGGTCGGTCCGCCAGACGAGGTCCGGACCCATGATCACGCCCGACCAGTCGTACTCGAAGCCCTGCGCCGTGTACACACACCCGATCTGGCCGAACCCCGCGGGGTCGGTGGCCCAGAGCGGCGCCGGCGGCGCACCGAGGAGGGCGCGGTCGCCGTAGAGGTTCCACGGCCTCGCCCAGTCCCCGATGGTCACGTCGGTGGGCAGTGCGGTCATGCTCGGAGTGAGCTTCGTCGTCCACTTCCAGCAGTAGCCGGCGGACATGCGAGCGCCGAAGTCCTCGGCCCGACGCGCGGCCAGGAAGTCCTCCAACTCCTGGGGGGTGTCGGCGGTCAGCAGGTGCACCTTGGAGTCCGGCTCCCACAGCACGGGTCCGTCGCCTTCCAGCCCCAGCAGGCTGGTCACCCACCGCAGATAGGCGTCACTGCCACCGCACCGGAACTGGCTGTCCAGTTCCACCACCGTGCACTCCAGACCCTGCTCGGCCGCGGCCTGCCGGATCTGGTCCACCGTTCCCATCTCGCCGGGACGCACCACCTGGTGCTGGTCCAGCAGGAACACCGGTACCCGGGCGGCGTCGATCAGCTCGGCCACCTGCGGTCGTCCGGTGCGCAGCGCTGCCTTGGTGTAGCGATTGGCGGAGGTCTTGCGGAGGCGATGCGCCTCGTCGCAGACCAGCACGTCGAGATCGTTGGGCTCGGCCTCCATGAAGCTGTTGAAATACCGGAAGAGCTTTTGGACTTCGGGCTTGCGGGCGCCCGCGACCTTGCGCATCGTCTTGGTGAACGACTGCGATCCGGTGGCGTGCAGGGTCGGCACCCCGCGCCGGTAGAGATCGCCCAGCAGGGACAGGGCGATCACGCTCTTTCCGGAGCCCGGGCCGCCGGCCACGACCACGACCTGCTTGTGGTTGGATCGGCGCGCCTGCCGGACCGCGGACATCACCGTCTCGTAGGCGAGCCGCTGCTCGTCCAGCAGCACGAACTGCTCCCGGCCGCGGACCTCTTCGGCAGCAACGGCCATGAGCTGCTTGGACGGCCGGACCTTGCCCTGGAGCAGGGCGTCGGCGGCTTCGGCGCCGGGCTTGGCCGCCAGCCTCGAACGCAGATAGCTCAGGAAGGCGCCGCGCTGGTCACCCGTGAACATCCTGCCCCGATGGTCCTCGGTGACAGCCCGCAACCCCGCCACCCCGAACTCGGTCGCGTTGTGCAGGTAGGCCACCCCGGCGATCGACTCAGGGCTGTGCTCCAACGCCCCGTTGAACGACACCAGGTAGTCGCAGTAGCCACGTACCTGCTCGATCGGGTTCAGGACCGGCCCCGGGTAGGCGGGGATGCGGCAGCGCAGCGGGTCGTCGTCCTCCGGGTAGGCCTCGCTCCACTGCTTGAGTTCGACCACGACGTACGACGGCGCGCCAGTGGCGGGGTGTATGCCGGCGAGTATCACGTCCGCGCGCTTGCTGGTCAGTGGCAGCCCGTACTCCAGCAGCATCTCGACCTCGCCGAGTCCCGCTTCCACCAGCGCGTTGGTCAGCGCGGGGATACTGCGCTCCCAGGAACGGACCTCCGCCGGCTGGGGCCGATGGTGGTGTCTGTGCAGGAAGTTCTCGGTCAGGAGTTCCGCCAGCCGTCCTTCGAGGTAGGTGCGGTCGGCCAACGATGCCGCGGACTCACGGAACAGCAAGAAAATGCCCCCAGGCAGCACGAAGTGACTCGTGCGGGTGGGGGCATGTCCTTCTGTTCCGCGGAGGCGGAGCGGAAGCCCGTCGGGCCGCTGAGATGGTGCCAGCCATCCTAGAACAGGGGGTGGATCACGGTCCGGGCTGTGGATACCGCCGTCTGGCACGAGGACCCGTCGGGCTGAGGCCGTCGGCCGACAACGATTGCGTGCGTCGGGCCTGTGCCGTCTGACCCGCGATTCGAGTTCGGTATGTGCGGGGGCACCGTCGAGGCAGGCAGCCGTCGAAAGCCGCTTCGTTCAGTGGGAAAGGGGCGGCCTGTTCTGCGTCGGCGCAGCGGTCAGTTCGGCATGTCCCTCAGCAGTCTGAGGATTTTCGGGTGGTCGAAGGCGTTGCCGAGGGGGTCGGTGGGGGGGACCTGGTCGGGGTGTTGTTCGGTGAGTTCTTTTCGGATTTCGGTGAGGTGCTCTATTCGGGCCAGGTAGTCCGGGAGGAGGGTGTCGATGTGCTTTGCGGCTTCTTTTGGGTCGCTGGGCATCAGGGCGCGGACCAGGTGTTTGTATTCCTCGGGGGCTTCGAGGGGGGCGCGGCGGCGGGGGAGTTTTTTGATGACCGTGTACGGGTCGACTTCCTCGAAGGCCCAGGTTTCGTCGCTCTGTTCCGTGGCCCAGACGACGGTGCCCCGTTCGCGGGAGAGGGTCAGCTGGTGGCGCGGGCCGGCGAGGCGGCTGAGGAGGGGGAGCGGAACGGCGTGCGGGCCGGCCAGTTTGGCCGCATCCCGCAGGGAGGGGACGGAGAAGTACGCGCCGGCGGTGGGGTGCGGCTGGGAGGCGCCGCTTGCCGGCGCTGTGTCGTAGGGGGTGCTGAGGGTCGCGTCGTCGGTGGACTTCGGCTCGCATTCGTCCTTGAGCCAGGTGACGACGACCAGACGGGAGTTGGGGAGGCCCGCCGGGTAGAGGACGTTGCTCACCACGTGGATGATCTCGTAGTCGTGCCGGGGCAGGGCCTGGAAGAAGTGGCGGCCCTCACCGCTCTTGCGCACCTCGGAGCTCGCGTGCCACAGCCGTTCGCAGTCGGGGTCCTGGAGGATGTAGGCGAGCAGCTTTTGCAGTTCGGGGTTGTGGGGGTGCTCGGCGAGGGCGAAGCGGAGCTGTTCCAGGTAGATGGCGGCGTGGTGCTCCCAGTTGATGAACTGGCGGCGGGCTTCCTTGCTGCGCAGGGCCCAGCGCATCAGGTTCGCGCCCCGCTCCCGTACCCAGGGGTACCACTCGGCCATGGCGGTGTTGTAGCCGATGATGTCCCAGCTGAGGTCGCTGATGTACGCCGGGCTGGGCATCTGCTGGTCGAGCAGGAGCTGCAGCAGGGTCGCCGCTTCGGAGCTGAGGGCCGGGATGGTGGTGGTGACGGCGCCGCCCAGGGCGTAGAGGTGGAGGGTCGTCTCCTGGTCGGGGCCGAGCATCAGTTCCCGGGCGAGCGCGTCGAGGATGGCGCGCTCCAGGCGGGGCGTGGCGCCGCCTTCGAGGTCGATGTACCAGCGCACGCTGCGGCCGATGGCCTGGGCCACCTCTTTCTGGGTGAGCGGCCTGCCGAGTCCCCGCTTCTCGCCGGCGGCCGCGCGCCAGGCCCGTAGCAGACCGGCCAGGCCCATGAGTTCGAGGGGAGTGAGCGCCGCTTCCCGGTCGCCCGAGGAGTCGTGGGGTAGGGGTGCGGACTCGGGCATGCTCCTGTCCTCCGTAATTGGGAACGGGCCCCAGGGTGCGAAGTGGGGTCGGTAACCGCCTCCGCGGACTCGTTCTCCAGCGACGAATGCCAGGCCAACGCCTTCGAGGCGGGACAAGAGGTTGAAGCAAAAACCGGCCTGCCGGTCGGTAGATGCTCAATGGAGCGGGGGGCGCAACACTTTGTACACCGTTTTGCCGCAGCTGTAAAAAATTGCACCTCGGTGGCACCGGTAAGAATCCTCACCTTCCGCCCGGCGGGGTGAGTAATTTCGGCCAGTGAGGGGGCCGGGGAGATTGTCGGTCATGTTTTGGGAAAGTCCGCGGTGTGGTGGGGGTGGGGTGTGGTGGGGGTGCTCGGGGTGGTGGGGTGGGGTGCGGAAAGTGGGGCAAAGGGGGGTGAGTGGGGTGGGGAGGGGGGAGTTGGGCGGTGGAGAGGGGGGAGTTGGGTGGTCGGGTGTGGGGCGGAATCTTTGGTGGTGTGGGGGTGGGGGTGGTGTCGGGAGGGGTGGAATCCGGCCTGTTGTTCGATCGGGGGGTGCTCAGTGGTTCGGGCCGGCGTCAGGAATGAGACGCCGGCCCGAACGGTCCGTCAGGGGGAGGGGATGTCTGGTAGGGGGTGAGGGGAGAGGGGTGGGGTGGTGGGGAGGGGTGGTGGGGTGCGAAGGGTGTCCGGGCTGAGGTGGTGGCTTGTGTGGGGGGTGGGGGTGGGGTTTACACCTGCGGGAGGGCGCCGGCGTCGATCACGTAGCCGGCGCCGGTGATGCGCCGGGCGCGGTCCGAGGCCAGGAAGGCCACGAGGTCGGCCACGTCGGTCGGCTCGGTGATGCCCTCCATCGGGGCGCCTTCGGCCTCGACGATCATGTGGACGGCCGCATCGCCGTCCTGGCCGGTGGCCCCCATGATGTTCTCCGCGACCATGTCCATGGCGGGCGTTTTGACCAGGCCGGGGAGCACGCTGTTGACGCGTACGTTGTGCGGGGCGACCTCGGTCGCCAGCCCCTTGGCGTAGTTGATGAGCGCCGCCTTCGCCGCCCCGTAGTGCAGCAGGGCGCCGGCCGGACGGCGGGCGACGGTCGAGGCCACCTCGATGATCACCCCGCTGCGCCGTTCGATCATCGACGGCAGGACGGCCCGGTCCAGCCGTACCGCGGCGAGGTAGTTCGTCATCAGCGCCTCGACCCAGTCCTCGTCGGGGATCGAGGCGGAGCCGCCGAAGTGCGGCATGCCGCCGCTGCTCGCGCCGCCCGCGTTGTTGACGAGTATGTCGACCCCGCCGAGCAGTTCGAAGGCGGCGTCGGCCAGGTGCTCGACGCCTTCCCGGGTGCTCACGTCGGCGGTGACCAGCCGTACCGCATCCGGAAGTCCCGGCGCCTCTTTGCGCGCCGAGGTCACCACCGTCGCGCCCTCCTCGACCAGGCGCGAAACGATTGCCAGGCCGATACCGCGGGTGCCGCCCGTGACGAGTGCGCGCTTTCCCCGCAGGCCTGTCGATGTGCTGTTCCCCTGGGCCATGATGTGCTCCTGTCTTCGTAGCGGTGTGGTGGTGAAGGGGCCGGTGGGCTACGGGCGCGGGCTCGGCGCGCTCAGTTCGCTGCCTTTGCCCGTTGCCGTTCCGCGGCGATATCCGCGATGTTCTTGTTTCCTTCCGCCCAGAGAATCGACATCGCCAGCTCGTCGATCTTCCAGCTGCCGCCGGATCGCACGAGATGGAAGCGGTAGGTTCCGCCGATGCGCCACAAAGGGGAGCCCAGCGGGTTTTCCAGCCGGTGGGTCGCCTGGAAGGAGGCGGTGCACTCCGCGGTGTCGCCGTCCAGGGTCACCAGATGATTGGTCATCAGGTGCTGGGAGGCGTCGTAGCCGCCCAGCACCGCGACCCAGGAGTCGATGAGCTCCGTGGCCGTCAGCGTGACCGGCGTGCCGCCGAGCAGGCTGGTGTAGTCCAGGAGAACTTTGTGGGTGAACAGGGCGGTGGCCTTGTCCCATTCGTGGCGGTCGGTGTGCCAGCCCATGCGATCGCAGGTCTCGATGATCGCGTAGCGGTCGTCCATGCGTGCTTCCTTACCGGGAACGAGATGCGGGCGGAGGGAGGGGGCGCCTTGCGGGGTGGCCCCTACCAGGTGACGGGGAGGTCGTGCAGGCCCTCCAGCGTCATGCCGACCTTCATGGAGACCTGGTCCATCGGGACGGCCAGCCGGAGCGTGGGAATCCGCTTGAACAGGGTGCCGAAGAGGATCTCCAGCTCGGCCCTGGCCAGGTTCTCGCCCAGGCACCGGTGGGGTCCGTGGCCGAACGCCAGATGGCCCTGGGTGGAGCGGCGGATGTCGAAGGTGTCGGGGGCCTCGAAGGCGCTGGGGTCGCGGTTGGCCGCGGCGGTCGAGAGGATGACGCCGTCGCCCTCCTTGATCACCTGCCCGGCCACCTCCACGTCGGTGGTGGCGACGCGCAGCGTGGTCAGGTCGGCGATGGACAGAAAGCGCATCAGCTCCTCCACCGCGCCGGGCAGCAGCTCGGGGTCCTCGCGCAGCATCGCCAGCTGGTCCGGGTGCTCCAGCAGCGTCAGGGTGCCCAGACCGATCATGCTCGTGGTCGTCTCCTGACCGCCGATCAGCAGGGCGACCATGAGCTTCGACACCTCGATCGAGGTCAGCTCACCGGTGTTCAGCCGTTCCGTGATGAGCGTGCTGAGCAGGTCGTCGCCCAGGTTGGTCTGCTTGGCCTGTACGACCTTGACCAGGTAGTCGAGCAGCTCGCGGCCGGCCTCGACGGCCTTCTCCAGATCGGGGGCCTGCATGATGCCCTGGGCGTGCACCTCGAAGAGCTCGTGCTCCTCGTAGGAGATGCCGAGCATCTTGCAGATCACCCGCGAGGGCAGCGGCCGGCCCAGCACCGAGACCAGGTCGACCGGCCCCCCGTGCCGCAGCAGTTCGTCGATGAGCTCGTCGGCCACCTGCTGGATCATCGGCCGGAGCCGCTCCACCTGCTTGGCGGTGAAGCGCGGCAGCAGCATGCGCCGACGGGACTTGTGCGGCTCCCCGTCCAGGCCGAACAGCTCCTGGGTGAACTCGGGGAAGTTCTTCTCCCGTTCGGCCAGGATCGGGAAGGCCGGGTTGTCGTGGTCGGAGGAGAAGAGCTTGGCGTCGGCGAACATCTCGCGCGTCTCCTTGTGCTGGGTGACCAGCCACGCGGTCCGGCCGTCGTACAGCCGTACCTGGGAGAGCGGGCCCTCCTCGGCGAGTTCGGTGTACTCCGTCGGCGGGTGGTAGGGGCAGCCCCGCCGCATCGGGTACTCGTGCAGTTCCTCGCCGGTCGTCGCCGTCGATGTCTCGGTCATTTCGGTTCTCCTTCGTTCGGAGTGGACGGAGCGTTGGTCTCGGGGGCCGTGGTCTGTCACGGGCCGGGACGGTGGGAGGGGGCGGCGGTGAGCCAGGCGTGCACCGACCGTGCGACCGCTTCGGCGTCGTCCTCCACGATCGTGAAGTGGTCGCCGGGTACGCGCTCGACCGCCATGGGGAACGCCAGGGCGCGCTCCGTGGCCTGGGGCGCCGTCGCCGTGTCGCCGTCGGCGGGCATCGGGTCGGTGGCCTGGATCATGACGGTGGGTGCCTGGGTGGCGGCCGGCGTGAAGTCGGCGAACATCCGCAGATAGGCACCCATCGCGGTCCAGCGGACGTGGTCGATCCGGCCGAAGGTCTCCTCCCGGTCGAACATGCCCCGGGTCAGCGCCGGTTGGACCGACGGCAGGTTGTCGTCGACGAAGTAGGTGTCCAGCAGCACCACGGCCGACGGGCCGCGGCCGCGCCGCTCCAGACATCCGGCCACGGCGTTGGCGAGCCAGCCGCCGGAGGAGTATCCGGCCAGGGCGTACGGGGCGTCGCCCGCACAGCGCAGGACCGCATCGGCCTGGGTCTCCACCATGGTGGCGAAGTCGGCGGGCAGTAGCTCGCCCGCCACGAAGCCCGGCACCGGCAGCACCGACACCTCGCGGAGCCCGTCGAGAGCCGAGGCGAAGCGCGCGTACTGCAGCGGGCTCGACGACGCCCCGACGCTGGGGAAGCAGATCAGGGCGGGGCGCTCGGGGCCCTCGGACAACCGGAGCGGTTCCGCGGCGGCGCCCTCCTGGCCGGCCGTGAACGTCGGCCGCAGCCTGGAGGCGGCTGCCAGGAACTCGTTCGCCTCGCTGATCCTGTCCTCCCCGCAGGCCTGCCGGTACAGGGCGTCGATGGTGTCCTCCGGCTGGGCGCCGCCGCCCTGACCGGGCCGGTCGGCGGCCAGCAGTTCGCCCAGCCGTACGGCGAGCGCCGCCGGCGTGCCGCTGTCGAACACGACCGTGGCGGGCAGTCGCAGGCCGGTCGCCTCGCCGAGCGCGTTGCGCAGCTCCACCGCGGTCAGCGAGTCGAACCCCGACTCCAGGAACGGCCGGGAGTCGTCGAACTCCTCCGCCGCGGTGTGCCCCAGCACGCCGGCCGCCCGCGCGCGCACCAACTCGCGCAGCGCCGTGGCCAGTTCCTCCTCGCCGAGTTCGGTCAGCGGCCGGGCCGCCGGGGCCGGCTTCGGACGTGCCGCGGGGAGCAGTCCGCGCAGCGCGGCCGGTACGCCCGACCGGTCCGCCGTGCCGCGCAGCACCGCGGTGTCCAGGCGCATCGGGACGAGCAGCGGGTCGTCGCCCGCCCAGGCCGCGTCGAACAGGGCCAGGCCCTCCGCGGAGGTCAGCGCGACCACACCGGTGCGCGCGAGCCGGGCCAGGTCGTTGCGGTCCAGCGTGCCGGTCATGCCGCCCTGCCGCTGTTCCCACGGCCCCCAGGCCAGCGAGAGAGCGGGCAGCCCCTGGGCGGCCCGGTGCTGCGCCAGCGCGTCGAGGAAGGCGTTCGCCGCGGCGTAGTTGCCCTGGCCCGCGGCGCCCAGGACGCCGGCCGCCGAGGAGAACAGCACGAACGCCGACAGGTCGGCGTCGCGGGTCAGTTCGTGCAGGTGCGCCGCCGAGTCCATCTTGGCCCGCAGGACCGCGTCCACCCGCTGCGGTGTCAGCGACGTGAGCACGCCGTCGTCGATCACACCGGCCGTGTGCACCACGGCGGACAGCGGATGCGCGGCGGGGACGGCCGCCAGCAGCTCCGCCAGCGCGTCCCGGTCGGCCACGTCGCAGGCGGCGACGGTGACCTGGGCGCCGAGCCCGGCCAGTTCGGCGGTCAGCTCCGGGGCGCCGTCGGCCGCCCGGCCGCGGCGGCTCGCCAGGACCAGGTGCCGTACGCCGTGCCGTTCGACCAGCCATCGGGCGACCTGCGCACCGAGGCCTCCGGTGCCGCCGGTCACCAGTACGGTGCCGTCGGGGTCCAGCGAGAGGTCCTGCCGCCCGCCGGGCACCGCCACCCGGGCGAGCCGGGGGGCGAGGAGCTCGCCGGCCCGTATCGCCAGCTGCGGTTCGCCGGTGCCGAGCGCCGCGGCCAGTGCGCGCCGCGACTCCTGTGCCCCGTCGGTGTCGATCAGGACGAAGCGGTCCGGGTTCTCGGTCTGCGCGGAGCGGATCAGGCCCCACACGGGCGCCTGGGCGAGTGCCGGGCCGTCCTCGTCGGGGCCGGTGGCCACCGCGCCCCGGGTCACGAAGGCCAGCCGGGTTCCGGCGAAGCGCGGGTCGGCCAGCCACGACCGGGCCGCCGCCAGCGCCTCGTGGACGGCGCCGCGACCCGCCGCCGCGGCATCCGCGCCGTCGGCGGGCGCGCCGATGGCCAGCACCACCGCGTCCGGTACCGGCGCGCCCGCGGCGACCGCCTCGCCCAGTTCCGCCAGACCGGTGCCGCGCACGACCCGGACTCCGGCGGACGCAAGGCCCAGGGCCGGGTCGGCGCCGTCCGCGCCCACCACGGCGCATGTGCGCACCGGCGCCGCCTCGGGCACCTCGACCCGGGGCCAGTCGACGCGGAAGAGCGCATCGCGCCGGACGCCGCCCGCGGCCCGGATCTGCTCGCGGGTGACCGGCCGCAGCACGAGGGACCGCACCGAGGCCACCGGCCGGCCGTCCTCGTCCGCGGCCGCCACCGCCACGCTGTCGGGCCCGGCCGGCGCGAGCCTGACGCGCAGGGCCGAAGCCCCGGTGCGGTGCAGTGCCACGCCGTTCCAGGAGAACGGCACCCGGGCCCCGTCCTCGATCAGACCGCCCAGGCCGACGCCGTGCAGCGCGGCGTCCAGCAGCGCGGGGTGCACGCCGAAGTCGCCGGCCCCGCCCGTGTCCTGCTGCGGCAGCGCCACTTCGGCGAACAGTTCCGTGCCGCGCCGCCAGGCTGCCCCAAGGCCGCGGAACACCGGGCCGTAGCCCAGGCCCGCGGCGGCGAGATCGTCGTAGAGGTCCGACACCGCGACCTCGGTGGCGCCTTCGGGGGGCCACACCGCGAGCCGCTCGGGCTCCTGGCCGGCCGGGGCGCCCAGGAGGCCGGTGGCGTGCCGGGTCGGCTCCTCCTGCGGTGGTGCGTCCTCGGGCCGGGAGTGGATGCTCACCGGACGGCGTCCTGCGTCGTCCGCGGCGCCGACGAGGACCTGGACGTGCACGGCGCCGTGCTCGGCGAGCACCAGCGGCGCCTCCAGGGTGAGTTCCTCGACCTCGGGCAGGCCGGTCTCCCGGCCGGCGGCCAGGGCCAGGTCCACCAGCGCGGTTCCGGGCAGCAGCGGGCTGCCGAGCACCGTGTGGTCGGCGAGCCAGGGGTGGTCCGCCGACGACAGCCGGCCGGTGAAGAGGGTGGTGTCCCCCGTCGGCAGGTCGAGGGCGCCGCCGAGCAGCGGATGGCCGACACCGCGCAGTCCCGCCAGGTGCGCCTGCCCCGCGCCCGGTCCTTCCTGTTCCGCGTCGAGCCAGAAGCGCCGGCGCTGGAACGGATAGGTCGGCAGGTCGACCGGCCGGGCCCCGGTGCCCGAGAAGTACGTCGTCCAGTCCACTGGGGTGCCGTGGGCGTACAGCCGGGACACGGCCGCGACCAGCGTCTCCTCCTCGGACCGGTCGGCCCGCGCGGTCGCGGCCAGCACCGCGGCGCCGTCGTCCGCGAGCGCGCTCTGCGCCATGGGCGTGAGCACGCCGTCCGGTCCCAGTTCCAAGAACCGGCCGGCGCCGCGGGCTTCGAGGGTGCGGACCGCGTCGAGGAACCGCACCGCCTGGCGTGCGTGGCGTACCCAGTAGTCGGGCGAAGCCAGCTGCTGCGCCGTCGCCACGTCCCCGGTCAGGGTGGACACCAGCGGGATCCGCGGTGCCCGGAAGTCCAACTCCGCGGCCACCGCGCGGAACGCCTCCAGCATCCCGTCCATGTGGGGGGAGTGGAAGGCGTGGCTCACCGTCAGCCGCCGGGTCTTGCGCCCGCGTGCGGCGAACGCCCGCGCGCTCTCCTCCACCGCGGCCTCGTCGCCGCTGAGGACGAGCGAGGACGGCCCGTTGACCGCCGCGACGGCGACCCTGCCGTGGAAGTCCTCCAGGAACGGCAGCACCTCCTCCTCGGTGGCCTGGACGGCGACCATCGCCCCGCCGGAGGGCATCTGCTGCATCAGCCGGCCCCGCTGCGCCACCAGAAGCGCGGCATCCGGCAGGGACAGCACGCCGGCCGCGTGCGCCGCGGCCAGCTCGCCGATCGAATGGCCCGCGACGAAGTCCGGACGCAGGCCCCAGCGCTCCAGCAGCCGGAACAGCGCCACCTCGAAGGCGAACAGCGCCGGTTGGGCGTAGGCGGTGTGGTCCAGCAGGCCCTCGGCGCCCGCGTCGCCGGAGACCACCTCCTTGAGCGGGCGGTCCAGATGGGCGTCCAGCTGCTCGTAGACCGTGTCCAGCGCGTCGGCGAACGCCGGGAACGCGGCGTACAGCTCCCGCCCCATCTCCCGGCGCTGGCTGCCCTGACCGGTGAACAGGAACGCCAGCGGGGACGTGCCGGACACGCCGCGGACCAGGCCGGGCGCGGCGCCTGCGTCGGCCAGGGCGCCGAGCGCCCGGCGCACCTGGTCGCGGTCCCGGGCCACCACGACCGCGCGGTGGTCGAGCGCCGGGCGCCGGCTCAGCGACCAGGCCGTGTCGACCGGCCGCTCGCCGGGCCGCTCGTCGAGGTGCGCCACCAGCCCGCGGGCCTGCGCCCGCAGCGCCTCGGCGCTCTTCGCCGACAGCAGCCAGGGCAGCACCACGCCGTCGTCGTCGAAGCCCTCCGCGGCCTCGCCGCCCGTCTCCTCCCGGGGCGCCTGCTCCAGGACGACGTGTGCGTTGGTGCCGCTGACCCCGAAGGACGAGACGCCCGCCCGGCGCGGACCGGTGCCCTCGGGCCAGGCGCGTTGCCGGGTCAGCAGCTCGACGCCGCCGGCCGACCACTCCACGTGCGGCGTCGGCTCGTCGATGTGCAGACTCGCCGGCAGCACGCCGTGCCGCATCGCCATCACCATCTTGATCACCCCGGCGACGCCGGCGGCGGCCTGGGTGTGCCCGATGTTGGACTTCACCGAACCCAGCCACAGCGGGCGGTCCGCGGGGCGGTCCTGGCCGTACGTCGCCAGGAGGGCCTGCGCCTCGATCGGGTCGCCGAGGCGGGTGCCGGTCCCGTGCGCCTCGACGGCGTCCACGTCGGACGGCGACAGCCGGGCCTGGGCCAGCGCCTGGCGGATCACCCGCGCTTGCGAGGGGCCGTTCGGCGCGGTCAGCCCGCTGCTGGCGCCGTCCTGGTTGACGGCGGAGCCGCGGATGACGGCCAGCACCGGGTGGCCGTTGGCCTGCGCGTCCGAGAGCCGCTCCAGCACCAGGACGCCGGCGCCCTCGCCCCAGCCGGTGCCGTCGGCCGCCGCGGCGAAGGACTTGCACCGGCCGTCGGAGGCCAGCCCGCCCTGGCGGCTGAACTCCACGAACACGCCCGGGGTGGACATCACCGTCACGCCGCCGGCCAGGGCCAGGGAGCACTCCCCGGAGCGCAGCGCGCTGCTCGCCAGATGCAGCGCCACCAGCGACGACGAGCACGCGGTGTCCACCGTCACCGCGGGACCCTCCAGCCCGAAGGTGTACGACAGGCGGCCGGAGGCGACGCTGCCGGCGCTGCCGTTGCCGAGGTAGCCCTCCAGCGCCTCCGGGGCGTGGGTGAAGCGGCCGCCGTAGTCGCTGTACATCACGCCGAGGAAGACACCGGTCCGGCTGCCGCGCAGGGAGTCCGGGGCGATCCGCGCCCGCTCCAGGACCTCCCAGGTCAGCTCCAGCATCAGGCGCTGCTGGGGGTCCATCGCCAGCGCCTCGCGCGGACTGATCCCGAAGAACTCCGGGTCGAACTCCGCGGAGTCGTACAGGAAACCGCCCACCCCGGCGTGCGACCTGCCCGGTCCCTCGGCGTCGGGGTCCAGCAGCCGGTCGAGGTCCCAGCCCCGGTCGGTCGGCAGCCCGGAGAGGGTGTCGCGGCCGTCGGCGACCAGCCGCCACAGGTCCTCGGGGCTGGTGGCGCCGCCGGGGAACCGGCAGGCCATGGAGACCACGGCGATCGGCTCCCGGGCCCGGGCCTCCACCTCGTCCAGGCGCTGCCGCGTCTGCTGCCCCTCCGCGATCGCCCGCTTGAGGTATGCGCGGAGCTTGTTCTCATCCGCCATGCGTTCCCCACCTTTCCGACAGCCGGCACGACGGCTGGTCAATTGGCATTGCTGAACCGGTTGTCCACCAGGTCGAACAGTTCCTCGTCACTCGCCGCGTCGAGTCCCAGGTCCGTGTCGTCGTCGCGCCCGGTCAGCTCGGTCAGCAGCTCCGACAGCAGCTCCAGGGCCCGCTCGCGCACCTCGTCCCCCTGCTGCGTGGCGCGCAGCCCGGCCGCCAGCCGGTCGACGCCGGCGAGGACGTCGGCGGCGGACCGGTCCCCGTCCGGGGCCAGCAGCGCGCCGAGGTGCCGGGCGACGGCCTGTGGCGTGGGGTGGTCGAAGACCAGGGTGGTCGGCAGGCGGCGCCCGATCGCGGCGGCGAGCCGGTTGCGCAGCTCGACGGCGGTCAGCGAGTCGAAGCCCAGCTCCAAAAAGCCCCGGGTGTCCGCGATCTCGTCCGGGGAGCGGTGTCCCAGCACCGTCGCCACCGTGGTGCGCACGAGTTCCAGCAGCACCCGCTCCCGCTCGTCCTCGGGCAGCGCCTCCAGGCCCTCGACCGCCGTCGGCTCCGACGGGCCCACGGCGCCGCGCCCGGGGGCCGCGGCTCTGCGCACGGCGGGGCCCGCCAGGGTGCGCAGCACCGGCGGGACCGCACCGGAGGCGGCCCGCGCCCGCAGCGCCGCCGCGTCGATCCGCAGCGCCGCCAGCACCGCGTCCCCGTCCGCCAGCGCCCGGTCGAACAGCTCCAGGCCCTCCTGCGAGGACAGCGGCCGCATTCCCGAGCGCGCGATCCGGGCCAGGTCCACCTCGCCGAGGTGGCCGGTCATCGCGCTCTGCTGCTCCCAGAAGCCCCAGACCAGCGACGTGGCGGGCAGGCCGGCGGCCCGGCGGCGCTGCGCCAGCGCGTCCAGGGCGGCGTTCGCCGAAGCGTACGCCGCCTGCGCGGCCGTCCCCAGGACGCCCGAGGCCGACGAGAACAGCACGAAGGCCGACAGGTCCGCCCCGCGGGTCAGTTCGTCCAGGTGCGCCGCCGCGTCGGTCTTCGGGCGGGCGACACGGCCGAGCCGCTCCGGTGTCACATCGGTCACCATCGCGTCGTCCAGCACACCGGCCGCGTGGATCACGGCGGTCAGCGGGGCGTTGCCGGGGATCCGCGCCAGCAGCGCGGCCAGGGCGTCGCGGTCGGCCACGTCGCACGCGGCCACCTCCGCCGTGGCGCCCAGCTCGGCCAGCTCCGCCACCAGCTCCTCGGCTCCCGGAGCCGCCGGGCCCTGACGGCCCACCAGCAGCAGGCGGGTGGCGCCGTGCCCGGTCACCAGATGACGGGCCAGCAGCCTGCCGAGCAGACCGGTACCACCGGTGATCAGGACGGTCCCCTCGGCGAACGGCCGCTGCCGCTCCCGCGGTTGCGCCGGTTCGCCGGCCTTGGCCAGCCGCGGCACCAGGGCCTCGCCGGCGCGCACGGCGACCTGGGGTTCGCCGGTGGCCAGCGCCGTGGCCAGCTGCTCGGCGGGCGGGGCGGCGCCGTCGAGGTCGACCAGGACGAACCGGTCGGGATGCTCGGTCTGTGCCGATCGCACCAGCCCCCAGACCGCCGCCTGCGCGGAGTCCGGGACGTCGTCGGGGTGCGCCGCCACCGCGCCCCGGGTCAGGAACACCAGCGGCAAGTCCGCGAGCCGGTCGTCGGCGAGGTGGGCCTGCAGCAGCTCCAGTGCCCGCAGCGTCGTCGGCCGCACGGCGTCCATGCCGTCGCCGTTCGACGGGTCCGCGGCGCAGGACACCACCACGACGTCGGGCTCCGGCCCGCCCGAGCCGAGGCTCTCGCCCAGCGCGGCCAGATCGGGGTGGGCCGCCACCGCGGCCGGTGCGTCCGGGCTCTCCTCGAAGCCGGGAGTGGAGCCCACCAGCGCCCAACTGCCGGGCGGTGCCTGCCGCGCGGTCGGGGCGGCCGGCCAGGTGAGCCGGTACAGCCCGTCGTTCCGGGGCCGGTGCGCGGGAGCCAGCCGGGCGGGGTCGACCGGCCGCAGGGCCAGCGAGTCCACCGTGGCCACCGGGTTGCCGGCCGGGTCGGTGAGGGTGACCGTCACGGCGTCCGTGCCCGCCGGCGACAGCGCCACCCGCAGCGCGGACGCCCCGACGGCGTGCAGCGAGACGTTGCTCCACGAGAACGGCAGCAGCAGGGGCCGCTCCTTTGCCGGCCCCGCGCCGTCCTCGCCGGCGGTCAGCCCGACGGCGTGCAGCGCCGCGTCCAGCAGCGCCGGATGCAGGCCGAAGGCCTCGGCGTCGGCGAGGTGTTCCTCGTCCAGCCGCACCTCGGCGAGGACCGATGCGCCCTGCCGCCAGGCGGAGCGCAGTCCCTGGAAGGCCGGCCCGTAGGCGTAGCCCCGGTCGGCCAGCCCGGTGTAGTGGTCGCCGACGTCGAGTGCGACCGCGTCCGCCGGGGGCCAGGCCGCGCCCTGGGGCGCGGGCGCCGGTCCGTCCTCGACCAGGACACCGGCCGCGTGCTGCGTCCAGGGCTCCTCGTCCCCGCTCCTGGAGTGCACGCTGACGCTCCACCCCTCGGCGTCGGCCCGGTCGGCGGCGACCACCTGCAGCGTCACCTCGCCGTCCTCGGGCAGCGCCAGCGGGGCCTGGATCGTCAGCTCCTGCACCCGGCCGGCGCCGAGCAACCGACCGGCGTGCAGGGCCAGTTCGAGGAACGCCGTGCCGGGCAGCAGCACCGTGCCGTGTACCGCGTGGTCGGCGAGCCACGGATGGGACCGGGCCGAGACCCGCCCGCTGAGCACCAGCCCGTCCCCGGTCGCGGTGGCGACGACCGCCCCGACCAGCGGGTGGTCGCCCGCCGCGAGGCCGGTCGCGGTGACGTCCGCGCCGGTGTCCCGGTCGTCCAGCCAGTAGCTCTGCCGCTGGAAGGCGTACGTCGGCAGGTCCACCCGCGCGGCCTCGCGGCCCGCGAACACCGGCGCCCAGTCGACGTCGACGCCGTGCGCGTACAGCCCGCCGGCCGCGCGCAGGAAGCCGTCCAGCCCTCCGTCGTCCCGGCGCAGCGACCCGGTCACCAGCGCGCCGGTCACCTCGGCGTGCTCCATCGTCTCCTGCATCGGCACGGTCAGCACCGGATGCGGGCTGATCTCCAGGAAGGTGTCGTATCCGCTGGTCGCCAGCTCCCGGGTGACCTCCGCCAGCCGGACCGGCTGCCGCAGGTTGCGGTACCAGTAGTCGGCCCGCAGGTCGTCCGCCTGGAGGAAGGTGCCGGTGACCGTCGAACAGAACGCCACCCGCGGCGCGTTCGGGGTGATCCCGGCCAGCGCCCGGTGCAGGTCCTCGCGGACCGCCTCGACGTGCGGGGAGTGCGAGGCGTAGTCCACCGGGATGCGGCGCGCCCGCACACCGTCCTCGTCGCACCGCGCCATCAGCTCGTCCAGCGCCTCGCCGTCGCCGGACACCACGACCGAGGAAGGGCTGTTGACCGCAGCCACCGACAGCCGCTCGCCCCAGGGCGCGAGCAGCGCTGCGGCCTCGTCCTCGCCCAGCGCGACGGTGACCATGCCACCGCGGCCGGCCAGTGCCCGCAGCGCCTTGCTGCGGACGGCCACCACCCGGGCCGCGTCCGCCAGCGACAGCGCGCCCGCCACGCACGCGGCGGCGATCTCGCCCTGCGAATGGCCCACCACCGCGTCCGGTTCCACGCCCACCGAGCGCCACAGCGCGGCCAGCGACACCATCACCGCGAACAGCGCCGGCTGCACGATGTCGACCCGCTCCAGCCAGTCGTCGTCCGCCTCGCCGCGCAGCACCTGGAGCAGCGACCAGTCCACATGCGGTGCCAGCGCCGCGGCGCACTCCTCGACGGCCTCCCGGAAGACCGGTGAGGTCTGCAGCAGTCCGGCGGCCATGCCGGCGAACTGCGAGCCCTGGCCGGGGAAGACGAACACGGTCTTCGCCCGCTCCGCCGGCGCCGTGGCACCCTCCCCGTCGCCCGTGACGACCGCCGGCGACTCCTCGCCGCGGGACAGCGCCACCAGGCCCTTGACCAGTTCGCTCCGGTCGGCGGCGACCACGACCGCACGGTGCGCGAAGACCGACCGGGTCGTCGCCAGCGCGTGGCCGATGTCCGCCGCGGCCACCTCGGGCCGGGCGTCGGCGTACGCGCCCAGCCGCGCCGCCTGCGCCCGCAGCGCCTGGCGGCTCACCCCGGACACCACCCACGGCAGCGCCGAGGGGCCGGCCGCCGCGGGGGCGGTGTCCGGCACGGCGGCCTCGGCGGCGACGTCGTCGGGGGAGGCCTGCTCCAGGACGACGTGTGCGTTGGTGCCGCTGACCCCGAAGGACGAGACGGCCGCCCGGCGCGGCCGGTCGTTCGCCGGCCACGGCCGCTCCTCGGTCAGCAGCCGCACCGCGCCCGCCGACCAGTCCACATGCGTCGTGGGCGCGTCCACGTGCAGCGTCCGCGGCAGGACGCCGTGCCGCATCGCCATCACCATCTTGATCACTCCGGCCACACCGGAGGCCGCCTGCGTGTGCGCGATGTTGGACTTCACCGACCCCAGCCACAGCGGACGGTCCGCCGCCCGGCCCTGGCCGTAGGTCGCCAGCAGCGCCCGGGCCTCGATCGGATCGCCCAGGGTGGTCCCCGTGCCGTGTGCCTCGACCGCGTCGACGTCGGCGGGCGAGAGCCGGGCGTCGGCCAGCGCCTCCTCGATCAGCCGCTGCTGGGACGGGCCGTTGGGGGCGGTCAGACCGTTGCCGGCGCCACCGTGGTTGACGGCGGAGCCGCGGATGACGGCCAGCACCGGGTGGCCGTTGCGCCGCGCGTCGGAGAGCCGCTCCAGCACCAGCGCGCCGGCGCCCTCGCCCCAGCCGGTGCCGTCGGCGGCCTCGGCGAAGGACTTGCACCGGCCGTCGGAGGCCAGCCCGCGCTGCCGGCTGAACTCCACGAAGGCGTTCGGGGTGGCCATCACGGTCACCCCGCCGGCCAGGGCCAGGGAGCACTCCCCGGAGCGCAGCGCGTGGCACGCCTGGTGCAGCGCCACCAGCGAGGACGAGCACGCGGTGTCGATGGTCACCGCGGGACCGGTCAGCCCGAGGACGTAGGACGTCCGCCCGGCCGCCACGGCCGCGGTGGAGCCGGTCAGCCGGTAGCCGGCCGCCTCGTCGTTCGTGCTGACCCGCGACGGGAAGGCGTACCCCTGGTGCGTCAGCCCGACGAAGACCCCCGAGCGGCTGCCCCGCAGGGACACCGGGTCGATGCCGGCCCGCTCCAGCGCCTCCCAGACGACCTCCAGCCACAGCCGCTGCTGGGGGTCCATCGCCAGCGCCTCGCGCGGGTTGATCCCGAAGAACTCGGCGTCGAATCCCGCCGCGTCGTCGAGGAAGGCGCCGGTACGGACGTAGCTCTTGCCCGGCCGGCCCGGCTCCGGGTCGTAGAGCGCCTCCAGGTCCCAGTTCCGGTCCTCCGGAAGCCCCGAGACGGTGTCGGCGCCGTCGGCGACCAGGCGCCACAGCTCCTCCGGGGACGCGACGTCCCCGGGGAAGCGGCACCCCATGGCGACGATCGCGACGGGCTCGTGCTCCCGCTGCTCGGCCTGGTCGAGACGGGCGCGGGTCTGCCGGAGCTCGGTGGTGACCAGCTTCAGATACTGGCGAAGTTTGTCCTCTGAGGTCGTCACGAGATTCCAAGCTCCTTGTTGACGATGTCGAATATCTCCTCGTCGGTGGCGAGCGTCAGCGCGTCGTCCCCGGCCGCCTCGGTGGTGCCGCCTTCGCGCTGGTCCCACTTCCACAGCAGCGACCGCAGCCGGGCGACGACCCGGCCGCGCGCGTCGTCGTCGGGCGCCAACGCCTCGACGGCCGCCTCCCACCGGTCCACTTCGGCGAGCACCGCGGTGATCCGCCCGCCGTCGGGCCGCAGTTGCTCGCGCAGGTGCCGGGCCAGCGCGGCCGGAGTGGCGTGGTCGAAGACCACCGTGGTCGGCAGGGCGAGACCGGTGGCCTCGTTGAGCCGATTGCGCAGCTTCAGCGAGGCCATCGAGTCGAACCCGAGGTCCCGGAACGCCGGCGCGGCCCGGACGTGGTCGGGTGTGCGGTGCCCCAGGGCGTCGGCCGCGTGCGTGCGCACCAGGTCCAGCAGCAGCCGCTCCTGGTCGTCCTCGCCCAGCGCCGCGAGCCGCTCTTGCAGGGCGTCGGCCCGGCCGGGCCCCGCGGTGCCCTGGACGGCGCGCCGCGCGTCGGGCAGGTCGTTCAGCAACGCGCGGGAGCGGGACATGCTGTACGCGGGGGCGAACCGGTCCCAGTCGATGGCGGCGAAGGCCGTGTGGGTCTCGTCGCGGTCGAGGGCCGCGCGCAGACCCGCCAGGGCCGTCTCCGGGGCCATCAGCGGTACGCCGCGCTCGCGCAGGCGCTCGCCCGCGCCGTCGGCGGCGGCCATCCCCCCGCCGTCCCACGCGCCCCACGCCACCGAGGTCGCGGCCTGGCCCCTGGCCCGGCGGGCACCGGCCAGCCCGTCCAGGAACGCGTTGCCCGCCGCGTACGCCGCCTGCCCGACGTTGCCCCACAGGCCGGCGCCGGAGGAGAAGAGCACGAACGCGTCGGGGGACCGGCCGGGGGACCCGTCGAAGACGGCGTCCAGGTTCCTGGCGCCCTCGACCTTGCCGGACAGCACCTCGGCGATCTCCGCCAGACCGCACTCGGCCAGCGGCTTCTCGGCCTGGACCGCGCCGGCCGTGTGCACGACGGTGCCGACCGGATGCTGCCGGGGCACCGACTCGACCACCCGCCGCAGTGCGTCCCGGTCGCCGAGGTCGCAGGCGGCGACGGTCACCTCGCTGCCCAGCCCCTTCAGCTCGGCGGTCAGCTCGGCCACCCCTGGGGCGTCGGGGCCGCGGCGGCTGAGCAGCACCAGATGCGGTACGCCCTGACCGGCCAGCCAGCGGGCCACCTGCGCGCCGAGCGCGCCCGTTCCGCCGGTCACCAGCGCGCTGCCCGTGGGCTGCCAGGCGCGCCGCACCGGCGCCTGCGCCAGCGGCGAGCGCACCAGCCGGCACCCGTGCACCCCGTCGGCCCGGACGGCCAGTTGGCCCTCGTCGCCCGGGTCGGCGAGGACGCCGACGAGGCGGGACAGGGCGGAGTCCGCCAGCGGCTCGGGCAGATCGATCAGGCCGCCGCGGCGCTCGGGCCGTTCGAGCGCCGCCACTCTGCCCAGCCCCCACACGGCCGCCTGCGCCGGATGCCGCACCGGCGCGTCGTCGGTGGCCACCGCGCCCTGGGTGAGGCACCACAGGGGGGCCTCGATCCCGGAGTCGCCGAGCGCCTGCGTCAGCACCGCCGTCGCCGCCAGTCCCCGGGTCAGCGCGGGCAGATCCGGCATCGGCCGTTCGTCCGCGGCCAGTACGGACAGCACACCCGCCAACGGCCCCTCTCCGGCGGCCTCCCGCAGCCGGCGGGCGAGCGCCGCCCGGTCGGTCCCGGCCGCGTCGAGGCCGAGGCGGAGCACCTCGCCGGCCCCGGCGCGCTCGCACGCCGCCAGCACCTCGGCCGCCGGGCCGTCCGCACCGTCGGAGGAGACCAGCAGCCACCGGCCGGTCAGCCGGTCCGGGCCGGCGTCGGGCAGCGCCGCCCAGTCGACGCGGTAGCGGTGGTCGTCCACCCGGGCCGGGTCCGCCTCCGCCGCGTCCGCCGCCAGCCAGAACCGCTCACGCTGGAAGGCGTACGTCGGCAGCTCCACCGGGCGGGCGCCGCTCCCGGCGAACACCTGGGGCCAGTCCACCGCGACGCCGCGCACATACACCTGGCCCAGCGCCGCCAGCAGTGCGCGCTGCTCGGGCTCGTCGCGGTGCGCCGCCGCGGCGAAGACCACGTCACCGGTGGCGGCGCACTCCTGGCCCATCGCCGCGAGCACCGCGTCCGGGCCGAGTTCCAGGAACGTGGTGGCGCCCTCGGCCTGAAGCGTCCGCACCGCGTCGAGGAACCTGACCGTCTCGCGGGCGTGCCGCGCCCAGTACTCCGGCGCGCACAGCTCGTCGGCGCTCGCCACGGCGCCGGTCAGCGCGGAGACGACCGGAATCCGCGGGGGGTCGAGGGTCACCCCCCGCACCACGGCGGTGAACTCCGCCACCATGGCGTCCATGCGGTGCGAGTGGAACGCATGGCTGACCCGCAGCCGCTTGGTGTTGCGGCCCTGGTCGGCGAAGTGCGCGGCCACCTCGGCGACGGCGTCCTCGTCACCGGCGACCACCACGGAGGTGGGGCCGTTGACCGCCGCGAGAGCGGCCCGGCCGGCCCGCTCCGCCAGCAGCGGCGCGACCTCGTCCGGTGTCGCCTGCACCGCGGTCATCGCCCCGCCCGGCGGGAGCGCCTGCATCAGCCGGCCCCGGGCGGCGGCCAGGGTGGCCGCGTCCGCGAGCGACAGCACCCCGGCGACATGCGCCGCGGCCAGCTCGCCGATGGAGTGGCCGGAGACGAAGTCCGCCCGCACCCCCCACGACTCCACCAGCCGGTACAGCGCGACCTCGACCGCGAACAGCGCCGGCTGGGTCCATCCGGTCTCGTCGAGCAGCCCCTCGGTTCCGGGCCGGCCGAAGACCACGTCGCGCAGCGGCCGGTCCAGATGCCGGTCCAGCTCGGCGCAGACCGCGTCGAAGGCCTCCGCGAACACCGGGTAGCGGGCGTACCACTCACGCCCCATGCCCACCCGCTGCGCGCCCTGGCCGGTGAACAGGAGGGCCAGCTTGCCGTCGGACACCTCACCGCGCGCACCGGCGGCGGGCTGCTCGCCACCGGCGAGCCGGCGAAGGCCGTCCGCCAGCTCGGCGCGGTCCGCCGCCACGACGACCGCCCGACGGTCGAACGCCGAACGCGTCGTGGCCAGGGAGTACGCCACGTCGGCGAGGTGCGCGGCCCGGTCGCCCCCGAGATGCCGGCGCAGCCGCTCGGCCTGGGCCCGCAGCGCGCCCTCGTCCCGGCCCGACACCAGCCACGGCAGCGCGAGTTCGGCCGCCTGGGGCGGGCGCGCGGCGTCCTCGTCGCGGTCGGCCGCGGGGGCCGCCTCGACGATCACATGGGCGTTGGTGCCGCTGATGCCGAAGGACGACACCCCGGCGCGCCGCGGCCGCCCCGGGTCCGGCCACTGCCGGGTGTCCGTCAGCAGCTCGACCGCGCCGGCCGACCAGTCCACATGGGTCGAGGGCCGGTCGACGTGCAGGGTCTTGGGGAGCACGCCGTGCCGCAGCGCCATCACCATCTTGATGACGCCGGCGACGCCCGCGGCCGCCTGGGCGTGCCCGATGTTCGACTTCACCGAGCCGAGCCACAGCGGGCGTTCGCGCTCACCGCCGAACGTCGCCAGGATCGCCTGGGCCTCCATCGGGTCGCCGAGCGGTGTGCCGGTGCCGTGCCCCTCGATCGCGTCGACGTCCGCGGTCGACAGGCCCGCGTCGTCCAGCGCCTGCCGGATCACCCGCTCCTGCGACGGCCCGTTCGGCGCGGTCAGCCCGCTGCTCGCGCCGTCCTGGTTCACCGCGGTGCCGCGCACCACCGCCAGGATGCGGCGGCCGTTGCGGCGGGCGTCGGACAGCCGCTCCAGCAGCAGCACCCCGGCGCCCTCGCTCCAGCCGGCCCCGTCCGCGGCGTCGGCGAAGGACTTGCAGCGGCCGTCGGGGGCCAGCCCCCGCTGCCGGCTGAACTCCACGAACGTCGACGGGGTCGACATCACCGTCACCCCGCCGGCCAGCGCCAGCGAGCACTCGCCGCGGCGCAGTGCCGAGGCCGCCAGGTGCAGTGCCACCAGCGATGACGAGCACGCGGTGTCCACCGTCACCGCCGGGCCCTCCAGGCCCAGGGTGTAGGAGATCCTGCCCGAGGCGACGCTGCCGGCGCTCCCCGTGCCGAGGTACCCCTCCACCTCCTCGGTCGCCACGCCGGGCCGGGCGCCGTAGTCGTGGTACATCACCCCGGCGAAGACACCGGTCCGGCTGCCCCGCAGCGCCAGCGGGTCGATACCGGCCCGCTCGACCGCCTCCCAGGACGTCTCCAGCAGCAGCCGCTGCTGCGGGTCCATGGCGAGCGCCTCGCGCGGCGAGACGCCGAAGAACCCGGCGTCGAACTCCGCCGCGTCGTAGAGGAACCCGCCCTCCCGCGTGTACGAGGTACCGGGCCGGTCGGGGTCGGCGGAGAACAGCGACGTCAGATCCCAGCCCCGGTCGGTGGGGAAGCCCGAGACGGCGTCCTTGCCGTCCAGGACCAGCTCCCACAGGTCCTCGGGGGAGCGCACGCCGGCTGGGTACCGACAGCCCATCCCGACGATCGCGATCGGCTCGACCGCGGCCCGCGCCGCGGTCCTGAGCCGCTCGTTCTCCTTCAGCGAAGCCCGTAGTGCTTCGACCACCGCTTCAGACGATGTGGCCATGACCCCTCCCGCAATTCGCATCCAAGATCAGGACTTGTCCCCGCCGAAGGCCGTGCGCACGAGATCCTCGACGTCCATGTCGTCGATCCCGGCCGCCTCGCCCGCCTGTGCCGGCTCCGCGGCCGCCTCGCCGCCGGCGAGCCGGAGCACGTCCGCCAGCAGACCGGCCTGCCGGAAGCGGGCCAGCGGAATCGAGGCCAGCGCCTCGCGGAACCTCTTCTCCTCCGCCTCGGACTCGGTCAGCTCCCGGCTCTCGGGGAAGAGCCGGTCACGCAGGTAGCGGGCCGCGTCGGCCGGTGTGGCCTGGTCGAAGACGAGCGTGGCCGGCAGCCGCAGGCCGGTGGCCGCGCCCAGCCGGCTGCGCAGCTCGACCGCGGTCAGCGAGTCGAAGCCCATCTGCAAAAAGCCCCGGGTGTCCTGGACGGCGTCGGGCGAGGCGAGCCCCAGCACCGTTGCCGCCTGCTCCCGCACCAGGCTCAGGAGCGCCGGCTCCCGCTCCTCGGCGGGGAGTTCGGCCACCCGCGCCGCGAACGACCCGTCCGCTCCGCCCGCCGTCCCGGCGCCACCGCGGCGCCGCCCGGCCCTCACCACCGTGCGCAGCACCGACGGCACCAGCCCGGGTTCGCCCGCGGCCAGCATCGCCGCGGGGTCCAGCCTCATCGGCACCAGCACGGCGTGCGGCGCCGCCAGCGCCGCGTCGAACAGCGCCAGGCCCTCCTCGGTGGGCAGTTGTCCGACCCCGGACCTCGCCATGCGCCGCAGGTCCGCCTCGGACAGCTCGCCGGTCAGACCGCTGCGCTGCTCCCACATTCCCCACGCCAGTGAGCTGCCCGGCAGACCGGCGGCCCGCCGGCTGCGCGCGAGCGCGTCCAGGAAGGCGTTCGCCGCCGCGTAACCGCTCTGCCCCGCGGTGCCCAGCACCCCGGCGGCCGAGGAGAACAGCACGAAGGCCGACAGCGGTGCGTCCCGGGTGAGTTCGTGCAGGTTCAGCGCGCCGTCCACCTTGGGCCGCAGCACCCGGTCGATCCGCTCCGGCGTCTGCGCGGTGAGCACCCCGTCGTCCAGCACACCGGCGGCGTGCACCACGGCGGTCAGCGGATGCTCCGCCGGGATCCGGCCGAGCACCGCCGCCAGGGCGTCCCGGTCGGCCACGTCGCAGGCCGCCACCGTGACGTGGGCTCCCTGCCCGGCCAGGTCCGCCTCCAGCTCGGCCGCGCCGGCCGCCGCGGGACCGCTGCGGCTGGTGAGCAGCAGCCTGGTGACGCCGTGCCGCGCCACCAGGTGACGGGCGATCAACTCGCCCAGTCCGCTGGTGCCGCCGGTGATCAGTACCGTGCCGTCCGCCGCGAGCGCCGGCTGCCCGGCCGGCTCCTCGGCGGCCGCCGGGACCCGGGCGAGGCGCACCGCGCGCAGCACGCCGCCGCGGAGGACCAGTTGGGGCTCCTCGGACGCCAGGGCCGCCGGCAGGGCGCGGCGGGAGGCGGCGTCCTCGTCGGTGTCCAGCAGGCCGAACCGGCCGGGGTGCTCCGACTGCGCCGAGCGCACCAGACCCCACAACGGCACCTGCCGCAGGTCGTGTCCGCTGCCCTCGTCGTCGACGTCCATCGCGTGACGGGTGACGAAGACCAGCCGCGAGCCGGCGAACCGCTCGTCGGCGACCCAGGCCTGCGCCTGGGCCAGCGCCCGGTGGGTCGCCTCGCGAGCGGCCCGGGCCGGGCCCGCGTCCTCCTGCGGGTCGCACAGGCAGGGCACCACGACCACGTCGGGCAGGGGCGCTCCGGAGCCGACCGCCGAGCCCAGCGCGTCCAGGTCCTCGTACCCGTCGAGCCGTGCCCCGGCGGCCTCCATGACGGCCCCCAGCTGGAGGTCGTCCGGCCCCAGCACCGCCCAGGTGCCGGTGACCGGGGCGGGCGCCGCAGGCGGCGCGAGCTGCTCACCGGTGATCCGGAACAGCGAACGGTGCGACACCCGGCGGGCGTTGCCGAGGGACCCCGGCGGTACCGGCCGCACCCTCAGCGACCCGACCGAGAGCACCGGTTCGCCGGACGCGTCGACCGCCGTCAGCGACACCGCGTCCGGGCCCGCCGGGGACAGCCGTACGCGCAGCGTCGACGCCCCCGTGGTGTGCAGGTACACGTCGTTCCAGGCGTACGGCAGCCGCGGCTCGGTGGCGTCGGCCACCAGCCCGCCCAGCACGATCGCGTGCAGGGCCGCGTCGAAGAGCGCCGGATGCAGGCCGTACTGCCCGGCCTGCGCCTCGTCGGGGAGTTGGACCTCGGCGAAGACGTCCGGGCCCTGCCGCCAGACCCCGCGCAGCCCCTGGAAGGCCGGGCCGTAGTCGAGTCCGGCCGCCGCCAGCACCGCGTACCCGTCGTCCAGCGCCACCGGCTCCGCGTCCGACGGCGGCCACTGGGGCGACCGGTCCGGCGGTGCGGGGCTGCGGGTGGCCAGCACACCGACGGCGTGCTGGAGCCACGGCGCGTCCGCGGGCGCGTCCTCCGGCCGGGAGTGCACCTCCACCGGGCACCGCCCGGTGTCGTCCACTTCGCCGGCCATCACCCGCAGCTGGACCGCGCCGTCCGCGTCGACGACCAGCGGTGCGAGGAGGGTGAGCTCCTCGATCGTGTCGCAGCCGCTCTCCTCGCAGGCGCGCAGCACCAGTTCGACCAGCCCCGTGCCGGGGAAGAGCACCGTGTCCAGCACCGCGTGGTCGGCGAGCCAGGGCTGGGCCTTGACCGACAGCCGTCCGGCCAGCACCGTGCCGGCCGAGCCGGGCAGGGCGACCAGGGCGCCGAGCAGCGGATGGCGGGTCGTGCCCAGGCCGGCCGAGGTCACCTCGCCCGATCCGCCGACCCGCTCCAGCCAGTACCGCTCACCCCCGAAGGGGTAGGTCGGCAGCTCGGCGCGGCCGGTGCGGCGGCCGGCGAACGCCGCGGCCCAGTCCAGCGTCACGCCGCTGGTGTGCAGCTGCGCGGCCGAGGCCAAGAAGCGCGCCGGACCACCGTCGTCGCGGCGCAGCGAGCCCACCGTGATGCCGTGGGCGACGTCCGCGGCGTCCATCGTCTCCTGGATCGCCATGGTCAGTACGGGGTGCGGACTGGCCTCGACGAAGACGTCGTAGCCCTGCTCCAGCAGCAGGCGGGTCACCCGCTCCAGGTGGACGGTCTGCCGCAGGTTGCGGAACCAGTACTCGGCGTCCAGCGCCGTGGTGTCCAGCTCCGTGCCGGTGACCGTCGAGTAGAAGGGGATCTGCGAGCGCCGGGGCGTCAGGGGGGCCAGCTCCGCCAGCAGCCGGTCGCGGACCTGCTCGACCTGCGGGGAGTGCGAGGCGTAGTCCACCGGGAGGGTTCGGGTCCGTACCCCGTCCTGCTTGCAGTGCGCCAGCAACTCCTCCAGCGCGTCCAGGTCCCCGGAGACGACCGTGGACGACGCGCCGTTCACCGAGGCGACGGAGAGCCGACCGTCCCACCGCGCCACCAGGTGGGACGCCGCCTCCTCGCCCAGCGCGACGGACACCATGCCGCCCTGGCCCGACATCGCGGCCAGCGCCTTGCTGCGCAGGGCCACCGCTCGGGCCGCGTCGTCCAGCGACAGCGCGCCGGCCACGCAGGCGGCGGCGATCTCGCCCTGGCTGTGGCCCATCACCGCGTGCGGCTGCACCCCGAAGGACTGCCACAGCCGGGCCAGTGACACCATCACCGAGAACAGCGCGGGCTGGACGACGTCGACCCGGTCCAGCGACGGCGCGTCGGGGGCGCCGCGCAGCAGGTCCGTCAGGGACCAGTCCACGAAGGGGGCCAGGGCGGCCTCGCACTCCCGGATCCGCTCGGCGAACACCTCGTCGGCGTCGAGCAGTTCGGCGGCCATCCCCGGCCACTGCGACCCCTGGCCGGAGAAGACGAACACCGTCCTGCCGCGGTTGCGGGCCGCGCCCTGGACGACCGAGTCCGCCTCGCGGCCCTCGGCCAGCGCGGTGAGCCCCTCCAGCAGGGCCTGCTGCCCGTCCGCGACCACCACGGCGCGGTGGTCGAGCGTGGCGCGGGTGGTGGCCAGGGAGTGGCCGATGGCCACCGGGTCGGGGTCGGCGGTGCCGGCGAGGTGGGTCAGCAGCCGGCGCGCCTGTGCGCGCAGCGCCTCCTCGGTCTTGCCGGACAGCGCCCACGGCAGGGCCGTGAGCGGGGCGGCGGCGTCCGGCTCAGCGGTGCTCGCCGCCGGCTCGCCGGTCGCGGCCGGGGACTGCTCGATGATCACATGGGCGTTGGTGCCGCTGATGCCGAAGGAGGAGACCGCGGCCCGGCGCGGCCGCCCGGTCTCGGGCCACGGCGTGGCCTCGGTCAGCAGCGCCAGCCCGCTCCCGGACCAGTCGATCTCCGGCGTGGGCCGGTCGACGTGCAGCGTCCGGGGCAGTACCCCGTGCCGCATCGCCGCGACCATCTTGATCACGCCGGCCAGTCCCGCGGCGGCCTGGGTGTGCCCGATGTTGGACTTCACCGAGCCCAGCCACAGCGGCCGGTCCTCGGCGCGCTCGCGCCCGTACGTCGCCGACAGGGCCTGGGCCTCGATCGGGTCGCCGAGCCTGGTGCCCGTGCCGTGCGCCTCCACCGCGTCGACGTCGTCGGCCGACAGCCGGGCGTTGGCCAGCGCCTGTCGGATCACCCGCTGCTGGGAGGGGCCGTTCGGTGCGGTCAGGCCGTTGCTGGCACCGTCGGAGTTGATCGCCGAGCCGCGGACCAGGGCCAGCACCGGGTGGCCGTTGCGGCGCGCGTCCGACAGCCGCTCCAGCAGCAGCGTGCCGACGCCCTCGCCCCAGCCGGTGCCGTCCGCGGCCGCCGCGAAGGCCTTGCAGCGGCCGTCCGGGGACAGCCCGCGCTGGCGGCTGAACTCCAGGAAGATGTCGGGCGACGCCATGACGGCGGCCGCCCCGGCCACGGCCAGCGAGCACTCGTTGCGCTCCAGGGCCTGTACGGCCATGTGCAGCGCCACCAGGGACGAGGAGCAGGCGGTGTCGAGGGTCACCGCCGGCCCCTCCACACCGAAGGCGTAGGCGATCCGGCCGGACATGACGCTGGAGGTGCTGCCGGTCAGCAGATAGCCGCCCAGGTCCTCGGGAGCCTGGCGCGGGTCCGAGGGGTAGCCCTGGTTCGCGGCCCCGACGAACACCCCGACCTGCTCGCCCTTCAGCGACAGCGGGTCGATCCCGGCCCGCTCCAGCGCCTCCCAGGAGGTCTCCAGCAGCAGCCGCTGCTGCGGGTCCATCGCCAGCGCCTCGCGCGGGCTGATCCCGAACAGCCCCGCGTCGAACCGCGCGGCGTCGTCGAGGAATCCGCCCACCCGCACATACGTCGTGCCCGGCCGGCTCCCGTCCGGGTCGTAGAGGGCCGCCACGTCCCAGCCGCGGTCGGACGGGAACGGCGAGACCGTGTCCGACTCGTCGGTGACCAGCTGCCACAGGTCCTCCGGCGTCGCGATGCCGCCGGGGTAGCGGCAGCTCATCGAGACGATCGCGATCGGGTCGTCGTCCACGACCACCGCCTGCGCGGCGGCGGTCGACCGGTCGACCTCGGCGCCCAGCAGCTCGGTCCGCAGATGGCGCGCCAGCAGGGCCGGCGTCGGATGATCGAAGATCAGGGTGGAGGACAGCTGCGTGCCGACGGCACCGCCCAGGCGGTTGCGCAGTTCCACCGCGGTCAGCGAGTCGAAGCCCAGCTCCTTGAACGCGAGGTCGGCCGCGACCGTCGCACCGTCGGCGTGACCGAGCACCGTCGCGGCGTGCAGCCGCACCAGGTCGAGCAGCAGCTGCTCGCCCTCGGCCTCGGAGGCGGCGGCCAGTCGGCTCTGCAGCGCCGCGGCCGCGGCGGGCCGGTGCGCCGCACCGCCGGCCCGGCGCCCGGGCTTCCTGGTGAGCCCGCGCAGCATGTGCGGCATCTCGTCCGCCGGCGTCTGGCGCAGCATCGCGGCGTCGACCCTGGCCGGGATGACGGCGGCCTCGCCGCTCGCGACGGCGGCGTCGAAGAGGTCCAGGCCCTCCTCGTCGGCGAGCGGCACCAGACCGGTGCGGCCGAGCCGCACCAGGTCCACCTCGCCCAGCCCGCCGAGCATGCTGCCGGAGTCCTCCCACGGGCCCCACGCCAGCGACACCGCGGGCAGACCCGCGGCCTTGCGGTGGCCGGCCAGGGAGTCCAGCAGGACGTTGGCCGCGGCGTAGTTCGCCTGCCCCGGTCCGCCGAGCACACCGGCGGTCGAGGAGAACAGCACGAACGCGGCGAGGTCCGCGTCCCGGGTGAACTCGTCCAGGAGCAGTGCCGCGTCCGCCTTGGGGCGCAGCACGGTGTCCAGCCGCTCGGGGGTGAGCGAGGCCAGCACCCCGTCGTCCAGCACCCCGGCCGTGTGCACCACGGCGGTCAGCGGGTGCTCGGCCGGCACCGAGGCGAGCAGGTGCCGCACCGCGGCACGGTCGGCGACGTCGCAGGCCGCGAGCGTCACCACGGCGCCCCGCTCGGTGAGTTCGGCCACCAGGGCGTCCGCTCCGGGGGCCTTCGCGCCCCGGCGGCTGACGAGCGTCAGATGCCGTACCCCGTGCCGGTCCACCAGCCGGCGGGCGAGGGCGCCGCCGAGCGCGCCGGTGCCGCCGGTGATCAGGACCGTGCCCTGCGGATCGAGCCCGGACGGCACGGTGAGCACCACCTTGCCGATGTGGCGTGCCTGGCTGATGAACCGGAAGGCGTCGGCCGCGTGCCGGACGTCCCACGGGGTCACCGGCGGCAGCCGCAGCGCGCCGTCCGCGAACAGGCCGAGCAGCGCGTCCAGCATCGCCTCGGTGCGCTCGGGTCCCGCGTCGACGAGGTCGAACGCCTGGTAGGAGGCGCCGTCGTGGGCGTCCGCGACGGTCTGGGGGTCCCGGACGTCGGTCTTGCCCATCTCCAGGAACCGGCCGTCCGCGCCGAGCAGCCGCAGCGAGGCGTCCACGAACTCCCCGGCCAGGGAGTTCAGCACGACGTCCACGCCCCGGCCCTGGCTGGTCCGCCGGAACTTCTCCTCGAACTCCAGGGTCCGGGAGGAGGCGATGTGCGCGTCGTCCAGCCCCATCGACCGCAGGGTCTCCCACTTCGCCGGGCTCGCGGTCGCGTACACCTCCGCTCCCAGGTGCCTGGCCAGCTGTACGGCGGCCATGCCGACGCCGCCGGTCCCGGCGTGCACCAGCACCGACTCGCCGGGCCGCAGGTCCGCCAGGTCGATCAGCGCGTAGGAGGCGGTGAGGAACACCGCGGGGACGGCCGCCGCCTGCGCGAACGACCAGCCGTCGGGGATCTTGGCGACCATCCGGTGGTCGGTCACGGCGACCGGGCCGATCCCGCCGAAGATCATGCCCAGGACCCGGTCGCCGGGCGCCACCGACGCGACGCCGGGGCCCACTTCGAGCACGACACCGGCGCCCTCCACGCCGAGCGGTCCGGCCTCGCCGGGGTACATGCCCAGGGCGCTCAGCGCATCGCGGAAGTTCAGCCCGGCCGCCCGCACGCCCACCCGTATCTGACCGGGGGCCAGCGGCGCACCGGCCTCGGGGTGGTCGAGCAGGGCGAGGCTCTCCAGCGTCCCGCCGCCGTCGACGCCCAGCCGCCAGGTCGGCGTCGCCGGGGCGGACAGCGCCCGCTCGGGGCGCAGCCGCGTCATCCGGGGCGCCCTCAACTCACCGACCCGCACCGCCAGTTGCGGCTCCCGCGAGGCGAGGGCGTCGGCCAGCCGGTCGTGGGAGTCCACATGGCCGTCGAGGTCGAGCAGGGCGATGCGGCCCGGGTTCTCCGACTGGGCCGTGCGCACCAGGCCCCATACGGCGCTGTGCGCGAGGTCGGTGACGTCCTCGGCGCCCACGGCGACGGCACGGTGGGTCACCACCACCAGCCGGCTGCCGGCGAAGCGCTCCTCGGCCAGCCAGCGGTGCACCAGGTCGAGCGCCCGGTGGGCGGCGGCCCGCACCGCGTCGGCGCGATCGGCCACCGGGCCCGCGTCGGCGCGGCAGGACACCAGCACCGTGTCGGGGGCCTGCCCGCCCGCGTCCAGCGTCCGGGCCAGCGAGGCCAGGTCCGGGTGGGTGCCGACGGGCCGGTCGGCGAGGTACGGCGCCAGATCGCCGGCGCCGGTGCCCACCACCGCCCAGGTCGCGGCCGCATCCCGGGCCGCGGTGGGGGCGAGGGTCTCCCAGCCCACCTGGAAGAGCCGGTCGCGGGTGGCGGTGCCGGCCGCCTCGATCCGGTCGCGCGAGGCCGGGCGCAGCACCAGCGCGTCGGCCGACAGCACGGGCCGGCCCGTGTCGTCGGCGGCCACCACGGACACCGCGTCCGTACCGACCGGCGCCAGGCGCACCCGCAGCCGAGGTGCGCCGGTGGCGTACCGGGTCACCCCGCGCCAGGAGAACGGCAGCCGGGCCTGGTCCCACTCGGGCAGCACGACGTTCAGCGCGACCCCGTGCAGCGCCGAGTCCAGCAGCGCGGGATGCACGCCGAACTCCTCGGCGCCGGAGCCCTCCGGCAGCACGGTCTCCACGAACAGTTCGTCACCGCGTTGCCAGGCGGCCCGCAGCCCCTGGAACACCGGCCCATAGTCCAGGCCGGTCTCGGCCATCAGCGGGTAGAGCCCGGCGACGTCCACCGGCTCCGCGCCGCGCGGCGGCCACACGGCCAGTTCCTCCTGGTCGGCGGGCGCCCCGGCCCGCGCGAGCAGACCGGTGGCGTGCAGGGTCCACGGCTCGTCGTCGGCCGCGCCGTCCGGCCGGGAGTGCAGGCTCAGCGACCGCCGGCCGGACTCGTTCGCACCGCCCACCCGCACCTGCAGGGTGACCGCGTCGCGTTCGGGGAGCACCAGCGGGGTGTGGAAGGTCAACTCCTCCACGAGGTCGAGACCGACCCGTTCGCCCGCGTGCAGGGCCAGTTCGAGGAACCCCGTGCCGGGCAGCAGCGCCTGGCCGAACACCGCGTGGTCGGTGATCCAGCCGTGCGCGCCGGTCGAGAGCCGTCCGGTGAAGAGCAGTTCGTCGTCGTCGGCCAGCGACACCACCGCGCCGAGCAGCGGGTGGTCGGCCGTGGACAGGCCGGCGGAGCCCACGGCCGCCGAGGACGCGGGCGCGGGCAGCCAGTAGCGGGTGCCCTGGAAGGGGTAGACGGGCAGCTCGGCCGCCCGCGCGCCGGACCCGGCGTAGAACGCCCGCCAGTCCACCGGCACGCCGCGGGTGTGCAGCCGGGCCAGTGCGGTGGTCGCCGCGAGCTCCTCGCCGCGGTCCGCCCGCAGCGCCGGGGCCAGGTCGGCGTCCGCCGAGGTGAGGCTCTCCCGCCCCATCGCCGACAGCACTCCGTCGGGGCCCAGCTCCAGGAAGGTGCGTACGCCCTCGGCTTCCATGACGCGGACCGCGTCGGCGAACCGTACGGTCCCGCGGGCGTGCCGCACCCAGTACTCCGGCGTCCGGATCTCCTCCGGCGTGATCTCCCGGCCGGTCAGGGTGGACACCACCGGGATCTCGGGGGAGTGGAACGACAGTTGGGAGACCACCTGGCGGAACTCCGGCAGCATGGCGTCGATCAGTGGCGAGTGGAAGGCGTGGGAGACCGTCAGCTGCTTGGTCTTGCGTCCCTGTGCCGCGAAGTGCGCGGCGACCTCCTGCACCGCCTGCTCCGCACCGGCGACCACCACGGAGGACGGCCCGTTCACCGCGGCCAGGTCGATCAGCGCCGCACGCTCCGCCACCAGCGGCCGCACCTCGTCCTCGGTGGCCTGCACGGCGACCATCGCGCCGCCCTCCGGAAGGGCCTGCATCAGCCGGCCGCGCGCCGCCACCAGTGCCGCCGCGTCCGGCAGTGAGAGCACCCCGGCCACATGCGCGGCGCTCACCTCCCCGATGGAGTGGCCGGCCACCTGGTCCGGGACGACGCCCCAGTGCGCGAAGAGCCGGAACAGCGCCACTTCCAGGGCGAACAGCGCCGGCTGGGTGTACCCGGTGCGGTCCAGCAGCCCGTCGTCGCCGGCGGCCCCGAACACCACGTCGCGCAGCGGCAGTTCCAGATGCCGGTCCAGCTCCGCGCACACCGCGTCGAACGCCTCGGCGAACACCGGCGACGCCTCGTACAGCTCGCGTCCCATGCCCACGCGCTGGCTGCCCTGGCCGGTGAAGAGGAACCCGAGCTTGCCGCGCACCGCCGTACCGAGCGTCAGCCCCGGATCGGGGCGGTCCTCGGCCAGCGCGGCCAGGCCCCGTGTGAGCTCCGCACCGCTCGCCGCGACCAGCGCGGCCCGGTGCGCGAAGGCCGACCGCGTGGTCGCCAGCGCGTACCCGACGTCCACCGCGGCCGGCTCGTCGCCCTCGTCCAGCCGGGCCAGCAGATTGCGGGCCTGCTCCCGTACGGCGTCGGCGCTGCGCGCGGACAGCACCCAGGGCACCACCCGCGGCGGGGTGCCGCCGGCGGCCTCGGCGGTGGGCCCGTCCGCCGCGGGCGCCTGCTCCAGCACCACATGGGCGTTGGTGCCGCTGATGCCGAACGACGACACACCGGCGCGGCGGGGACGGTCGGTCCGCGGCCAGTCCACCGCCTCGGTCAGCAGCTCCAGCCGCCCCGACGACCAGTCCACATGCGGCGTCGGTTCGTCGACGTGCAGGGTCGGCGGCAGTACGCCGTGCTGCATCGCCAGCACCATCTTCATGACGCCGACGACGCCGGCCGCCGCCTGGGTGTGCCCGATGTTGGACTTCACCGAGCCCAGCCACACCGGGTCGGTGCGGTCCTGGCCGTAGGTGGCCAGCAGCGCCTGCGCCTCGATCGGGTCGCCCAGCGTGGTGGCGGTGCCGTGCGCCTCCACCGCGTCCACCTCGGCGGCGGTCAGCCGGGCGTCGGCCAGCGCCTGGCGGATCACCCGCTGTTGCGAGGGGCCGTTGGGCGCGGCCAGCCCGTTGCTCGCCCCGTCCTGGTTGGTGGCGCTGCCGCGCACCACGGCCAGGACCTGGTGGCCGAGCCGCTGGGCGTCGGACAGCCGCTCCAGCAGCAGCACGCCGACGCCTTCGGACAGGCCCGTGCCGTCCGCCGCCGCCGCGAAGGACCGGCACCGCCCGTCCGGGGACAGCCCGCGCTGCCGGCTGAACCCCTGCAGCTGATGGGGGGTGGTCATCACGGTGACGCCACCGGCCAGCGCGAGGGTGCACTCGGCGCGGCGCAGCGCCTGGCACGCGGCGTGGATCGCCACCAGCGACGCCGAGCAGGCGGTGTCGACGGTGACCGCCGGGCCTTCGAGGCCGAGCGTGTACGCGATGCGGCCCGAGAGCACGCTCGCCGCCCCCGCGGTCAGGAAATACCCCTCGTATTCACCGAGTTCGGCCGGCTTGGCGCGCGTCGCGTAATCCTGGAAGGCGGTTCCCAGATACACACCGGTGCGACTGCCCTGCAGCGTCGTCGGATCGATTCCGGCGCGCTCCAGCGTTTCCCAGGAGGTCTCCAGCAGCAGCCGCTGCTGCGGGTCCATCGCGGTCGCCTCGCGCGGGCTGATCCCGAAGAACTCGGCGTCGAATTCGGCGATATCGCCGAGAAATCCGCCGTGGCGCGTGTACACGGTGCCCGAGCGGTCCGCGTCCGGGTCGAACAAAGCCTCCAGATCCCAGCCCCGGTCCGTCGGCAACCCCGAGATCGCGTCGCCGCCCGAGGCGATGAGCTGCCAGAACTGCTCCGGGCTGCGGACGTCGCCGGGCAGCCGGCAGCCCATGCCGACGATGGCGATCGGCTCGTGCGCGGCGGAGAGCAGATCCTCGTTCTCCTGCCGCAGCCGCTCCGTCTCCTTCATTGACGCGCGCAGGGCATCGACGATTTTATCCGGCGACGTGGCCATGGTTCCTCACAGATCGGTTGCCTTGGAACGGAGTTCTCTTCGGTGCGTTGCTACTCTTCGCCGAGCATGAGCCGCACCAGGTCGTCGGCGTCCATCTCGTTTATCCGTGCTTCCGCGTCAAGCAGTTCCTTCTTGCGCTGTAGTTCCTTCTCGCTGACCGGCTCCGGGATTTCCGTGTCGGGTGCCCGGTCGTCCCCGATCGCCGCAGCCAGCAGGAAATCCACCAGCCGCGCCGGTGTGGGGTGGTCGAACACCACGGTGACCGGCAGCCGCAGCCCGGTGTCGGCCTGGATCCGGTTGCGCAGCTCCACCGCGATCACCGAGTCGACGCCCAGGTCCTTGAAGGGCGCACGGTCACCGACCGCGTCCGCGTCGGCGTAGCCCAGTACGGCCGCCACCTGTCCGCGCACGAGCCGGGAGGCGGTCTCCCGGCGGCGCGCCGGCGCCAGCTCCGCGAGCCGTGTCGCCCATGTCGCGGCGGCGTCGGCGTCGGCGCCCTCCGGCCCCGGCGCCGCCGACTCCTCGGCCGCCCGCCGCACTTCGGGCACCTCGGCGAAGAGCAGGCTCGGGCTCTTCGCGGTGAACGCCGGGAAGAACGCGGCCCAGTCCACGTCGACGACGACCGGCGCCGAGGCGTCGGCGTCAAGGCACTGCCCGAGCGTCTCGACCGCCCGTTCCGGGTCCAGCAGCCGGATCCCGTGGCGGACCACCGTCTCGTCCATACCGTCGCGGGCCATCATCCCGTCGCCGGCCCACGGGCCCCAGATCACCGAAGTGGCCGGCAGGCCCTGCGACCTGCGGTACTCCGCGAGGGCGTCCTGGAAGGCGTTCGCCGCCGCGTAACCGCCGTTGCCCGCGCTGCCCCACATCCCGGAGACGGAGGAGAACAGCACGAAGGCGTCCAGGTCCCGGTCGCGGGTGAGCTCGTGCAGATGCAGCGCGGCGTCGGCCTTGGCCCGTACCACCTCCGCGAAGCGCTGCGGGGTCAGCGAGTCGAGCGGGGTGTTCTCGATCAGGCCCGCCGTGTGGACGACGGTGCGCACCGGGCTGCCGTCCGCCTCCAGCCCGGCCAGCAGCCGGGCCAGCGCGTCACGGTCGCCGACGTCGCAGGCGAGGACGGTGACCCGCGCGCCGAGGGCCGTCAGCTGTTCCTCCAGCGCGGCGACGCCCGCCGCCTGTGGCCCGCTGCGGCTGACCAGTACGAGGTGCTCGGCGCCCCGCTCGGCCAGCCAGCGCGCGGCGTGCGCGCCGAGCGCGCCGGTGCCGCCGGTGACCAGCGCGGTGCCGCGCGGCTCCCAGCGCCGCCCAGGGGCGCTGTCGGGTCGCGGTGCGCGCACCAGCCTGCGGGCGAACACCCCCGCCGCGCGCAGCGCCACCTGGTTCTCGCCCTGCGCGGCCGACGGACCGGCCAGCACGGCCGGCAGCCGCCCGACGACGGCGCTGCCCGCCTCCGCAGGCAGATCGACCAGTCCGCCCCAGCGCTCGGGGAACTCCACGGCGGCGACCCGGCCCAGACCCCATACCTGCGCCTGGTCGGGCGAGGCCACCGTGTCACCGGCGCCCACGGCCACCGCGCCCTGGGTCACCCACCACAGCCGTGCCGGGATCTCGGCGTCGCCGAGCGCCTGGACCAGCGTCAAAGCGTCGGCCCACTGCTCCGAGCCCGAGGGGAGCACCGGCCCGGCGGGCGCCGACGGTGCCAGCAGCGACAGCACACCGGCCGGCTGAGGCCCCTCGCCGGCCGCGGCACGCAGCCGCTGCGCCAGGTCGCTCCGCCCGATGCCGGGCCGCACCGCCAGCGTGACCACCTGTGCGCCGCTGCGGCCCAGGGCGTCCACGGCGGCCGCCGCGGACTGCTGCCGCTCGGCGCCCTCGCGCAGCAGCACCAGCCACCGGCCGGTCAAAGTGCCCACCGGCATCTGCGGCAACGGCTGCCATGTGACCTGGTAGCGCCAGGAGTCGACCAGGGCCCGCTCGCTCTGTCGACGGCGCCACGCGGACAGCGTCGGGAGCAACGCGCGCAGGGCGTCCGGGTCCTGGAGGCCGATCTCGGCGGCCAGCCCCTCCGCGTCGCCGCGCTCCACCACCTGCCAGAACCGCGCCTGTGCCCCGTCGCCCCGCGCCACGGCGGCCTCGGGCTCGGGCGGCGTCAGCCAGTACCGCTGGTGCTGGAAGGAGTAGGTGGGCAGCTGCGTCCGCGTCGCGCCGGAGCCGGCGAAGACGGCCGTCCAGTCCACCGGGGCGCCGAGCACATGGGCCTGCGCGAGCGAGGTCAGGAACCGCCGGGGGCCGCCCTCGCCGCGGCGCAGCGAGCCCACGACCGCGCCGGACCCGCCGAGTGCGTCGATGGCCTCCTGGGCGCCGACGCCGAGCACCGGGTGCGGGCTGACCTCGACCAGCAGCGTGTGGCCCTTCTTCAGGACCGTGCCCATGGCCCGCTCGAACTGGACCGGTTCGCGCAGGTTGCGGTACCAGTACTCGGCGTCGAGCGTGCCGGTGTCGAGCAGTTCCCCGGTCACCGTCGAGTAGAAGGGGACCTCGCCCGCGCGGGGCTCGACCTCGCTCAGCGCGTCCAGCAGCCGCTCGCGAATGGCCTCGACCTGCGCGGAGTGCGCCGCGTAGCTCACCGGTATCTGCTTGGCGCGGATGTCGCGGGCGGCGCACACCGCCAGCAGCTCCTCCAGCGCGGCCGGCTCTCCGGAGACCACCACCGACGAGGGGCCGTTGACCACGGCGAGGTCGAGACGCTCGTCCCAGCAGGGCAGTCGGCGCACCCGCTCGGCCGACAGCGACACCGACACCATCCCGCCGCGCCCGGAGATCGCGGTCAGCGCCTGGCTGCGCAGCGCCACGATCCGCGCGGCGTCCGCCAGGGTCAGCCCGCCCGCGACGCAGGCCGCGGCGATCTCGCCCTGGCTGTGCCCGATCACCGCGGTCGGCCGCACACCGTAGGACTCCCACAGCCGGGCCAGCGACACCATCATCGCGAACAGCACCGGTTGTACGACGTCGACCCGCTCCAGGGTCGGCGCGCCGGGGGCACCGCGCAGCACGTCCAGCAGCGACCAGTCCACGACCTCGCCGAGCGCCGCCGCGCACTCCTCCATCCGCTCGCGGAACACCGCCGAGGAGTCCAGGAGTTCGACCGCCATCCGGTCCCACTGCGCGCCCTGCCCCGGGAAGACGAACACCCTTTCCGCGCCGGGGACGGCCAGGCCCCGGACCACCGTCTCCGACGGGGCGTCCTGCGCCAGCGTGTCCAGGGCGGCGGCCAGTTGCCGCCGGTCGTCGCCGATCAGCACGGCGCGGTGCTCGAACGCGGCCCGGGTGGTCGCCAGGGAGTAGCCCACGTCGGCGGCGTCGAGCCCGTCACAGTCGTCCAGGTGCGTCCGCAGAACGGCGGCCTGGCCGCGCAGCGCCTGCGGGGTCTTCGCCGACAGCGGCCAGGCCACCGGGCCCGTCGGTGCGGCGGGCCGGTCGGCGGGCCCGGACGCGGGCCCGTCGTCGGCGGGGGCCTCCTCCAAGATGGCGTGGACGTTGGTGCCGCTGATGCCGAACGAGGAGACGCCCGCCCGGCGCACCCGTTCGCCCGCCGGCCACGGCACGCCGTCGGTCAGCAGCGCCACCGAGCCCGCGGACCAGTCCACATGCGGGGTCGGCCGGTCGATGTGCAGGCTGGCGGGCAGCCGGCCGTGCTGCAGCGCCATCACCATCTTGATCACCGCGGCCACCCCGGCGGCCGCCTGGGTGTGCCCGATGTTCGACTTCACCGATCCCAGCCGCAGCGGCTCGCCGTCGGCCCGGTCCCGGCCGTAGGTGGCCACCAGCGCCTGCGCCTCGATCGGATCGCCCAGCCTCGTGCCCGTGCCGTGCGCCTCCACCGCGTCGACGTCCCGTGCGGACACCCGGGCGTCGGCCAGCGCCTGGCGGATCACCCGCTCCTGCGACGGTCCGTTCGGCGCCGTCAGGCCGTTGCTGGCGCCGTCCTGGTTGACCGCCGAGCCGCGCACCAGCGCGAGCACCCGGTGGCCGTGGCGCCGGGCGTCCGACAGCCGCTCCAGGACCACCATGCCCACGCCCTCGCTCCAGCCGGTGCCGTCGGCGGCGGCCGCGAACGGCTTGCAGCGGCCGTCGGGCGCCAGACCGCGCTGCTGGGCGAACTCCACGAACATGCCCGGCGTCGCCATCACCGTCACCCCGCCGGCCAGCGCCATCGTGCACTCGCCCTGCCGGAGGGACCGGCTCGCCATGTGCAGCGCCGCCAGCGACGACGAGCAGGCCGTGTCCACGGTGACCGCCGGGCCCTCCAGGCCGAGGGTGTAGGCCACCCGGCCGGAGATGACGCTGGCGGTGTTGCCGGTCAGCAGATAGCCCTGCGCGCCCTCGGCCGGCTCGCCCAGCCTGGGGCCGTAGTCCTGCGCGGTCGCGCCGGCGAACACCCCGACCTGGCTGCCGCGCAGCGCCGTGGGGTCGATGCCCGCCCGCTCCAGCGCCTCCCAGGCCGTCTCCAGCACCAGCCGCTGCTGGGGGTCCATGGCGAGCGCCTCGCGCGGGCTGATCCCGAAGAAGCCCGCGTCGAAGGCGGCCGCGTCGTAGAGGAACCCGCCCTCCCGGGAGTACCGGACGTCCGGGTTCTCCGGGTCGCGGAGTGCGTCGGTGGGCCAGCCGCGGTCGGTGGGGAACGCGGAGACGGCGTCCTCGCCGTCGGCCACGAGCCGCCACAGGTCCTCCGGCGACCGCACCCCGCCGGGGAAGCGGCAGCCCATGCCCACGATGGCGATCGGCTCGTCGTGACCGGCCGCCGCCGGCCGCGGGTCCTCGGCGGTCGGCTGCTCGCCCGACAGCTCGGCCCGCAGATGGCGCACCAGTTCGGCCGGTGTCGGGTAGTTGTAGATCAGGGTGGGGGCCAGCTGCGCCAGACCGGTCGCCTCGGCCACCCGGTCGCGGAACTCGACCGCGGTGAGCGAGTCGAAGCCCAGCTCCTTGAACGTCCTGCCGGTGTCGACGGTGTCGGACGAGAGGTGCCCGAGCACCGTCGCCACACTCGCCCGCACCAGCTCCGCCACGTCCGCCCCGGCGACGGCCGCGACCGGCTCGGACCGCTCCTGCGCCGCGGGCGGAGCCGGCACGGCACCGGCCGTGGCATCCGCGCGCGCCGCGGTGTGCGCCTCGTCCGCCCCGCCGATCCAGTACGGCCGCCGCTGGAAGGCGTACGTCGGCAGCTCGACCCGCGCCCCGAAGGACCCGGTGAGCGGCGTGAAGTCCACCGCGGCCCCGCGCACGAACGCCTCGGCGAGCGCGGCGGCCACCGTGCGGTCCTCCGGCCGGCCGTCGCGCAGCAGGGGGACGACCGCGGCGCCGGGCCGCCCGCCGTCCGCGGCCAGGCTCTCCCGGGTCATCGCGGTCAGCCCGCCGGGACCGAGCTCCAGATAGCTCGTGACGCCCTCGGACCGCAGCAGGCGGACACCGTCGTGGTAGCGCACGGCCTCCCGGATGTGCCGCGTCCAGTACTCCGGCGAGCCGAGTTCGTCCGCCGTGGCCGGCCGCCCGGTGACGTTGGAGACCAGCGGGATGTCCGGGGCGTGGTAGCTCAACTGCCGGGCCACGTCCCGGAACTCGTCCAGTACGCCGTCCATGTGCGGCGAGTGGAAGGCGTGGCTGACCCGCAGCCGCTTGGTCTTGCGGCCGTCGGCCGCGAACCCGGCGGCGACGGCCCCGGCCGCCTCCCGGTCGCCGGATACCACCGTGGTGTGCGGGCCGTTGAGGGCGGCGACCGAGACCAGCCGCTCGTGGCCGGCCAGCGCGGCGCGGACCTCCCGCTCGTCGGCCTGCAGCGCGAACATGGCGCCGCCCGCGGTGGCCTGCTGCATCAGCCGGCCCCTGGCGGCGACCAGGGTGCAGGCGTCGGCGAGGGAGAGCACCCCGGCGACATGGGCGGCGGTGAGCTCGCCGATGGAGTGGCCGAGCAGGAAGTCCGGGCGCAGCCCGCACCGCCGCATCAGGCGGTAGAGCGCGACCTCCACCGCGAACAGCGCGGCCTGGGTGAACCGCGTCTCGTCCAGCAGGGCCGCCTCGGGCGTACCGGGCTCGGCGAAGAGCAGGTCCTTGAGCCGGTGGGGCAGCTCGGTGTCCAGCTGGGCGCACACCTCGTCTAGCGCGTCGGCGAACGCCGGAACCGTCGCGTGGAGGTGGCGTCCCATCCCGGGGCGCTGGCTGCCCTGCCCGGTGAACAGGAACGCGGTCCGGCCCGCGCCCCGGGTGGTGCCGCGCACCAGGTTCGGCGCGGGCGCGTCGCGTACGAGGGCGTCCAGGCCGCCGAGGTGGTCGCCGCGCTCACCGCCCAGGACGACGGCGCGCTCCTCGAAGGCGGTGCGGTGGGCGGCGAGGGAGAACCCGACGTCCGCCGGGTCCAGTTCGGGGTGGGCGGCGACATGGTCGCGCAGTCGCTCCGCCTGGGCGCGCAGCGCGGCCGCGGACCGCCCCGAGAGCACCCACGGCAGCAGCGGCGAGGCCCCGGTGGGACGGCCGGCGGATGCCCGGCCGTGGCCGCTGGGGGCGTCCGCGGCCCTGGTGTGGGCGTCCGAGAGCACCACATGGCAGTTGGTGCCGCCCATGCCGAAGGAGCTGACGCCCGCCAGCAGCGGGGCCTTACCGCGCGGCCATCCGCTCAGCTCCGTCTGCACCCGCAGGTTCCACTCGTCGAAGGGGATCTGGGGGCTGGGGGTGCGGAAGTTGAGGCTCGGCGGGATCTGTCGGTGCCTGATGCTCAGTGCCGTCTTGATGAGTCCGGCGATACCCGCGGCGGCTTCCAGATGCCCGATGTTGGTCTTCACCGACCCGACGCGCAGCGGTGCGCCCTGGCTCCGGTCCGCGCCGAACACCGCGCCGAGCGCGGCGGACTCCAGCGGGTCGCCCTTCTTCGTCCCGGTGCCGTGCAGCTCCACGTACTGCACGTCGGACAGGTCGGCGACGCCGGCCTTGCGGTACGCCTCGCGCAGCACCTCCTCCTGCGCCCGGGAACTGGGGACGGTGAGCCCCTCGCTCGCACCGTCGTTGTTCATCGCGGTGCCCTCGATCACGCAGTGGATGCGGTCGTTGTCGGCGAGGGCCCGGGAGAGGGGTTTGAGCACGACGAGTCCGGCGCCCTCGCCGCGGACGTAGCCGTTGGCGCGGGCGTCGAAGGTGAAGCAGCGGCCGTCCGGGGACAGCCCGCCGAACTTCTCGGAGTACCGGGTGCTCTCCGGCGCGAGGTTGAGGTTCACCCCGCCCGCCAGCGCGAGCGCGGCCTCGCCCCGGCGCAGGCTCTCGCAGGCCGTGTGCACCGCGACCAGCGAGGACGACTGCCCGGTGTCCAGCACCATGCTGGGCCCGCGCAGATCGAAGGTGTACGACACCCGGTTGGCGATGATGCTGCGATGCAGACCGGTCATGCTGTGCTGGGTGGCCGCGCCCTCGCCGCGCCGGTGCAGCACGGCGGCGTAGTCGTCCCACATGGCTCCCACGAAGACGCCGACCCGGTGGCCTTTCAGGTCCGCGGAGACGATCCCGGCGTCCTCGAATGCCTCCCAGCTCAATTCGAGAGCCAGCCGCTGCTGCGGGTCCATGGCGGCCGCTTCACGGGGCGAGATGTCGAAGAATTCGGGATCGAACCGGTCGACGTGGTCCAGGAAGCCACCCGGGCGGTTACCGGTCGGGCGGTCGGGACGGGATTCGGATACGGCGTCGGTGCCGGTGCTCAGCAGCTTCCAGTAGGCATCCGGGTTCGGCGCCCCGGGAAATCGACAGGCCAGGCCGACGACGGCGATGGGATCGTTCTCCACGCTGGTGCTGTCCTGCGGGAAAACTTGAGCGGTGCGCATGAAACTCCCCCAAAGACCGACGGCGGGCGAATGTCAGGTGACAGTCACGAACCAGGATTTCAATGGACCGAGATATGGGGACCGGGCCCTGGTGGTGTGAAGCTGCTCACGCCGGTCGCGCCTGCGCCCGCTGGCCCGTCTGTTGTCAGTTCCCACCAGCCCTGCTCGATGGCCGGGCCCGGTTCGCTCGCAGGGTCTGCGACTTTGCAGAGTCCCTGATGTGATCACGCGTTAATCAGTACACCCGACGCCTGCTGTACTGTCCAATAACTCGGCCGATGAGGCTGATAACTTCTGCTATGCAGGCCGCCGGGCGGTGCGAGCGGTGATTTGCCGAGGAAAAACAAAACGCCCGGCCCAAAATTCAGGTAAATGCGGTGAATAATTCGGGGAAAGTCGCCGTGGGTAGGTGAAGTGATCCGTTGACAAACGGACTTGGCTGTTTGTAGCGTCCGTCCGGCGGTGCGGGCGCACCGGCCGGGGAATGAGGGAAAGGCATATCAGGGATGGCCGAACAGCAAATACCCACCGCGGCGGACGTGGGCAGCATGTACGACCAGTCGACCGATCTCCTCTCCGAAGTGATGGGGGGAAATATTCATCTGGGCTACTGGCGAAGCGAGGACGACGACGCGTCGGTCGCCCAGGCCACCGACACGCTGACCGACATGGTCGCCGACCGGCTCGACCTCTCACCGGGCCTGCGCGTGCTGGACATCGGCTGCGGCAGCGGCAAGCCCGCCGTCCACATCGCGGGCGGGCGCGATGTGCATGTCACCGGTGTCACGATCAGCGCCCAGCAGGCGGAAGTGGCCGCCGCCCGGCCCGAGGCCGGCGAGAACAGCGGCCAGGTGTCCTTCCGGCAGGCCGACGGCATGGACCTGCCCTTCGCCGACGGCCACTTCGACCGCGTCTACGCCATCGAGTCCTTCCTGCACATGTCCGACCGCGCCAAGGCCATCGCCGAGGCGACGCGAGTGCTGCGCCCCGGCGGCACGCTGGTGACGGCGAACCCGTACCAGCAGGGTGAACTGGACGCCCGGGAGACCGAGATCGTGGCGGCCAACCGCAGGCTGTTCCAGATCCCCCCGATCGGCGACGCCGACGAGTACGTCGCCCACATGGAGAAGGCCGGCCTGGAGGTCGTCGAGGTACTGGACATCGGCGAGAACGTACGGCGCAGCCACACGCTGGCCGCGGCCGCCATCCGGCAGACCAAGGAGACGTTCGACGACGCGTTCAGCGAGCAGCTCTCCGAGGCCGCCGACATCATCGAGCGCTTCGGGGACCTGCCGCAGATCGGCTACGGCATCATCGCCGCCCGCAAGCCCTGACGCCCGTGTGCGTGCGCGGAGCCGGGTCGTCCCGGGCCACCCGGCTCCGCGCGTCCGGTCAGGCCAGTATCCGGCGCAGCAGATCCCGCAGGGTCGCGCGGTCCTGGTCCGGCAGTGCGGCCAGCGGCTCGCGGGCGAAGTCCAGTGAGCGGCGCAGGAGGTCGGCGGTGCGGCGGCCCGCGTCGGTGGCGGCGACCAGCTTGACGCGGCGGTCGGCGGGGTCGGGGCGGCGCTGTACCAGGCCGCGGGCTTCGAGGCGGTCGGCGAGGCCGGTCACGTTGGACGGTTCGCACTTGAGCTGCTCGGCGATCCTGCGCATCGGCAGCGGCCCGTGGGAGAGCAGTGCCAGCAGGCGGGCCTGGGCGCCGGTGAGCCGGTGTTCGGCCGCGGCCGCTTCGTACTCGTCGTGGAAGCGGGACACCATCGTGCCGATGAGGTCGATGACCTCCAGGGTCAGCGGGGAAGCCGATAAGTTCATTGCTTGAGTTTAACCATCGAGGTGATGAAACAACCGCGGTGCGCAACTGCGGTGCCCACAGCCCGCGTTCGGGCCCGCACGCGCTCCGCCGCGCCCCGGTCGACGCGCCCGTAGGTCACCGGCCTGCGTACCACCCGGCGATCGCGAAGGCGAGGTCGAGTGCCTGGTCCGGGCTCAGGAGCGGACCGCCCGCGGTCGGCTCCACGTCTCCGGTCAACTCCAGCCGGACGCCGCCCGGATGGGTGCCCAGTGCCCGGTGCACCTCGAAGAAGGCGCCGACCTCCTCCAGGACGTCGTGCAGCGGGTCGCACACCCAGCCCACCTGGGCGCCGCTCGCGCCGACCTTCGTCACCAGTTCGGGCAGCCGGTCGTATACCGCCGCAGCGCCCATGCGGACGAGGAACGTCAGCAGCCCCGGAGCGAGTTCGGGGTCGAGGCGGTCGATCAGCGCCAGCGCCTCGTCGGCCGTCGCGGCGGGACCGAGCACGACCCCGAGCGGATTGCGGATGCCCGCGGCGAACTCCACCTGCGCACCGTCGGGCCGCCGGGCGCCCCCGCCGATCCAGACCAGGTGGCCCGACAGGCCGTACGCCGGTCCGCTGCGTTCGTCGACCCGGGTCAGCGCGGACTCGTACTCCAGCGGGTGCGCCGCGTGGCCGGCGAAGAACTCCGTGGCGTGCGGCGTGTTCCCGGTGGCTCCGGAGGCCTCCATGAAGCGGATCGCCGCGCCGAGTCCCCGGGTCAGACGGCCATGGCGGGCCCGCGCGGGGGAGCGCGCCACGAAGTCCTCGATGGCGCGGTGCGTGCGTCGCAGATCGGCGTGGTGGCCGGCGGTGAGGCCGCCGCGCAGCAGGTTCAGGGCGGCCGCCGCGGCGCGGTACGTCCGCCGCAGCCGCTCCGCGTCCGGGGTGTGCGGACCCGGCGTGCCGGCCGGCCCGTCGCCCCCGGCCGTCCCGGCCACCTTCACCACCGGGACCGAACCCGCGTAGGACAGCACGACGGCCATCCGCAGCAGGGTCGTCAGCATCCCGCCGGACGGCGCACCGCCGCCGCCCAGCAGCGCGAACGCCTCGCCGCGGGCGACCGCCGCGAGGCGTGCACGCAGCCGGTCGCACTCGTCGGGGAACACCAGCGGTGGCAGGCTCCCAAGCTCCGCGACGGCCTGGCGCAGCGCCGACGCGGCGCGGGGATCGGCGGCGGTCATGACGCCTGGTGGGCGATGTCCGGGGCGGGCGCGGCAGCCGGCGGCAGGGCGAGGACGGCGCGGGCCATGGCATCGGAGTCGCCGAGGGTGACCGAGTCCACGCCGGGGCGTATCCCGGCGGCGGTGACCCAGTGCACGGCTTCGGTGGGGACCCCGTAGGCCAGCCGCCGCGGGTGCGCCCGCCCACGGGCGTCGACCAGGTGGTAGGGGCGGGCCGTGACCGCGAGGCCACCGGTCTCGTGGTCCGTGCCGTCGTCGGCGGCGATGCGGTAGGGGGCGCACTGGCCGGTCTCCAGCAGATGGCGCAGCAGGGGGTCGCCGGTGCGGCGCAGGTCCGGGTCCGGCAGCCGCGCCTCGATCAGCACCCGCGCGTCGATCTCGGGACCGGGCACCGAGGAGCGGGCGCGAAAGGCCCTCCGTTCGGCGTCGTGCCGCACCTGTATCCCGGGCCCCAGGACGTCGAGCACGCCCGCCTCCATCAGCGCGGTCATCTCCTCGATGCGGGAGGTGGGCGGGCCGATGGACAGATACGCGTTGAGCGGGGTGTACCAGCCCTGCAGGTCGTCCCGGTAGGAGGCGCCGTCCAGGCCGCCGTGGTCGACCACGAGCCGGATCTCGTTGCGCAGATCGCGCAGCACGTCCAGGGCGGCCTTGAGCGGTCCGCCGACGTTGCCGGCCCGGGCCTCGCGCGCATCGCGCCGCAGATGCGCAAGCAGCCAGCCGCGGAACTCCGCCCGGCCGGCGAACGACCGTCCGCCGTGGGGCGCGGCGATCCGCTCCCAGTCCCACCGCTCGGCGACGGGGACGGCGTAGGCGTCCAGCAGGCGCCGCCGGGACGCGGCGTCGGCGGCGGCCGGGTACTGCTCGCTGAAGCGCTCCCGCTCCGCGCCGCGGCCGTGCGCGGTCAGCCAGGTGCCGTAGTAGACGCACTCGACCTCCGTGGCGATCAGCGGCCACAGATCGGTGCGGAACCGCACCCGCTCACCGCGCTCCGCACGCCGGCGCAGCCCGTCGATCACGTCCGCGGTCAGCAGCAGCGGACGGTGCCTGCCGTGCGCCCCCTTCTCGTTCTCGCCGCGTGCGTGGTACGGGACGCCGCGCCGCGAGCCGGCGTACAGCCGCGGCTCGTGCCCCGAGCGGTGGTAGACCAGCCCGCGGTCGGTCCGCTCGAAGGAGCCCCCGCGGCCGATGGTGAACAGCGCCAGGTAGTCGAAGAAGGTGAGTCCCAGGCCCCGCAGCAGCACCGCCTCACCGGGCCGGATCTGCGTGACGTCCACATCGGCGGGGTTGGCCGGCGGTACGTGGCGCAGCCCCGAATCCCGCGCCGAGGCGGTGAACTGCTCCTCCTCGCGGGTGGGCCGGGCGGGGACGTGCCCCTGCGCGAGCACGACGGCGTCGAGCCCGGCCAGCTTGGTGCCGTCCGCCAGCGTCAGCAGCTGCGCACCGGCCCGCGTGCCGCCCTCGTCGTCGAGCGCGACCGCCCGGGTCCGGTGGACGCACACGGTGACATGGTCCGGTGCCCCGGCCACGATCCGGTGGTAGGCGGCCTCCAGGTAGCGGCCGTAGAAGGCGCGGGTGGGGTAGGCGTCCGGCCCCAGGTCCCGGGCCTCGGCGAGGGTCTCGTCGTCGTACGTGCCGAACGGCTCCTCCAGCGGCCCCGTCAGGGACAGCGAACGGGCCCAGTCGTACAGGCCGGGACCGGGTTCGACCGGGCCCGCCATGCTCACGCCGGCGTCGGTGTACACGGTGATCTGCGAGGCGACGGTGTTCATCAGCAGATGCCGGGACTGCGAGGTGCGCCAGACCTGACCCGCGCCCGGCCGGAACGGATCGACGAGGTGGACGACGACGGCGGGGTGCGCGGGCGCCGCGCGCTCGTTGGCGCACAGTCGCTCCAGCACCGACAGCCCTCGTGGCCCGGCACCGACGATGCCGATCCGAAGCGGCCGACCGACCATACGGGTTCTCCTTGTCGTGGATGTGCGGTGGGCCGGTCCGTGCCGCCGGCTCACGGCTGTGGCCCGTTCGCCCCGGCGCCCGCCCGGGGGCGGACCAGGGAGGTCACGGCGCCCTCGACCACCAGGTGGCCGATCCGCTCTCCGGCGGTCATGATCGACTCCGGGTGGAACTGGACGGCGGCCAGCGGCCGTTCACGGTGCTCGACGGCCATGACCACGCCGTCCGCGGTCTCGGCGGTCACCCGCAGCTCGGCGGGCAGCCGCGCCGCGGTGGCGTACAGCGAGTGGTAGCGCCCCACCTCGAACTCCCGGGGCAGGCCGGCCAGCAGGCGGCTGTCCCCGGCGGTCACCCTGACCCGGGACGGCTTGCCGTGCACCGGCCGCTCCAGCACGCCCAGCGTGCCGCCGAAGTGCTCGACGAGCCCCTGCAGACCCAGGCACACCCCGAAGACCGGCAGGCCCAGCCGCTCGGCCTCGGTGAGCGTCGCGCCCAGCCCGAAGTCCGCGGGGCGGCCCGGTCCCGGCGAGAGCACCAGCAGGTCGGGCCGCTCCCGGGCCAGCATCGGCAGATGGCCGGGGGCCCGGTAGGTCGCCACGCTCGCACCGGTCTGGCGCAGACAGTCGGCCAGGCAGTGGGCGAACGAGTCGCGGTGGTCGACCATCAGGATCCGCAGGCCCTCGCCCGGCCGGTCCCGGCCCGCGGCCGGCGGCCCGGCGGCCGGCACCGGTCCGTCCAGCACCCGGAGCAGCGCCTCGGCCTTGAGTTCGGTCTCGGCCTCCTCCGCCGCCGGCGAGGAGTCGTACAGCAGCGTCGCCCCGGCCCGTACCGTCGCCACGCCGTCGCGCACCTGGATGGTGCGCAGGGTCAGCACCGTGTCCAGGCTGCCGTCGAAGCCGAGGCACCCCACCGCCCCCGCGTACCAGCGGCGCGGTGAGCGCTCCTCGCGCTCGATGAACTCCACCGCCGCCATCTTGGGCGCCCCGGTGACGGTCACCGCCCACAGATGGGCGAGGAAGCCGTCGAGGGCGTCGCGCCCCGGCGCGAGCACGCCGCGCACCCGGTCCACGGTGTGGATGAGCGTCGCGTACTTCTCGATCCGACGCCGGGCGGTGACCTGGACGGAACCGGGCACGCAGACGCGGGCCTTGTCGTTGCGGTCGACGTCCGTGCACATGGTGAGCTCGGACTCCTCCTTGGCGGAGTTGAGCAGCCGGCGGATGTGCTCGGCGTCCTCCATGGCGTCGCGGCCCCGCCGGATGGTCCCGCTGATCGGCGAGGACTCCACCACCAGGTGGTCGCCCGCGCCGGCCGCGCCGGCCTCGTGCCGGACCCGTACGAACATCTCGGGCGAGGCACCGACCAGGTACTCCCGCTCCCCGAGGTTGGCCAGCAGGCTGTGCGGAGCGGGGTTGCTCTCCCGCAGCCGCCGGAAGAGCACGGAGGGCGGCTGTGCGCAGGGGCGGCGGAAGACCTGGCCGGGGACCACCTCGAACAGGTCGCCCGAGCGGAACAGTTCCCTGGCCCGGGAGACCACCCGGGCGTACTCGCCGGGCGCGTGGTCGCGCAGCCGGCGGGGGGCGCCGGGGGTGAACTCCGCGGCGCCGGTGGCGCGCGGCAGCCCTTCGGTGCGCTCCCGGCCGACGGTGAACTCGTAGGCGTGCCGGACCGCCTCGTCGCGGCGCAGGTCGAGCTCGTAGATCTCGTCCGGCAGGTGCAGCACCAGGTCGCGGTCGTCCGGATCGCGCCGCTGGCGCAGCTCGACGGGGTCCACCTGGAACAGCAGGTCGTAGCCGAAGGCGCCGTACAGCCCCAGCAGCCGGTCCTCGGACGCGGCCATGGCCCGCAGCAGCGCACGCACCGCCGCGAAGACGCCGGCGTGCGAGGTGCGCTCCTCCTCCGCGAAGATCCCGGTGCGCCCGGGAACCCGCCCAGAGACCTCGTCCGCGTCGGCCTGTCGTTCCGTCAGGACCGCGTCCAGCGCCCCGCGCAGCGCGGGGAGCAGCACCCGGCCACGGGAGTTGAGCGCGCGGACGCCGACCCGGTCGCCGCGCACACTCACCTCGACCGGGGGGTCGGCGTAGCCGATCACGACGTCGTCGCCGCGGAACCGCAGCATGCCGCGCCGGCGGTCGAGCGCGCTCTCCAGCCCGGCCCGCAGGAGCCGGGCGCTGCCGGCCGGGGTGATCGAGCGGTGCACGCTCACCCCGGCGGGAGTGGTCCACTGCGTCACCCGCCGCGCGGTCGAAGCGGCGCCGACGGCCTCCGTCAGCGACATCAGAACTCACCTGCCTGGAAGAAGAGGACGGCCGGTCGGCCAGGGGCCCGGACGAGACGAACACGCCGCCCACCGGTCATGCGCGGTCCGCCGCCAGAGCGGCCCGCAGCACATGGCGCTGCAGCTTTCCGGTGTCGCCGAACGGGAGCGCGGCGACGAACTCCACGAGCCGCGGGTACTTGTACGGCGCGATCTCGGACTTGACGAACTCCTTGATGTCCCGGGCGAGTTCCTCGCCCGCGTCGAAGCCGGGCGCGAGGACGACGAAGCCCTTGACGACCTGGCCGCGCTCCGGGTCGGGCACGCCGACCACCCCGCAGTCCAGGACGGCCGGGTGGCGGATCATCGCCTGCTCCACCTCGGGGGCGGCGACGTTGTAGCCGGCGGTGACGATCATGTCGTCGGCGCGGGCCTGGTAGCGGTAGTAGCCGTCGGCGTCGCGGACGTAGATGTCGCCGGTGATGTTCCAGCCGTTCTGCACCTGCGCCCGCTGCCGCTCGTCGCTGAGGTAGCGGCACCCGGTCGGCCCCTGTACGGCGAGCCGCCCCGGCACGCCGTCCGGGAGCGGGGCGCCCTCCTCGTCGACCACCCGGGCGCGGAACCCGGGCACCGGCCTGCCGGTCGCGCCGGGCCGGATGTCGTCGTCGGCGGCCGAGATGAAGACGTGCAGCATCTCCGTGGAGCCGATGCCCTCGATGATCCGTTGGCCGGTGGCCCGCTCGAAGGCGTGCCAGGTGTCCGCGGGCAGCGCTTCCCCGGCCGACACGCAACGCCGCAGCGACCGCAGATCGTAGGTCTCGATCCGCCGCAGCGCCGTGCGGTAGGCGGTGGGCGCGGTGAGCAGCACGGTGACCCCGTGCCGGCCCACCGCGCCGAACAGCTCCCCGGGGGAGGCGGCCGGCAGCAGCAGCGCCGACGCGCCGGCCCGCAGCGGGAAGACCAGCAGGCCGCCGAGGCCGAAGGTGAAGGCGAGCGGCGGGCTGCCGGCGAAGAGGTCGTCGGGCCGGGGCCGCAGGACGTGTGCCGAGAAGGTGTCGGCGATGGCGAGTACGTCGCGGTGGAAGTGCATCGTCGCCTTGGGCTGCCCGCTGGTGCCCGAGGTGAAGGCGATCAGCGCCACGTCGTCCGCGGCCGTGTCCACCGCGGTGAACCCGGCGGCCCCCCGCGCCGCCCGCCGGTTCAGCTCGCAGTCGGCGCCCCCGTAGGCGACGATGCGCAGCCCCGGCAGGCCGGCGCGCTGCAGTTCGCCGGTGAAGTGCTCGTCGCACAGCGCGAGGCCGACGCGGGCCTTGGTCGCCACGGCGTGCAGCTCCTTGGCCCGCAGCAGCGCCATGGTCGTCACCACGACCCCGCCGGCCTTCAGCACGGCCAGCCAGCAGGCGGCCATCCAGGGCGAATTGGGGCCGTGCAGCAGTACCCGGTTGCCCGGTACCAGACCGTAGTCCTCGGCCAGCACCCGGGCGATCTTGTCGACCCGCTCCTTGAGCCGCCCGTAGGACCAGACCCGGCCGGCATCGTCACGAAGGGCGGGCGGCCCGTCGCCGAACCGGGCGATGGTGGTGTCGAGCAGCTCCACGGCGCAGTTGAGCCGTGGGGGGTAGCGCAGTTCCGGCAGGTCGAAGACGAGCTCGGGCCACTCCTCGCGCGGTGGCAGGCTGTCGCGGGGGAAGGTGTCCTGGTGCGCAGAAGGTGACAGTGGTTCCATCGCTCCTCCGTCAGGGGCCCGGGACGCGGACGTCACGCCGTCCCTTGTCCTCCGGGCTCCGCTCGCCGGGGCATCCGGTGCGAGCCCATGCTGCGCGCGCACTGCGCGCCGCTTGTGGCCCTGGCACCTTCCTGCAGCCTCAAGGCGCGGCGGTGGCAGCTTGCTGCCTAGGGCCTGTCCGCTGGGTCAGGGCCGGGTCCGCCGACGGATCGGGAGGCGGGCGCCGGACCGCGCCTCCCGCGATGTGGTGCGGCCGCTCGCCGTCCGGTCAGTCCCGCGCCTTCAGGTCCAGGCCGATGTCCAGGGCCGGGACGGAGTGGGTGAGGGCGCCCACCGAGAGGAAGTCGACGCCGGTGTCGGCGTAGGCGCGGGCGGTGTCCAGGGTCAGGCGGCCGGAGGACTCCAGCAGGGCGCGGCCCGCGACGAGGGCGACGGCCTCCGCGGTCCGGGCGGGGGTGAAGTTGTCCAGCAGGATCAGGTCGGCCCCCGCGTCCAGCACCTCCCGCACCTGGGGCAGGGTGTCCACCTCGACCTCGACGGCCAGGCCGGGGAACTGCCGGCGCACGGCCCGGAACGCCTGGGCGACACCGCCCGCCGCGACGACGTGGTTGTCCTTGACCAGGGCCGCGTCGGACAGCGACATGCGGTGGTTGACGCCGCCGCCGCACCGCACCGCGTACTTCTCCAGCGCACGCAGGCCCGGCGTGGTCTTGCGGGTGTCGCGGACCTTGGCCTGGGTGCCTTCCAGGACATCGGCCCAGCGCCGGGTCGCGGTGGCGATCCCGGACAGCCGGCACAGCAGGTTCAGCGCGCTGCGCTCGGCGGTGAGCAGGTCGCGGGTGCGGGTGGTGACGCTCAGCAGGACCTGGCCCGCCTCGATCCGTTCGCCGTCCTCGGCGTGCCGCTCGACGATGAACTCCTCGGTGCACACCACCGACAGCACGGCCTCCGCGACCCGGAGCCCCGCGGCCACGCCCGCCTCGCGCGCGGTGAAGTCGCCCGAGCAGACGGCGTCTTCGGCGACCGTGGCGGCCGTCGTCACGTCCACGCCGTGGTCGAGGTCCTCCTCGACGGCGCGGCGGGCGAGGTCCTCGACGCCCAAGGGGTCCAGCCCGGCCCGGGTGAGCAGCGCCGCGAGATCCGGGTCGAGCCCGCTCTCCGGCCGGCTCGGCGCACAGGGAAGAATCAAGGTGCTCATGGCAGCGGCTCCGGGGTGAGTCTGGTGGCCGGCGCCGGCATAGGGGTGCCTTGGGCACATCCGGCGCCGCGGGGGGCCCCGACGCTATCAACTCACCACTTCCACCAGCGGAATTGGCGAAATTCCGCCCCGAGATCAGATCGGTTATCAAGCCGATAGCCCACGTTATTTGACGGCTCTGACGGCCGGTTGCCACAGTTACGCCATCCGAACATCGACTCCGAATGCCGTCGAATGCACCGGAGGTATGTGCGGCGAGTGCCGCGGCGACGTGTGATCACCCCTTGGGTACTCCTCAGGGCGCGCCGCGCAGGGTGTACGTCTTGGACACCTCGTCGCCGCACTCCTAGCCCATGCTGGCGCAATCTTTTCCTCAGGAGAGTTCCGTGGACTTCGGTCTGAACTTTTTCCCGGTCTTCACTCCCGATCACAAGCCCGCGTGGCAGTTCTATCGCGAGGCCATCGCACTGAGCCAGATCGCGGAGGAGTACGGGTTCGAGCATGTGCAGACGGTGGAGCACTACGGCACACCGTACGGCGGGTACAGCCCCGACCCGGTGACCCTGCTCTCCGCGATCGCCGCGCGCACCAAGACCATCCGGGTCGCCAGTGGCGCCGTCATCCCCGCGTTCACCCACCCGCTGCAGCTCGCGAGCAAGCTGGCGATGCTGGACAACATCTCCAACGGGCGGCTGGACGTCGGCTTCGGCCGTGCCTGGCTGCCCCAGGAGTTCGAATGGCTGGGTGTGTCGATCGACGAGAGCCGCCGCCGCTTCAGCGAGGGCATCGAGGCCTGCCGCAGGCTGTGGAGCGAGGAGGACGTCGTCTTCGAGGGCGAGTTCCACTCCTTCGGGCCGGTGACGCTCTCGCCCCGCCCGGTGCAGCAGTCCGGCCCGCCCGTGTTCGTCGCCTCCGCGTCCAGCCCCGAGTCCTGTGCCGCCGCCGGTACGGCCGGCTACCACCTGCAGGTCGTGCCGACGATCGTCAGTCATGACGTGGTGGTGGAGATGCTCGCCGCCTACCGCGAGGCGTGGGCGGAGGCCGGTCACGCCAAGGGCGCGGCCCGCATCCAGCTCAAGTACAACTGCTACCTGTCCGAGGACCGCGACGAGGCGCTGCGGCGGGGCGAGGAGATGGAGAACAACCACGTCGTGCTGATGTCCGAGGCGGCCGCGGGATGGCTGCGGACCAGCTCGGACCAGTACAAGGGGTACGACAAGCTCGTCGACAAGGCGCGCGAGTACGACTTCGGCAAGGCGCTGAGCGCGGGCAAGATCCTGGCCGGCACACCGGACGACGTGATCGGGCAGCTGGACGCCTCCCGGGAGAGCTACGGCGACGACCTGTGCGTCAGCATCCAGGTCAACCCGGGCTACACGGACTACCGCGACGCCGAGCGGACGCTGCGGCTGTTCGCCGAGAAGGTGGCCCCGCGGTTCAGGCCCCACGAGCGGTGAACCGGTGATTTGGCAGGCGCTGTTTCGCATGCGGTCCGCCGCTGCCGGGCGAGGGGGATTCCTC